>JBKPAM010000001.1:0-19951 GCA_046726435.1 Actinomycetota bacterium
ATTGACATAGGAGCAACGCTGGCCCAGGCGAGCTTGATCTCCTTCGGCGGAGGCGGCTTCGCCCGCCGGAGCCTTAACTGCGCGGGACGCGCGTCAACCCAACGAGGGGGCGAACGGGGGAAACCGGGTTTCCCCCGTGAAGGGCGTCAGCCGAGGCGGCTAGACTCGACTGTTCTGACGAGGGTCTCGGAACAGCCGCTCCATCGGGCGCTCGGCCTGACCAACTCCGAGTACTCCCGCATCGGTGAGCTGCTCGGGCGCGAGCCGAACCAGTTCGAGCTGGGGGTCTTCTCGCTGCTCTGGTCGGAGCACTGCGGCTACAAGCATTCGGCGCGGCTGCTGAAGCGTCTGCCGTCGGCGGGCGAGCGCGTGCTACAGGGGCCGGGCGAGAATGCGGGCGTCATCGACCTCGGCCAGGGCGAGGCGGTCGCGTTCAAGGTCGAGTCGCACAACCATCCGAGCGCGGTCGAGCCGTTCCAGGGCGCGGCCACGGGCGTCGGCGGGATCTTGCGCGACATCGTGGCGATGGGTGCGCGGCCGGTGGCGCTCCTCGACGGGCTGCGCTTCGGCGCGCCCGACTGGGCGTTCCGCCGCGCGGTCGCGGGGATCGGTCACTACGGCAACTGTGTGGGCGTTCCGACCGTCGGCGGCGAGGCGGTGTTCGACGAGGCGTACGACGGCAATTGCCTCGTGAACGCGATGTGCGTCGGACTGCTCCGTTCTGAGCGAGTCACACGCGCGCGTGCGCGCGGGACCGGGAACCTGCTCGTTCTCTACGGCGCGACAACTGGACGCGACGGGATCGGCGGCGCCTCCGTGCTGGCCAGCCAGGAGCTGGGCGAAGAGTCCGACGAGAAGCGCCCGTCCGTGCAGGTCGGCGACCCGTTCACCGGCAAGAAGCTGATCGAGGCCTCGCTCGAGCTCGTCGAGGCGGGGCTCGTGGAGTCGCTGCAGGACTGCGGCGCGGCCGGGCTCGCTTCGTCGCTGGCCGAGATGGCCCGCGGCGGGGCCGGAGTCGACGTCCACCTCGACCGCGTCCCGCTGCGCGAGGAGGGCATGGAGCCCTGGGAGATCATGATCTCCGAGAGCCAGGAGCGGATGGTCGCGGTCGTGCAGCCCGAGCGGCTCTCCGAGGTCGAGGCGGTGCTCGACCGCTGGGAGCTGCACCACGCAGCGGTCGGAGAGGTCACGGACACCGAGGAGCTTCGAGCGTTCTCCGACGGCGATGTCGTCGGCGAGATCCCGGCCGCGTTCCTCACCGACGAGTGCCCGCGCTACGAGGTCGACCGGCTCGAGACCGCCCGGCCGCGGGCTTCCGTCGACCCGGTCAACTTCGAGCCGAAAGACTGGATCTACGAGCAGTACGACCAGCTCGTGCTCTCGCGGACGGTGCGTCGGCCTGGGCTCGACGCGTCGGTGTTGCAGCTGCGGCCCTCGTGGCGGGGGTTGACTGTTTCCCTGCAAGGGCCGCCGGTCGGCGAGCGTGACCCGCGGGCCGCGGGCAGGCAAGCCGTGCTCGGAGCGGCACGCAACGTCGCCTGTGCGGGCGGCGAGCCACTCGCGCTGACGGACTGCCTCAACTTCGGGAACCCGGAGAAGCCCGAGATCGGCTGGGAGCTGGTGGAGGCGATCGAGGGCATCACAGAGGCGGCCGAGGCGCTCGGCGTGCCGGTGGTCTCGGGCAACGTCTCGCTCTACAACGAGAACGACGGGCGGCCGATCCCGCCGACCCCGGTGGTCGGCTGCATCGGCCTCGTGCCCGACGTGCGCGCGGTCCCGCGCGGCTGGAGGCCCGGCGACTGCGTCTGGCTCGCTTCAGGAGACGAGGTCGAGCTGATCACCTGGCTGTGGCGCAATGCCGCGCAGCTCTCCTTCGCGCACGACGTCGGTGTGAGCGGCCTTGGCAGCGCACTTGCGGAGGCATCCGCGTTCTGCGGACACGAGTTCCTAGCCGACGGGGAGGCGCCGCAGGGCTCGGTGATCCTCGCGGGCGAGAAGCCCGACTGGCCTGACCTGCGCGAGCTTGGGACCGTGCGCTGATGTGTGGCGTCTTCGGCATCCGCGCACCGGAGCGGGACGTCGCCCGCGTCACGTTCTTCGGCCTCTTCGCGCTCCAGCACCGAGGCCAGGAGTCGGCCGGGATCGCGGTCTCCGACCGCGGCCGCCTGACCGTGCTCCGGGACATGGGCCTCGTCACCCAGGTTTTCGACGAGCAGAAGCTGAGCGGCCTGCGCGGCGACACCGCGATCGGGCACACGCGGTACTCCACGACGGGCTCGACGCACTGGACGAACGCGCAGCCCCAGATCCAGCGAGGGCGTGGCCGCACCGTCGCGCTCGGCCACAACGGCAACCTCGTCAACGCAGGCGAACTGCGCGAGGAGCTCGCGGCCGAAGGCGTCACTCTCGGGACGACCTCCGACACCGAGGTGATCGCGGCGCTGATCGCAAACAACGAGTCGCCGCTCGAGGACGCGATCGCTGCCGCGATGGCGCGGCTCGAGGGCGCGTTCTCGATCGTCGCGCTCTCGGAGGGGACGTTGATCGGCTTCCGCGACCGGCACGGCTTCCGCCCGCTCTGCCTGGGCCGCGGCGAGCAGGGCGAGTGGATCCTGGCCTCGGAGACATGCGCCCTCGACCTCGTCGGCGCCGAGCTGGAGCGCGAGCTCGCGCCCGGAGAGCTCGTGCTGATCGACGGGGACGGCGTGCGAGCCCGGCAGGCGGTCGAGCCCGCGCCGCACGGTGCGCTCTGCATCTTCGAGTTCTTCTACCTCGCCAGGCCCGACACCCGTCTCGAGGGCGTCGAGATGCACGGCGCGCGCGTGCGGATGGGCGAGCGGCTCGCCGACGAGGCGCCCGTCGAGGCCGACCTCGTGCTGCCGATTCCCGACTCGGGCACGCCGGCCGCGATCGGCTTCTCGCGCGCGAGCGGGATCCCGTTCTCCGAGGGCCTGATCAAGAACCGCTACGTCGGTCGGACGTTCATCCAGCCCGACCAGGGACTGCGCGAGCAGGGCGTGAAACTGAAGTTCAACCCGCTCGCGGAGGTCGCCGGCAAGCGCGTCGTCGCGGTCGACGACTCGATCGTCCGCGGCAACACGACGCGCAAGATCGTCCAGATGCTGTTCGAAGCGGGCGCGGCAGAGGTGCACCTGCGGATCTCCTCGCCGCCGGTGATCGGTCAGTGCTACTACGGCATGGACTTCGCCGAGGAGGACGAGCTCATCGCCGCCTCCCGCTCGGTGGAGGAAGTGCGCGAGCACATCGGCGCCACCTCGCTGGCCTACCTCTCGCTCGACGGCTTGCAGGCCTCGACGCGACGGCCTGAGTCAGAGCTCTGCCGCGCGTGCCTTACGCGGGACTACCCGACGGCAATCCCGCGCGATGGCGCCAAGCTGAGGTTCGAGCCGGCCCGCGCGTAGCGCCACCCCAGCGCGTCAACCCGGGGTCAGATCTTGCATTGCAACATTCGCCGCGCGAACCGCATGTCGAGAAGTGTCGTCATTGCCTCAACCCGTCCACATCGGTGGACGATTTGTTGCGCTTTCGTGACGGAAAAGTGGCATTGCAAGATCTGACCCCGGGTTTGGGCCTTACGCGGGACTACCCGACCGCAATCCCGGGCGAGGGCGCCAAGCTGAGGTTCGAGCCGGCCCGCGCGTAGCGCCACCCCAGCGCGTCGTTGGGCCCGGCGAGGCGCATAGCTTTGGGGCTACTGCTCGAGGACGCGGCTTGCTTTGGCGATGCCGCGGCTGATCAGGTAGCCGACGCCGATGATCGTCGATGCGAAGGCCCAGTCGTTCACGTTCCAGGCGTCGTCGAAGAGCAGGATCGCCAGGAAGATCTCGAGCGCGACGACGAACGCAAACTCCGCGTTGCCCGGGATCGGCAGGCGCGCTCCCGACGAGATGGTCGGCATCCCCATCGAGGGGCGGGAACGGCCCGTGCTGCCGGCGGGCTGCTCCGGGGGAGTGGTCGACATGCCAGCTCTCCTTTCTTCAGGCCGCGAGGCCGGGGACGTGGACGATCTCCAACTTGATGCCGTCGGGATCGTAGAAGAACACTGCGTAATACCCGGGCGCATACCAGTATTCCTCCGGGCCGCTCTCGATCTCTGCGCCCTGCGCCCGAAGCCACTCCGCGCGCTCGTTGACGGCGGCGCGTGAGCCGGCCTCGAGAGCGAGGTGGTGGAGCCCCACGCGGTAGCGGTCGTACGGGCCCTCGCTCTCGGTCTGCGCCTCGCGCAGCCCAATGGAGCTGGCAGGGCCCCAGAGGTACCAGATCGTCTCACCGCGCTCGCCCTGCACCTCGCTCACGCCGTGGAACCCGAGCGGGCCGAGCAGGTCGCGGTAGAAGGGCAGGCTCCGCTCGATCGAGGACACGACCAGATCGACGTGGTGGACGCCGGAGGAGCTCACGTGACGAGCGTCACGTTCCGCGTCACACGGCTACTTCCTGCACACTTTGGCCGCAAGCCGCACTGATGGAGCTCTTCCACTACCACCTCGTGACGAGCAACGTGCGGGAGGTCGAAGCGCGTTATCTCGGGAAGCTGGGCTTCCGGCTCGTCGCGCGCTACGGGCGGATCGGCGAGGACCAGGTGCACTTCGAGGCCGGAGTCTCGTGGGAGGAGCTCGAACGGGCGGGCTTCCGGCACCGCCTCACCGAGCTCGAGCGCGGCGCGGTCAACGTCGTCGTGCAGCCCGGCCAGTGGCCGCTTCCGCGCGTCGACCACGTCGGCGTCGCGCTCGACGACGACGAGTTCCACGACGTGCTCGAACGAGCGACCGAGCTCCGGCTGCGAGTGCAGGAGTACCCGGGCCGGCGCACGTTCGTCGCCACCAACGCGGGCTACCGGCTGGAGATCCATCCCCAGCGCGACTGGATCGACGAGCTGCTGGGGAATGCAGACGAGCTGCGGCTCTCGGAGCTGCACCTGCGCGCCGACGACCCCGTCGCGAAGGCCGAAGCGCTAAGCGGGCTGCTCGAGGCCGACCAGGCCGAGGCGAACGTCGTCCTCGGCGAGACGACGGTGCGGTTTTTGGAGGGCGGCCCCCGCGGACGCCCCGAGCTGTACGCCGAGCTCTTCGACTAGCCGCACGCCGATTTAGACTCGCCGGGTGACCGAGGACAGGACGTACGAGGCGGCCGGGGTCTCGCTCGCCGCCGCCGAGGAAGTGGTCGAGCGGCTGCGGGCCGCGGCGGCGTCGACGCGCACCCCCGCGGTCGAGGGCGCGTTCGGCGGCTTCGCGGGCCTCTACGCCCTTGACGACCGCCGGCTGCTCGCGGCCTCCACCGACAGCGTCGGCTCGAAGCTCGTGCTCTCCCGGCGGGCGGGACGCCTGCGCGACGCGGGGCGCGATCTCGCGGCGCACTGCATCGACGACGTGCTCACGACCGGCGCCGAGCCGCTCTTCCTGCTCGACTACGTCGCCGCGCACGAGCTCGACCTCGCGCAGGTCGCCGAGCTCGTCGAGGGAGCTGCGGAGGTCTGCCTCGAGGCCGGCTGCGCGCTGATCGGCGGCGAGACCGCGGAGCTCCCGGGCGTCTACCGGGAGCAGGAGCTCGATTTCGCCGGCACGTGCGTCGGGCTCGTGGAGCGAGACCGTCTGATCGACGGCTCCCGCTGCGAGCCGGGCGACGTCGTGCTCGGCCTCCCCTCCTCCGGCCTGCACACGAACGGCTTCTCGCTTGTGCGGCAGCTCGTCGGCGACGGCGATTTCGACGCCGACCTCCTCCTCGAGCCGCACCGGCTCTACCTCCACGAGGTTCACACGCTGCGGGAGCGGGCGGACGTGAAGGCGCTCGCCCACATCACCGGCGGCGGCATCCTCGGGAACCTCTCGCGCGTGCTGCCCGCGGGGCTCTCCGCGGAGATCGATTGGGACGCGTGGGAGCGTCCGCCGGTCTACGCGTGGCTCGACGAGAACGGCGTCGCCGAGGAGGAGCAGCGGCACGTCTTCAACCTCGGGATCGGAATGTGCGCGGTGGTGCCGGAGCAGCACGCGGCCACCGGCACGGTGATCGGTCGGCTCGCGTGATCGGCGTCCTCGTGAGCGGAGAGGGGACGAACCTTCAGGCGCTGATCGACGAGAGCCTGCCGATCGCGGCGGTCGCGAGCAACGTCCACGGCGCCCCCGCGCTGGAGCGAGCCGAGCGGGCCGGAGTCCCGGTCGCGGTCTTCGAGCTCGACGACTACGCCGACCGGGAGCAACGCGACGCGGCAATGGCGGAGTGGCTCGCGGCCCGCGGCGTCGACCTGGTCGTGTGCGCGGGGTACATGCACCTGCTGCGGCAGCCGTTCTTGCAGCGCTTCCCCGGCCGCGTCGTGAACACCCATTCCGCGCCGCTGCCCGACTTCCCCGGGCCGCACCCGATCGACGACGTCCTCGCCGCAGGCGCGCCCGAGACGGCTGCGACCGTCCACTACGTCGACGGCGGGGTCGACTCCGGCCCGGTAATCGCCGCGGAGCGCGTGCCGGTCCTGCCCTCGGACGACGCCGAGAGCCTCAAGGCGCGCGTCCAGGCTGTGGAGCACCGCCTCCTGCCGCAGGTCGTCCGTGAACTGATCGCGTGATCCGCCGCGCGCTGATCTCGGTCTACGACAAGAACGGCCTGGAGCCGTTCGCCCGGGGCCTGGCGAAGCTCGACGTCGAGCTCGTCGCCAGCGGCGGCACGGCCGCGTTCCTCCAGAAGGTCGGAATCCCGGTCACTCCCGTCGAGGAGCTGACCGAGGTGCCCGAGCTGCTCGGCGGGCGAGTCAAGACGCTCCACCCGCACATCCATGCGGCGATCCTCGCGCGCCGCGACCGCCCGGACGACACCGCCGCCCTCGACCAGCACGGGATCGAGCCCTTCGACCTCGTCTGCGTCAACCTCTACCCGTTCGAGGACGTCGTCTCCCGGCGCGCCGTGGACGAGCAGGACGCCGTCGAGATGATCGACATCGGCGGGCCCGCGATGCTTCGGGCAGCAGCGAAGAACTTCGCGCACGTGGCGCCGGTCTGCCGCCCCGAGCGCTACGACGAGGTCCTGCTCGAGCTGCGTGCGAACAACGACCTGTCGCTGAGCTCGCGCCGCCGGCTCGCCGCCGAGACGTTCGGTCTGACCGCCGCTTACGAGGCCGCGATCGCGAGCTGGTTCTCGGTGCCCGAGGCCTACCCGGCGACCTTGCTCCCCGGCTTCACCAGGGAGCTCGAGCTGGCCTACGGGGAGAACCCGCACCAGGGCGCGGCCTACTACTCCGAGCGCGGCACGCGCATGCACCTGCTCTCGCGCGTCGACCAGCTCCACGGGCGCGAGCTCTCGTTCAACAACCTGAACGACCTCTCGGCGGCGCGGCTCGTGGCGCGAGAGTTCGAGCTTCCGGCCTGCGTGATCGTCAAGCACGCGAACCCCTGCGGCGTCGCGGTCGCGGGCTCGATCGAGCAGGCGTACGACCGGGCGTTTGCCGCCGATCCCCTCTCGGCCTACGGCGGCGTGATCGTGCTCAACCGTCCGGTGACCGAGGCCCTCGGCGAGCGTCTCGTGCAGCAGTTCGTGGAAGTGCTCTTCGCGCCCGGCTTCGATCCCGCCGCCCTCGAGCTGCTGCGGAGCAAGCCGGCGACCCGAATCCTCGAGGACCGCGAGCGGCGGCTCTCGAACCCCGGCGAGCGCGACTACCGCCGCGTCCTCGGCGGACTGCTCGTGCAGGAGCGCGACTCGGAGATCGACGACCGCGACACGATGGACGTGGTCTGCGGCTCGCCGAGCGAGATGGCCTGGGGCGACCTGCTCTTCGCCTGGCGCGTGTGCAAGCACGTCGGCTCCAACGCGATCGTGCTCGCGCACGACCTGCAGACGATCGGGATCGGCGCCGGGCAGATGAGCCGGGTAGACGCGGTGCGCATCGCGCTCGAGAAGGCGCGCGGGCACGGCCACCAAACCGCGGGCGCGGTGATGGCCTCGGACGCGTTCTTTCCCTTCGCCGATGGGCCGGAGCTCGCGCTCGCGGCCGGCATCTCGGGCGTCATCCAGCCGGGCGGCTCGAAGCGCGACGCCGAGGTAATCGAGGCGGTCCAGCGCTCAGGCGCGACGCTGGTGTTCACCCACCGGCGCCACTTCCGCCACTGATCGCCACGGCGAGCTCGACGTGGCCTCTCAGGCCGGTGAGGTCGAGCGTGTCGCGCCTCGAGAGGCGCTCGAAGGACTTCCCGCGGGCCCGCACGGACGCGATGTGCTCGCCCGCCGGCAGCCGGAGGCGCAGCGAGAGCGGGCCGGTCAGCCTGGGCGGCACGTCGACGCGAACGCGAACTTTCGAGGCACTCGCGTCGAGCGAGTAGGACAGCAGCCCGAAGCTCGTCTGCAGCCGTCGCACGTCGATCCGCTTCCCGGGCGCGAGCCAGCCGCGCGGCGTGGAGTAGGCAAGCTCGAGCCCGCCGGCGGTCTCGTGCGCGAACATCAGCCGCAGCGCCTCGAGGAACATCGCGTTGTTGCCGCTGTTCGGCGGGCGGTGCATCGCACGGTAGTACTGGCCGGGAACGGGTTGGATCGTGGAGCCCTCGCCGGAGACGAAGGTGTTCTCCGTCATGCCGGCGCCGAGCTTGCCGTAGAGGCTCAGCTGCAGCAGGCCGTACTGGTGGTTGTCCGCGAGGAAGCGGACCACGTTCGTACCGTAGACGTCGTCCGATCCGGGCCGCTGGTAGCCGGGGTTCGTCACGCCGGTATGCGGAGCGAAGCGAACGAGCCCCAGGAAGCGAGAGCCGTGGTCGAGCATGTAGCGCAGCAGCCCCGTCGCCTGGAAACCGCCGGGCGGGAAGAAGCGCGAGGCGAGCACGTACGGCATCACGAGGTTCCAGTAGCTGCCGCGCTTCGAGTTCGTCAGCGCGTTGTACGGGCGCTCCTCCCCGTCGAGCAGCGCGATCGGGACGAAGAGCGAGCCGTCGGGCAGCCCGATCTGGCTCGCTGCCACCGCCGCGCGGAGGCCCGCGTCGAGCCGGGCAGCGACGCGATTCGCCTCGTCGGCGAGCAGCAGGTACCCGGTTGCGGCCCAGACGGCGGCCATCGCGCGAACCCCCTGGAGCGCCAGCACCTGGGTGTGGAGCCCGTAGACCTTGTACAGGAGGTCGGCCCCGTACCGCTCCCGGCTGAGCAGACCGGTCGAGCCGCGGTCGAGCTGGCGCTGGAAGGCCGTCACGTAGAGGCGGAACCGCGGCGTCACCCGCTTGACGAACGCCAGGTCGCCGAAGCGCCGGAAGTAGTCCGCGGTGCCGGTCATCTGCTCGCCGCGCGAGCGGTTTCGGAAGTAGGTCGGCGCGTGGAGGGAGGCGTTGAGAATCGCCCGCTCGATGCCCCGGTAGCCGTAGGCGCCCATCACCTCGGCGACGTCGATCAGCTCCCACGTGAAGCGCTGGTAGGCGTTGCCGAGGCTGTAGCGCCACGACAGCGTCTGGTTCTGGATCAGGAGGTTCCGCTCCGCGTCGTAGACGCGCTGCTCGGGCACGACGAGCTGCGCTCCCGCGGCGAGACGGCCGTCCCAGAACGCGATCAGCGACCGCTTCGCGCGGCCGTAGCTTGCGCCGTTCAGCCGGAACGGCCGCGTTGGTCGCGGCTCGTCGAGCCAGGCGACGTAGACGGAGCGCGGACGTCGTACCGTGTAGACGATCGAGTGGCCGTCGAACCTCGCGTCCCGGCTGAAGAGGAGCCGGGCGCGCGTGCCCTGGCGGAGCCGCCGGTGCGCGCGGCTCAGGTGGCGTAGCGACGGGGTGAAGCGCACGTACGCCGTCCCGGAACGCGAGCGAGACGGGTCGACCTTTAGGCGCACGAAGCTGACGAGCGCCCGCGTCTGCGGGATCCGCGCGGCGAAGGACTCCTGGTGGTAGCGCACGCCCTTGGCGTCGCGGTATGAGGTCTCGAGGATCGGCAGGTAGCCGTGGTAGAGCCTCGGCTTGGCGAGACGTGACAGGCACGCGCCGTAGCGCTCCCTGCCCCGTACGCCGACTCGGATCGAGAGGCTCGGCCCGTTGACCATCCTGGAGACGATCTGGCTGCCGTCGGCCACGTGAAGCTGCACCGCATTCGTGCCGTTCGGGCCGCGTGGCTGGCCGAACGCGAGGTAGTAGACGCCGGAGGCGGTGAGCTGCCTGGGGCCGAGCCCGGCCGGCCGCCCGACGCGCATCAGGGGATGCAAGTAGTGGCGCACGCCGTCGTAGGTGGGCCCCGCAGGTGAGCGGAGGAGCTCGTTGCCCCAGACGTCCTGCTTCGACGCCAGCGCAACGAGGACGGCGTTCCTGTAGGCGGCGGTGGTCCTCAGTCCGTGGCAGGCGGAGACCGGCCGACGCCTCCCGTCGGCTGCACCGGTCGTTCCCGCGAGCACGACGACCAGCACGCCGAAAACGAAGGCAAGCCGGGTCGACGAGGAGCCCGCGGAGGGACGCTCCACGGACCGCCCACCGCCTTGATCCCTGGGCAGCGATCCGTGGCCGGGCACAGACGAGATCTTCTCTCAACGAGCGCAAAAACCTTGCGAGAACCGTCGCCGCAGCCTCGCGCGAGAACCTTTCCCCCGGGGACCCCCGCGTGCTTTCCCCCGAGGACAGCGTAGGCGCGCGGGGCGCGCGGATGGTTACGGCTTTGTGCCGAAACCGTGCCGACGGTACCCTGGCCCAGGAGCGTCGTTACGCTGCCGCCAAGCAGGCCCCCGCCCCCGATCGCAGCGCGGAATACCGCGACGCGACGGGGCGTTTGGGGCCGAAACGACCCCAAGGGAGGAAGATGAGCCCCGCCGCCGACCGCCGCTGGCTGACCCTCGCCATCGTGGGCGCAGCCTTCTTCATGACCGTCCTCGACGTTGCGATCGTCAACGTCGCGATCCCGTCGATCCAGAGGGACCTCCACGTCGCGGAGACGACCGTCCAGTGGGTCCTGACCGCCTACGCAATCACCTTCGGCGGCTTCCTACTGCTCGGCGGACGGATGGCCGACCTACTCGGGCGGCGGCGCATCTTCATCGTCGGCCTGATCATCTTCACAATCGCCTCGCTCGTCTGCGGCCTCGCGAACAGCGCGGGCGTCCTCGTCGCCGCCCGCGCGGTGCAGGGCCTCGGCGCGGCGATCATCTCGCCGGCCGCGCTCTCGATCGTGACGACGACCTTCGAGGAGGGTGCGGAGCGGAACAAGGCCCTCGGCATCTGGGGTGCCCTGGGCGGCTCGGGGGCGGCAGCAGGCGTCCTCTTCGGCGGGATCCTGACCAAGTACCTCGGCTGGGAGTGGATCTTCTGGGTCAACGTCCCGGTCGGCGTCTTGGTGTTCCTGCTCACGCTGCGGTTCGTGCCCGAGAGCAGGGCTGACCTCGGCCACCGCGAGTTCGACGCCGCCGGCGCGATCACGATCACAGCGAGCCTCGCGATCCTCGTCTACGCGGTCTCGAAAGCGCCCGACGTCGGCTGGGGCTCCGCGCGGACGATCTTGCTGCTGGTCGCCTCCGGCGTGCTCGGCCTGATCTCGATCGGGATCGAGATGCGCAGCAAGGCGCCGCTCGTGCCGCTGAGTATCTTCCGAAACCGCTCGCTGCTTGGAGCCAACGTGGTGGGGTTCCTGCTCGGCGCGGTGATCTTCGCGAACTTCTTCGTGCTCACCCTCTACGTGCAGGAGGTGCTCGGCTGGTCAGCGCTGGAGACGGGCCTGACGTTCCTTGCCACCGCGGGGACGACCGTCATCTGGGCGGGCGTCGCGCAGGCGCTCACCACCCGCTTCGGCCCGATGCCGGTGATCGTGATCGGGTTGCTCGTCCTCGCAGCGTCCATGGGCTGGTACACGCAGATCCCAGTTGACGGCCACTACTGGCCGGACCTGTTGCCCGCCTACATCACCTTCGCCCTCGGCCTGGCCTTCGCTTTCGTGCCAGTGACGATCGCGGCACTCGCGCAGGTCGCACCCCGCGAGGCCGGACTCGCCTCCGGCCTGATCAACACGAACCAGCAGATCGGCGGCGCAATCGGCGTAGCTGTCTCGTCGACGATCTTCATCTCGCATTCGAAGGACCTGCTGAAGAGCGGCCACCCGCCGGCGCAGGCGCTTACATCCGGATACCAGTGGGCGTTCTGGGCCCTGATCGCGGTAGCTCTCGCCGGAGCGCTGGTCGCATTCGTGCTTCTGCGCGGGACTAAGGTCGAGGTGACCGAGGGCGAGCCGGTCCGCGCGCCTGCATAGCCCACGGATTACGCTTCGCCCGTGGCGCGCGAGTACCCGACGCTGCTCGAGCTGGTCGGCAACACCCCGCTGATCCGGCTCCAGAACGTCGTTCCCGCAGGCGCCGCGGCCGTCCTCGGCAAGCTCGAGTTCCTCAATCCAGGGGGCTCGATCAAGGACCGGATCGCAATCACGATGGTCGAGCAGGCTGAGCGCGACGGGAAGCTGAAGCCAGGGGGCACGATCGTCGAGCCGACCTCCGGCAACACGGGCACCGGGCTTGCGATCGTCGCCGCGCTGAAGGGCTACCGCTGCATCTTCACCATGCCGGACAAGATGAGCCGCGAGAAGGTCTCGCTGCTCAAGGCCTTCGGCGCGGAGGTGATCATCTGCCCCTACGCCGTCGAGCCGGAGTCGCCCGAGAGCTACTACTCCGTCTCCGACCGGCTCGCCGAGGAGATCCCGGGCGCCTACAAGCCCGACCAGTACCGCAACGACGCCAACCCGCGCGCGCACTACGAGACGACCGGGCCCGAGCTCTGGGAGCAGACCGGCGGCGAGATCGACGCGCTCGTGATCGCCGTCGGCACCGGCGGCACCATCACCGGCGCCGCGCGCTACCTGAAGGAGCAGAAGCCGGAGCTCGTGATCGTCGGCGCCGACCCCGAGGGCTCGATCTACACCGCGGGCGCCGAGATGCAGCACCCCTACCTGGTGGAGGGCATCGGCGAGGACTTCTACCCCGAGACCTTCGATCCCTCGGTAGTCGACCGCTGGGTGACCGTCACCGACCGGGACTCGTTCCTGACCGCGCGGCAGCTCGCACGGGAGGAAGGCCTGCTCGTCGGCGGCTCGGGCGGCACCGCGGCCTGGGCGGCGGTCGAGGTCGCGAAGGAGCTCGGCCCGGGCAAGACCGTCGTGACGGTCTTCCCCGACGGCGGGCGCGCCTACCTGTCGAAGTTCTACGACGACAACTACCTGATCGAGCTCGGCTTCCTCGAGCGGCGCGAGCCGGCTCCGAAGGTTCGCGAGGTGCTCGCCTTCAAGCACCAGGACGCGCCCGAGCTGCCGGAGCTCGTCACGATCGAGTCGCACCAGAAGGTCGGCGCCGCGATCGACCTGATGCAGCAGTACTCGATCTCGCAGCTGCCGGTGATGCGGCACGACGGCGGCGGCTCGCTTGCGGACGTCGTCGGGTCGCTGCAGGAGCGCGGACTGCTCGACCTCGTCTTCCGCAACCCGGATGCGCTCAACGAGGAGGTGGCCGCGGCGATGCAGCCGCCGCTCGCCGCCGTCGAGGCGGAGGAGTCGCTGGACGAGGTGTTCTCGGCGCTCAGCGGCGGAAGCCCGGCGGTGGTCGTGGCGACGCGCGGCCGCCCCACCGGGATGCTCACCCGCTCCGACCTGCTCGAGTACCTGGCGCACGGCCGTAACTCCAAGTGACCGAGCGGCTCGAGCAGCTCCTTCGTGACGCGTTCCCCGGCGACGACGTCGCCGTGGAGGATCGAACCGGTGGCGGTGACCACTTCCAGGTCACGGTCGCGAGCGCGCGCTTCGAGGGCCTCTCCCTCATCGAGCAACACCGGCTCGTCTACGACGCGCTCGCAGCCCCGCTCGCCGATGGCACCATTCACGAGTTGCGGATCAAGACGAGAGGAGCCGGGTGAGCGCAAAGACGCCGCTTGCGGCGTCTTCGTCAGGCCGTGCGGGCTTCGCTCGCACGGCCGTCTGAAATGACCGGTCGACACGACTGAAGGGAGAACTGTGGACGTAAGGGATCAGATCAAAGGGGTCATCGACACCGAGGACGTGGCGCTCTTCATGAAAGGCACGCCGCAGTTCGTGATGTGCGGCAACTCGCACCGTGCCCTGGAGGCGCTGCGACGGGCGGGCGCGCCGGTCACCGCGGTGGACATCCTTCCCGACCCGCGCATCCGCGAAGAGCTTTCCGCCCTGTCGGGCTGGCCGACGATCCCGCAGGTCTTCGTGCGCGGCGAGCTCGTCGGCGGCGCTGACATCGTCGAGGAGCTCGAGCAGACCGGCGAGCTCGAGCAGACGCTGCAGCGGAAGCTCGGGCCGGACTACAAGAGGGGCCAAGAGCGGGTAGTAACGGTCACCTGACCCCGCTACGCTTCTCGGTGCGGGGGCCTACCGCACCGAGAGGGATCTCATGGACCAGGTCCTAGCAGCGCCGGATCCTGCTCGTCGCGCGGGCCGACATAATTCTGCTGCTCGTGATCGTGCTCGACATGGTGGCGAAGCCCTTCAGCTGAGCTCGGCGCGGCGCTTCGGCTGTAACCTCCCGGCAGATTCACGCTCCGGGGGAGGCAGGTGGGTCGAAAACTCGTTCTCACGTGCGGCTGCGTCGCGCTCGTTCTCGGCGCCTCGGCGTCCTCGGCCACATCGCCTGGTCCGTCCTTCGCCGGTCCGAAGGCGTATCGAGCCGGAGCCGAGCCCTGGCGGCTCGCGATCGCCGACCTGAACGGCGACGACAGGCCGGACCTCGCGGTCACGTCCGTCAACCAGGCCAGCCTCACGGACACGGTCTCGGTCCTCAGGAACATCGGGCGGGGCGAGTTTCACCGCAACGCCACGTACAAGCTCGGGAAGGGCCCGGGGTCGCTCGCGGCGACAGACCTGGACGGCGACGGCTCCGCGGACCTGGCGATCGCAGACGTCTCCTCAGACGCGGTCTCCGTCCTCCTCAACGCCCGAGACGGGGGCTTCCGGCCCAGGCGGGACTACCGGACCGGTGGGAGCCCCCAGGCGCTCGCGAGCGCCGACCTGAACGGGGACACACTCCCGGACCTCGTCGTCGCCGACTGGTTCTCGAACAGCGTCTCGGTGCTGCTCAACCAAGGTGACGGCATCTTCGGAGCAAGTCGCGACTTCGCCGCGGGCGCCCACCCGAACCGGCTTGCGGTCGCCGACCTGAACGGCGACGGCAAGCCCGACCTCGCGGCCGCCTCCGCATTCGCGAGCTCGCTCTCGGTGCTCCTCAACCGTGGCGACGGCAGCTTCGGGCCGAGGCGTGCGTACCCGATCGCAAGCTCGTTGAACGAGCTCGTGCCGGCCGATCTGAACGGCGACGGGAGGCCTGACATCGCGGCGACCAACCGGACGGACGCGTTGTCCGTCTCCGTCAACAACGGCGACGGGAGCTTCGGCGCCCCGCACGAGTACCCGACCGGAAAGGGCTCGAGGCAACTCGTTGCGGGCGACCTGAACGGCGACGGTCGTCGCGACCTCGCAACCGCCAACGACGCGGGCACCGTCTCGGTCCTGCTCAACACCGGCAACGCGACCTTCGCCGCCTTGCGCACCTACCGAGCCGGGAGCGACCCGGTCGACCTCGCGGTCGCCGACCTCGATCGCGACGGCAGGCCCGACCTGGTGACTGCAAACCGGGCCGTGGTCGCCGAGAACACCGTGACCGTGCTCGCCAACCGAGGGAACGGCACCTTCTCGGCCAGGAACTTCGAGGCCGACGTCGGGCCGTCGCAGCTGGCGGTGGCGGATCTGAACGGCGACCGCCTGCCGGAGGTCGTGACCGCGAACGGCCAGTCGCATGCGGTCTTCGTGCTCAACAACGCGACCGGCCGGTGCGGCGTGCCGAAGGTGCGCCGCGAGACGCTGGCGGCTGCGAAGCGCGAGATCGCTCGGTCCGGCTGCCGCGTGGGCGGCCTCAGGCGCATCCACTCGTCCGTCAGGAGGGGCCGCGTCATCTCCCAGCGGCCGATCAGCGGCACGGTGCTCCAAGCCGGGAGCGCCGTGAAGCTCGTCGTCAGCCGCGGGCGAAGGCACTGAGCCCGCCGCCGCCTCGGCCAAAGAGGCCCTAACTACAATCACCGCGTGGAGTTCGAGACCCGCGCCATCCATGACGGGCAGGAGCCGGACCCGGCGACCGGCGCCGTGACGGTGCCGATCTACCAGACGTCGACCTTCGTCCAGGAGGCAGTCGGCGAGCACAAGGGCTACGACTACGCGCGCGTTTCGAACCCCACGCGCACCGCGCTCCAGATCTGCCTCGCCTCGCTCGAGGGCGCGGAGCACGGGGTCGCGTTCTCGTCGGGCCTCGGCGCCACCACAACGCTGGTTCACCTGCTGGAGCCGGGCGACCGCGTGGTCGCAGTGGCCGACGTCTACGGCGGCGTCTACCGGATGTTCTCCCAGATCTACAAGCCGAAGGGCTACGCGTTCGAGTGGGTGCCCGCGGAAGAGATGAACGAGAACGTCGCGGCGCACCTCGATGATCGGACACGGATGGTCTGGCTCGAGACGCCGACGAACCCCATGCTGAACATCGTCGACATCCGCGCCGCCGCCGACGCGGCACACGAGGCGGGGGCACTGGTAGTCGTCGACAACACCTTCGCCTCCCCGTACCTGCAGCAGCCGTTTGCACTCGGCGCCGACGTCGTGCTCCATTCGACGACGAAGTACCTCGGCGGGCACTCCGATCTGATCGGCGGCTTCCTCGCGACGAACGATCCGACCGTCGCGGAGCGCCTCTACTTCCTGCAGAAGTCGCTCGGGGCGGTGCCCGGGCCGTTCGACTGTTGGCTCGTGCTGCGCGGGCTGAAGACACTGGCCGTGCGGATGCGCAAGCACTGCGAGAACGCGCACGCGGTGGCGGCGTTCCTCGAGCGCCACCCCCGGGTCGAGCGGGTGCTCTACCCCGGCCTGCCCTCGCATCCGGGACACAGGATCGCGGCGCGCCAGATGCGCGACTTCGGCGGGATGGTCTCGTTCCTCGCCGAGTCCGAGGAGGAAGCCGTTGCGCTCTGTGCACGCACGAAGATCTTCAAGCTGGCCGAGAGCCTCGGCGGCGTCGAGAGCCTGATCGAGCATCCCGCGCGAATGACCCACGCCTCGACCGCGGACGCGCCCTTCGCCGCGCCGCGGAACCTGATCCGGCTCTCGGTCGGTCTCGAGGACGCGGAAGACCTGATCGCCGACCTCGAGGCGGCGCTCGTCCGCTCGGCGGCCGCCGCCGGCGCCTGAGAGACAGGCCTCGCGCCGTTTGACGCTAAGCAGCAGGTCGTCTATGAATGCGCGACCGGCACGAGGGGGAGAACGAGCGCACCCGCCCGGGGGAGGCCTTTAGAGGCAGGTGCGCAGAGCCGGAGCCGCAGCCGGTCGGCCTCCGGCGAAGGAGGTGGATCTCGTGTCGACGAGACTCAGCAGGGCCGTCCTGCTCGGCCTCGGCGTCCTCGCGACCGCAGTCGCGCTCACGTGGGCCGGAGCCGCGAGGGCGGTGACGATCGCGCCGCCGTGGTGCGGCACGCCGGAGCCCGACGCAGCCGGCGCGCTCCCGGACGGAACGAACCCGGGCGACCCGGTCGGGAGCTTCCCGCACATCCCGTACTACGCGATCGGCTGCACGCTCGACGCGATCAAGGCGGAGAGCCTCGACGGCCGCATGTCGGTCAAGGTCTTCGGGCACTCGGCGGCCGGCAGGCGGATGTACCTGGTCACGATCAATCAGCTCGCCACGAACGAGCAGAAGCGCGACTTCCACAACTGGGAGAAGCTCCGCGCCGATGCGCTAACGGACCCGGCGAAGGCGCAGAAGAAGCTCGCGAAGCTGGGAGGCGAGCTCAAGATCCCGATCTTCATCCAGGCTGCAATCCATGGGAACGAGTACGAGGGCGTCGACGCCTCGATGCGGCTGATCAACCGCCTGGCCACGACGCCATACGGAGCGGATCCCGAGGTCGACGCGATCCTCGACCACCTGATCGTGGTCTTCAACTCCGACCAGAACCCGGACGGGCGGGCCGCCGGGACACGCGTCAACAGCAACGGCTTCGACCTCAACCGCGACTTCCTGACGCAGTCGCAGCCCGAGGTGCAGGCCTCCGTGAGCCTGATGCAGAAGTGGCTGTTCCCGGACATGCTCGACCAGCACGGCTACGCGACGCCCACCCTGGTCGAGGCGACGACGAAGCCGCACAACCCGGGGATCGACTACGACCTCTGGCTGAAGTGGAACCAGCCGCGGACCCTCGCCAACAAGGTCGCGCTCGCCGGTGGCGGCATGGACGAGCAGCGCCCGGTGAACGAGTGGTGCGCGGACGCCGACCTGCCGCCGATCGGGAGCACGACCTGCCCGGACGGCTCGACCCCCGGCCCCGCCGTCGCCGAGGGCTGGGACGACTGGGGCCCGTTCTACACGCCGATGTACAACCAGCTCGTCGGCCTGGACGGCTCGACGGTCGAGATGTGCTCGAGCCTCAACTCGAACCCGGCCACGCAGCGGGTTTGCGGCGCGCCGGGACTGAGCACGTTCCCGCGCGGTCGGCTCGCCGCCAGGCTCGCGCAGGAGACGGTGGCGACCTCGACGCTCGCCTTCGACCTCGCGAACCGGCACGACGAGATGCACGACCTGCTCGAGATCTACCGCCGCGGAGTCGCGGGCGAGCCCAGGCCGCCCTGCTGCCCGCCGCCGTTCGACGTCGAGAACAACTGGATGCGCGACTACCCGACGGCATACGTGATCCCGCTCGGCGTCGGCCAGCGCAGCGACCCCGAGGCGAACCGCCTCGTGGGCTGGCTGCTGACGAACGGCGTCGAGGTCTCGCGGCTCGACAAGGACGCGACCTTCAACGGCGAGACGTTCGCGGCGGGCTCGTACGTCGTCTGGATGGACCAGCCTCACCGCGGCCTCGCCGAGACCGCGCTCGGGATCGGCGACGACGTCTCGTCGCGGATCTCAACGCTCTACGCGCCTCCGGGAGCCTGGAGCCACGGCTACCTCTGGGGCGCCGAGGTCGTGACGATTCCGCTCGGCGCGGACTTCAAGGCCAAGACGAAGCCTGTCGACGCGCCACAGCCGCTCGGCGGAGGAGTGGTCGCAGGCGCGGTTGACCGCTACGGGCTGGCGGTCGACTCGCCGACGGCGGTGCGGACGCTGAACCAGCTCGTCGGAAGCGGCGTTCCGGCCGAGCTCGCCCTCGCCTCGTTCTCTAGTGGCGGCCGCACCTTCCCGGCCGGCAGCGTGGTCTTCCCGGCCGACGCGGCGACCGCGGCGGCACTCGACGCGGCGGGCAAGGCGGCCGGCGTCTACTTCTACGGCGTCTCCACGGGCTCGCTGCCGGCGCTCGATCCGATCGACCGTGTGCCGCGAGTCGCCGTGCTGAGCAACAGCGGGGCGCTGGATCAGAGCCTCTGGGTCCTGCGCAACCTCGGCTTCCCCGCCGACCCGGTCGCGACCGGGACAACGAGCGCTCTAAACGATCCAGGCGCGCCCGATCCGCTGGGCGGCTACGACGTCGTCTTCAACACATCGGCGTGGCCGACCGGAGCAACGGCCCAGGCGCGTCTAACCGCGTTCTTCGCCAACCACGGCGGCTACATCGGCGCGTTGATGAACGGCGCCGCATTCCTGACGAGCGCGGGGCAGGTCAGTGGTCTCACGGCCTCGAGCCGCAGCGGAGCAGGGAGGAGTGGCATCGTCTACTGGGACAACCTCGGAGGCGCGGACAGCCCGATCGTCGGGACCTATCCCACCCGGGACACGGCGATCATGGACCCGCCGACCTGGTTCACGACGACCGGCTCGCTCAGCGTCGACGCCCGCCTGCCGCTCACGGGTTTCTTCGCGGCGGGGCTCTGGCTGCTCGACGCGCAGTCGGCGACCGCTCCCGGCTCGGCCGTGATCGCGCACGGCACGAACACGGCCGGCACGGCACGGGTGACCGTCTACGCGATGAACCCGCTCTACCGTGCCGACCCGGAGCGGGAGTGGCCTTCCATCTCGACGGCCGCGTACTGGGAAGAC
>JBKPAM010000002.1:0-9908 GCA_046726435.1 Actinomycetota bacterium
CCGTTCGGCCTCTTGCAGCTGCCGTCGGAGGTGCCCGGCTGGAAGGAGACCGGCTCCGTCATCGCGCTCGCGGTGATCGGGACAGCGCTCGCGCAGATCATCCTCTACCGCGCCCTGCGCAGCGACGGGGCCGCTCGGGTCAGCCTCGTGACCTACCTCTTGCCGGTGACGGCGCTCTTCTACGGCGTCGTGCTGCTCGGCGAGCCGCTGACCTGGGAGGAGCTGGCCGGGATGGTGCTGATCCTCGGCGGCGTTGCGCTCGGCTCCGGCGCGGTGCGGTTCCCGCGCAGAGAGCCCGTCGCCGCGCCCTCCCCGTGAGCGACGAGGTCAGGCTGCGCCGCGCCGAGCCGGGCGACGCCGACTTCCTGCTCGAGTTGATGACGCACGAGGACGTCGAGCCGTACATGGCGGTCATCCGCCCGCGCGACCGGGACGGCGTGCTGGCCGAGATCGCGCGCTCGCAGGCCGAGCCGGAGGAGTTCGGTCGTTTCGTGATCGAGCTCGACGGCCGGCGTGCCGGCTCGATGGGGTTCGAGGTCGCAAACCGCCGCAGCCGGATCGCGAATCTCGGCTCGCTTGCCGTGCATCCCGACTTCCGCGGGAGGCACCTGGCCGACGAGGCGGCGAAGGAGTTCCAGCGGCACCTGATCTTCGACCTCGACTACCACCGCGTGCAGATGGAGATCTACGGCTTCAACGAGCGGGCGCAACGCCACGCCGAGCGGGCAGGCTTCGTCCGGGAGGGAGTCCGGCGCATGGCCTACCACCGCCACGGCGAGTGGGTCGACAGCGTCATCTACGCGGTCGTCCGCGAGGACCTCGAGAGCGGTTAGAGAAGGTCGAAGTCGCCCGCGAGGACGCGGTCGGCCCGGCCGGTCCGGTAGCCGCGAACCCGGTCACGCACCAGGGGGTCGGGCTCGAGGCGGTACTGCCGCACGATCGAGCTCGGCGCAGCCGCTCCGTCGAATGCGGCTCGGGCCGCCTCGGAAGGGCTCCGCTCCGGCGGGCCGGGCACCCAGGGCGCGACCTCGACGATCGCCGACAGGCGGTCGGTCTCCGCGCCGTTCGTCTTCGGGCCGACCGACTCGAGCACGTGGAGGCCGGCCTCCGCCTCGAGGATCCGCCCGCAGCCCAGGCCCGAGACCGCGAGCAGAAGCTCCGAGTCGCTGCGGCCGAGGACCTTGACCCTCATGCCGCGGTGCTCGGCCCAGTCGAGGTACATCCGCGCGAGCAGCTCGAGCAGCGTGCCGCCTGAGCGCTCGCCCGCGATCCGGGCCCGCAGGAAGACGTCGAGCGGCGCGCCCTCCGCGAGGCCGGCGAGCGCGGAGTCGAGCACGTAGAGCCTGCCGGCGACGATCCCGGTGAGGTTCGGGGAGCCACCGGTGGGACGAGCTCGCTTGAGCCGCTCGCCGAGCTTCTCCACCGTCGCGAGTGCCGCCTCGAGCCGGTCGAGGTACTCCACCTCGGCCAGTGTCGCGAAGCGGCGCGTGTCGTCCCAGAAGCTCGCCTCCCGCATCGCGCGCAGCCCTTCCTCCTTCCGCTCCCTGACGCCGTCGGAGCGCACCGCCGTGGCCACTCGATGGATCTCGTCGAGCAGGAAGCGCGTGGCCCGCGAGTCGGCGTAGGGCGCGTAGGCGAGCGCGCGCACGTCGAGCTGAAGCGCCTCGGCGACAGGCTCCTCACGATCGACGCCCTCGGGCTCCTCGGCGTCAGGGTCGACGAAGCGGACCTCGATCCGCCTGCCGCCCGGGGCGGTCACAAACAAGAACTGGTCGCCCGCCGGCGCCCTGTGCTCCACGATCGCCGCAGCCAGCGGCGTCAGCAGGTGACGTTCGATCGCGCGCTTCAGCGGGCGGGCGCCGAACTCCGGGCTGAACCCCTCGTCGATCAGGAACTCGTAGGCGGAGTCGTCGACCTCGACCGCCCACGGCCGCTCCCGCAGGCCGCGCCGTGAGAGGGCGTCGGAGAGCTCCTTCTCGAGCAGCGCCCGCATCTGCGCGCGGTCGAACGGCTGGAAGACGACGATGCGGTCGAGTCGGTTGAGGAACTCCGGCCGGAAGGAGCGCTTCACCGCCCGCTCGAGGTCCTGCTGGCGGAAACCCGTCTCGTCCGGCAGGAAGCCCAGGCCCGGGCTCGTGGCGATCGACGAGCCGACGTTCGAGGTGAGGATGATCACGCAGCGCCGCAGGTCGAGCACGCGCCCGTGCGTGTCCGTGAGCCGGCCGTCGTCAAAGACCTGCAGGAACACGTCCCAGACCGGCGCGGCTGCCTTCTCGAACTCGTCGAGGAGGATCACCGAGAAGGGGTCCTTGCGGACGGCCGCGATCAGCGGAGCGCCGTGGATGTCGATGCTCGTGTCGGTCAGCAGCCGGTCGAACGACTCTGGCGTCTGGAACTCGGACATGTCGAGCCGCACGAGCCGGTCCGGCGAGCCGAACAGAAACTCGGCGAGCGTCTTGGCGATCTCCGTCTTCCCCGTACCGGTCGGGCCGACGAAGAGGAAGACGCCGAGCGGCCGGGTCGGGTCGGTGACGCCCGCCTTGACCAATGCGATGCGCTCGACGATGAGCTCGACCGGCTCTTCCTGGCCGATCACGCGCTCGCGGAAGAACGACCGCACCTCGTCGAGCGAGATCGGCCTCGTGGCGTCCAGGATCGCGAGCGGGAGCCCGGTCGAGGCAGCGAGCGCTGCGACGAGGTCCGTGTGCTCCACCTCGTGGCCCTGCCGCTCGGCGACGTCCTCCACCGCCGCCCGGACAAGCCGCAGCAGGTTCCCCGGCGGCGCGGCGCGCGGCAGGAACTGATTGGCCAGCTCGAAGCCGGAGCGAAGCGTCTGCTCGCTCACGTGCACGGCCACGTCGAGCTGGCCAACGGTCTCTCGCGCGACGGCCATCGCCTCGCGCTCCCCGAGCGGCCTGACCTCGAGCGCCTGGAACGCCGTCGCCAGGCGCGGACGCTCTGCGAGCAGGCTCTCGAGGGTCTGCGGCGTCACCTCTGCCACCAGCCTCAGCGCGCCGCTTTCGATATGCGGCAGCATCGCGTCGAGCATTCCGTGCGGGCTTCTCGTGTGCTGTCCCGCGTAGTGCGCCTCCTCGAGGTTCGGCAGGTGCCACACCACGGAGTGCCCTCGCAGCTTCTCGGCCAGTGCCTTCACGCGCGCCTCGAGCTCCCCGATGTAGATCGCGCCCGCGTTCACCTGCGCCGCCGTGGCGTCGAAGACCACGACGCTCGGCGGCAGCCGGTCCAGCGCGGCCCGGGCGAGCGCGGTCTTGCCGACGCCGTGCACGCCGACGAGCAGCACGGACCGCCCGGACGGATCGGCGAGCTGTTCGGCCGCCAGCTCGACGATCTCGTCGCGCCGGCCGACGAGCACCGCGGGCGGATCGTCGAAGGGCCGCTGCCAGACCTTGCCGATCCCGTTCAGGAACTCGAGATCGACCGTCTGCTCGAGCCATGCGTCGTAGGCCTCGCGGAACCCCTCGCCGAGGTCGGGCTCGTACCGGTCGAGCATCTCCTCGATCGGCTCCGCCAGCCTGACCGGGACCTCCTTCCGCAGCACCTCGACGTCGAAGTGCTCGCCCTTGTCACGGCGCACGCCGACGAACTTTGCGACCAGCGCATACGTGAGGTCCTGGTCGATGATCGCGAGCACGCGGCCGATCACGGGTCGCGTTGCGTGTCGGGTGAGCACGCGCAAGATGTACGCCTCGCGCGCGTAGGACGCCGATCGAATCCGGATCAGAAGCTTGTCGGTGAGCGAGTCGGGGACGTCGTCGCGCTCCTCGAGAGCCAGCAGCGCCATGCACGCAGTCCAGTCGTTCTCCTCGTTGGCGAGTGCGAGCGGCACGTCGACGGAGACCTCGGGAGCTGCGAGCAGCGCGATTCCCCGCTTGAACCTCCGGTCGCTCTCGATCAGGTCGGGGTCGACCCAGAGGTGCTTCTCCATCAGCCTGGCGGCGAGCTCCCGCACCGTCTGGGTCACGTCCTCCGGGCTCTCGGGAGTCTTCCTTCGGAGTCGCCGAAAGATGGTGCTGAGCAGGACAACCGCGGCGACCGAAACGAGCACCCACTGAGCCGCGTCCACGAAAAGACCCTAGACCAGTGCGGTCGGGAGCAAAAGCCTGCCCACGAGCCCCTGTGGTTGCGAGAATCGTGGGCATGACCCATGCGCAGCCCGTGCCTCAGGGCGGTGACGTCAGGGCCGTGGGATTGGCGCGCGGGTACCTGACCTGGCCGGTCGCGGCCGCCGTCGCGATCGCGTTCGCCGACTCCTCGATCGTCGTGCTCGCCCTGCCCGAGCTCTACGCACGGCTTCACACAACCATCGAGGGGGTCTCCTGGGTCGTCACCGCTTACAACCTCGCCGTCGCCGCGACCGCGCTTGTGCTCGTTTTCTTCGTCCACCGTGTGCGCGCGGCCGCCCTGCTCGCGGCAGGGCTCGCGGTGTTCCTCGGCGCGTCGATCGCCTGCGCGCTGGCGGAGAGCCTGTCGTTCCTGATCGCGGCGAGGAGCGTCCAGGGCGTCGGCGGGGCGCTCCTGCTGGCGGGCTCGCTGCCGGTTCTGGGCGCGCTGACCGGATCCGGCGAGGCGGGTACCCGGATGTGGATCCTCGCCGGGACGTTCGGGCTCGCCGTGGGGCCGGCACTCGGCGGCGTGCTGACGCAGGCGTTCGACTGGCGCGCCATCTTCGCCGCGCAGGCACCGGTGGCCGCGCTCGGCCTGGTGGGCGTTGCCCGCTCGCACGTTCATCCGGCCGCGGTCGAAGGATGGCGCCCGTCGCTGGCCCGGACGCTGCCGGCGAACACGTGCCTCGGCCTGCTCTTCGGCGCACTCGTCGGTGCGCTCTTCCTCGCGGTGCTGATCGTGATCAGCGTCTGGAATTACTCGCCCATTGCGGGTGCGGGAATCGTCAGCGCGCTCCCGGTTGCGGCTCTGGCGGTGCGCCCACTCGAACGCCGTATGGCTCCGCTGATCGCCGTTTGCGGGGGCGCCGCGCTGCTCGCGGCCGGGCTGGTCGGCCTGGCCATGCTGCCGTCCGCGAGCGTCTGGATGGCGGTCTGGGCTCTCTTGCTCTGCGGCGCGGGCCTGGGCCTCGCGGTGCCCGTGCTCTCGAATGCCGCGCTCGAGCCGGGCGCGGGGGCGACCCGCAGCGGGACCCTGACCGTCGGCGCACGGCACGTCGGGCTCGTGCTCGCCCTCGCGCTGATCGCCCCGCTGCTCGCGTCGAAGGTGCCTGCCGCAGGCGACCGGGCGCTGCTGCGAGGGACGGCGGTGCTGCTCGACGCGCCGATCGGCCTCGACAAGAAGGTCCCGGTCGCGCTCGACCTCCGCAAGGCTTTCGACCGCGCCCGGGAGGGAGAGACGCCCGACCTCGCGCAGCCCTTCAACGCGCACGGCGCGAAGCACGACTCCGCGCTCGCTGCCACCCGCGACCGGCTCACGGGAGCGATCGCGGCGACGATCACCCGCGCCTCCCGCTCGGCGTTCTTCGTCTGCGCCGCGTTCGCCGCGCTCGCGCTGGTGGTCGGGCTGATCTTCCGGCGGAAGGTTGTGCCGTGAAGAGTCGCATGACCCCGGTTCTCTGGGTTCTGGTCGCGCTGCTCGCGAGCGGGGCGGTGCTGGTCGGCGTCGAGCTCGCCAAGGGCGCGCTCAACCCGCCGCCGCCGAAGCTGGCCGATCCGTGCAAGCCGCGGGACGGGCGTACCGGCGGCATCGACGCGACGATCCAGCGGATCGTCCTCGACGGCCTCGACGGCGCCGCCTGCCGCTTGCACACAAGCCGCGAGGAGCTCGTGCTCTCGCTCGGAAGCGGCACCGGCGTGACCCGCCGCTGGGACGAGCACACGATCGAGGTCGCCTTGCGGGCCGGCCTCCTCCGCTCGGTCGACGAGGCGGAGCGGCGCGGTGACATCCCGAGCTTCCTCGCTCCCGCCGTTCGTGAGCTGATCAGGCGCACGCCGCTCAAGCAGCTGATCCAGGGCGGCTTCAAGCTGAGCGACCTGCTCGGGCGGTGAGCGGGCCCGTCGTCGGGCCCGCTCACCTGGAGGAGCATCCTCAGCTCCCGGCCAGCCAGCGCCCATCCGGTCGCATCATTCGCGCCGCGAGCTCTGGCGTCGTCTGCCGCGGGCTCAGCCACGAGCGGTCTGCGCCGGACAGCCCTTCGCCATGCGGAGGCATCTCCTTCTGCGCATGAGGGATGAAGAGCGGGGCCGGATCGGCGGCGGCAAGGGGCGCGGCAATCCCCAGTGCCGCAACTACGGCTCCGATCCCGACGACGCTCTTCAGGTCACGGTCGAACATCGCTCCTCCTTCGGTCCCGGTCGCGACCTTCGCGACTTCCTGTCACGACCATGGGCCACGCCGCTAACGAAGGGCTTCGCGCGGCCTTTTAAGCCGCTAACGACCGTGTTAGCGTGGGTTGAAAGGAGGCCGTGGCGTGGAGTTCCGGCTGCTTGGCCCACTCGAGCTACGGGGGGACCACGGTCGAGCGCTCGCGCTCGGGGGACCGAAGCAGCGCGCGCTTCTAGCTCTTCTCCTGCTTCACGCCAACGAGGTCGTCTCCAGCGACCGCCTGATCGAGGAGCTATGGGGAGAGGAGCCGCCGCAGGCCGCCGCGACCGCGCTGCACGGGCACGTCTCGCGGCTGCGCAAGCTGCTCGGCGCCAACGGTGAGGTCCTCATCACCCGGCCGCCCGGGTACGTGCTGGACCTCGAGCCGGGACAGCTCGACCTGCAGCGTTTCGAGAGCCTCCGCGAGGAAGCGCGTGCGGCGCGCTCGCACGGTGACCTCATCGCCGCCTCGGCGAAGCTGCGCGGGGCGCTCTCGCTCTGGCGCGGGCCGCCGCTTGCCGACCTCGCCCACGAGCGCTTCGTGCAGCTCGAGGCCGGCCGTCTCGAGGAGCTGCGGCTGGCGGCGCTCGAGGAACGTGTCGACATCGACCTCGCGCTCGGCCGCCACGCCGATCTCGTCCCGGAGCTCGAGCGGCTCGTGCCCGAGCATCCGCTCCGCGAGGGCTTCCGCGTGCAGCTGATGCTCGCCCTCTACCGCTCCGGGCGGCAGGCCGAGGCGCTCCGGGTCTACCACGAGGCGCGGCGCGAGCTGATCGAAGAGCTCGGCATCGAGCCGAGCCAGCGGCTGCGCGACCTGGAGCAGGCGATCCTGCGCCAGGACGAGTCGTTAGCGCCGCCGGTGGGGGCCGGAGCTCCCGAGAGCCGCAACGAGCAGGCTCGCCCGCCCCGGAAGCGCCTGGCCCTCGTTGCGATCGCCGCGACCTGCGCAATCGGCGGGGTCGCCGCGATCGTGCTCCTCACCACCGGATTCGTCGGCGGGAGGGCTGCTGCCAGGTACCGGCCCGGCACCGTCCTGCTTGACCTCAAGACCGGCAAGCGCGTTCCTACCGCCTTCGCAGCTTGACTCGCCGCGCTTCCCGCGCTTCGCCGGGGGCCATTTCTGGTTGTTGAACTCATCGCCGCGCTCGTTCGTCGAGCTCGATCCCGCCACCGGCGAGAAGCTCAACACCTTCGCGCCGCCCGACGGCATGACGACCACCAGGACGACTACGCCGTACGACGTCAGCGGGAGCGCCCTCTGGGTCGGAGCCGGAGACGACCTCGTCAAGGTCGACACCCGGCTCGGCGAGGCGGTCGATCGAATCCACCTCGACACCATCGTCGGCAAGCGGGGTGCGGTTCAGGGAGTCGCCGTCGGTGGAGGTCTCGTCTGGGTCGGGAGAGACGTGGATCGCGGGCAGGTTGTCGCGGTCGATCCGCATACCGACAAGGTTCGCCGCCGGATCAACGACGTCGTCCACCACACCGACCTGGCGTACGGCGGCCGGACCGTCTGGGCGGCCGACGGCGCTGGCGTCGACGTGATCGACTTGAACACGAAGAACGTCAGGAAGGTCCAAGACGTCGAAGAGACGGATCTCTTCTTCGGTGTCATGTCTCCCGGACGCGCGATCGCGTCCAGCGGAGGGTTCGGCTGGACGACGGATTCCGCCAAGGGGCTTGTCTACAAGATCGACCTCAATGGGGGGACTGTGGCGAGACCCCGTACCGGCCGCGGTGCGAACGTGGCCAACTTCCACGACGGTCAGCTCTGGGTTCGAAGCGACGAGGACGACGGGACCGTGACATCCGTCGACGGCATCACCGGGACGAAGAAGAAGACCTATCGGTTCGGTTACCCGGTGGGCGCCGCCATCGTGGGCGGCGGAGTCCTGCTCGCGGCGCTCGACCAGAAGAACAACGTGCGCATCGGCGCGCTCACGGGCAAGGTCGCTCGGCTGTTCGTCCAGCAGGGCGCCTTCGAATGGGGAGACGAGCCGGCTCGCAACTGGATCCCGGCCGCCCGCGAGATCTCCTTCGCAACGTGCGCGAATCTCCTCAACTACCCCGACAAGGCGGCGCCCGCGGGCGCCCAGTTGCAACCGGAAGTCGCCGCTGCGATGCCGAAGCTGTCTCCCGACAGGCGTACGTACACGTTCACGGTTCGCCGTGGGTACCGGTTCTCGCCGCCGTCGTCGAACCAGCCGGTGACGGCCGAGACTTTTCGTGAGTCGATCGAGCGTGCCCTCTCGTGGCAGCTCGCCGTGGGTTTCACCCCTCCGAATTGGGATGCGCCGGGCGCGGTCGCCGTCAAGGACATCCAGGGCGAGCAAGCCTTTCGAGATGGCAACGCGCAGAACATCTCAGGACTCCGTGTACACGGAAACCGGCTCTCGATCACGTTGACCAAGCCGTCCGGCAGCTTCCTCCGCCGGCTCGCGGACCCGGCCTTCTGTCCGGTACCGATCCGCACCCCGAAGTTCCCGGGGGCCGCAAATCGCCTGTTGCCCGGGACCGGCGACTATGCCGTCCCCTCCGCAGGGCCGTACTACGTCGCCGACTGGCGAAAGGGCCACTACATCCTCTTGAAGCGCAACCCCAACTACGACGGCCCACGACCGCACGCCCTCGATGCAATTGTGCTTCAAGAGGGCGTGGACGCTCCCACTGCCTTCGACCGGGTGCGTCGCGGAGATGCGGACGGGATCGTCTCTTCGAGCACTGCCAGCGTCGCCTGGTTGGACCCGCTGCTCGCCCCGGGAGGGCTAGTCGCTTCTCGGTACAGAAAGGGCTCGCCGAACGGCGACCGATACGTCGCCGCGAGGTATGCCGAGACGGGATTCATCATGCTGAACGCTGCCCACGGGCCGTTCGCCGATCCGTCGGTACGGCGAGCCGCCGCCCTCGTCATCAACCGGACCGCGAACGCTTTGGTCTGGGACAACGCTCCGAGCGACCAGCTCCTACCGCCGGGCTTTCCTGCGTTCCACGACCTGCACCCCTACGCGCTCGGAGCGCCGACACCCGGGGCACTGCATCGTGCGAGCGCGCTGATGCGCGGCCGGCAGTTTGACGTCGTGATGGCGATCCAGACGAATTGCGACGTGTGTGTAGAGCAAGGCCGACTCGTGCGCGCGGAACTCCGTCCGATCGGCCTGCGGGTCACGCTGAAGGCGTTCGCAAACGGGCCGCAGGCCGTCAGCAGAGGCGTGAAGATCGACATGGCGGACAACGGCTTGGCGGGCGGCCATCTAGACGGAGCCGACTTCTTGGACGGCGTCTTCTTCATCGCCATGCCGCCGTCCTGGGTCCCGTCGCAGCTGGGCCGCGCGGTCAAACGCGTCGGCCGCCTTTGGGGGAGCGAGCGTCAGGCAGCCGCCGCGGCACTGGCGCATCGCCTGGACGTACGCGACCTCCCAGTGATTCCCTACGGCAACAGGATGAACGGGGAGTTCTTCGCGCCGAGCCTCGGGTGTCGTGTCTTCCCGCCGGCAACCGGCGGGGTCGATCTCGCGACCCTCTGTCTCCGAGACTCGTAGACACCGCCCGAAATACGATCTCGCGGTGACGCTGCTGGC
>JBKPAM010000003.1:0-3219 GCA_046726435.1 Actinomycetota bacterium
GGCCGAGCTGCGGCTTTGCGATCGAGACGACGAGCCGCAGATTGGCCTCGATCATCTGCCTCTTCGCCGCCCCGTCCCCGCGCTCGACCCGCTTCGCCAGGTAGACCTCCTGGTCGGCCGTCAGCAGCGGCACCTTCCCAATCTCGCGCAGGTAGAGCCGCAAGGAGTCGAGCGACGGCTCGACGGTCAGGTCGAGCTTCGGCGGCGCCTGCGCCTCGTCGTCGACGAGCGCTGGCTGCTCGTAGGATGGCTGCTTGTGCTGCTCCCCCTCGACCAGGTCGATCGACCGTTCGACCAGGTAGGTGTAGAAGTCCTCGTTCTGCTCCCTGCTCAGGCCGACGTCCTCGAGCGCGGCTGCGATCTCGTCATAGCTCAGAAACCCCTTCTCAAGGCCCTCCGCGACGAGCCGCGGCAGTGCCTCAACGTCGGCACGACCCCCTTCCGACCAAAGCTCAGCGCCGAGAAGCCGTGCCCGTTGTAGGCGTTCGATCTCCCGCTCCGTGACGGCGAGCCCGGGGTCCGGGGACTGCAGCACCAAAACCAGACTACTTCCTTACCGGCTGCTCAGAACCGGCTCCGCCCGTGACAGGACGAACGCGAGCATGTGTGTTCATCTTTGCAGGCGCTTCATCGGGGGAGCGCCACCTCCGACGTTCGTCGCACTGGTGCGTGTCGCCGTTCGGCTCTTCTACGACAAGCGAGAAGGGACCGGACTCGGCTTGCAACGCGTGCAGTTTGTTCATGCAGTTCGTGTGTCTGAGAGAGGGAATCTCGCAGCAACTCCGTTGCCCTATCACTTAAGTGCCGACAGGACGGGGAAGGTCGCGTACTTGACGAGTATCTCCGGAATCAGGTCGATCTGGGCGCGGATTCGGCGGGCGAGCCGGTGGCCGTAGCGGTGGACGACCTCGACACTGCGCTGCTCGTAGACGGTGCGCACGCGGTCCCAGGTCGCGATCGTGTCGGCGACGATGTCCCGGCGATCGACGATCGTGAAGCCGTGGCCGACGAAGAGCGCGGGCCAGTCGGTGACCAGCTCGGCCCCGCTGTGGTACAGGACAGCCCTCAGCGCGTGGTCGTCCTGCTGCGACGGGCGGGCGCGCAGGGCCAAATCGGAGAAGCCGACGTGCCCGCCTGGGCGAAGCACCCTGTGAAGCTCGCGGACGAGCCGGTCCTTGTCCAGCTCGGTCACGCAGATGTCACCGGCGGCCTCCAGGCAGACGATGGCGTCGAACGACCCCTCCGGGAAGTCGAGCGCCCGCACGTCGCCCCTCACGATCCTTACCCGCTGCGACATGAGCCGCTCCTCGATCAGCCGTCGTCCTTGGCGCACCTGCTCGCGGCTGATGTTGACCCCAATGATCCGACAGCCGTAGCGCTCGGCGATCCGCAGCGCCGGCGCCCCGATGCCGCAGCCCACGTCAAGCACGCGCTGGCCCGTCTGCAGGCGCGCCATCTCGCCGACCAGGTCGGTGTGGGCGTCGAGCGCCTCCGCCAACGTCTCGCTGCCCGAGCGGAAGTAGCCGACATGGAAGTTATCGCCGTAGAACAGGCGCGCGTCGTCGGTGATCAGGTCGAAGTACGCGCCGACGCCGGCGGCGGTTCGTCGTCGCCCGACGAGAACCGGCAACGCCAGCCTGATCGCCGCCGACAGCTTGCGTGCCGAACCAGCCGCACCTCCGTCACGCCAGGTCGTCGCGAGCAGCTGAGCCGGCACCGCCCTCGTCCTCCGATCTCCGCTTCCGTCCCGCCGTCCGGTGAACGGCCGTCCGGATCAGGCTCGCAGGCGCCAGGCCGGCTGCGCTCGCGAGGCTTCCTCCCTGCGCCGCCGACACCCTAACCGGGAACCTCAGGTCCGAGGCGGCGCAGCCGCGACGAACCCGACGAGTGAGCTCCTAACCCCGCGCCGGCGGCGCAGATCGACGCACCCCCGCCGCCCGTTCGCGATGCGATCCCCGACCGCGAGGCTTCGCCGCCTGTGTCGCCACGCGGAACTTCCGGGCCCATCCGATGCCGGAGCCGCCGGCCAACGGCCGCGACAAGGTCTTCACCTGCCGCAGGCCTCTCTGCGGCGACGCAGAAGAAGCATCATCGTGCGCTCTGTCCCTAAGGTCGGCGCATCCCAAGACCGGGAGTTCCCGCCAATCGGGACGCTCAACGAAGGTGCGCTGCACGCTCAGCTCAAGGACTGGTACCGGCGCGGTGGCGATCGCATCGAGCGGGTGGTCGACGGTTTCGTCGTCGATCTCGTCCGCGGCGACCTGCTCGTCGAGATCCAGACCGGCGGCTTCGCGCCGCTGCGACGCAAGCTCGAGCTGCTCTCAGGGCAGCGTCGGGTGCGACTGGTCGCGCCCGTGCCACTCGTTCGAACGATCATCAGGCTCTCCGACGAGGGCGAGCTGCTGTCCGCCCGTCGCTCACCGCGCCGCGGACGGATCGAGGACATCTTCAACCGGCTCGTCAGCATCCCCTCGCTGCTCGGCTGCCCGCGCTTCGAGCTCGAAGTGATCCTCACCCACCAAGACGAGCTTCGCGTCCACTGCCAGGGGCAGGCATTCCGCCGGCACGGCTGGGTCGTGGCCGGCCGCCGGCTCGTCTCGGTCGAACGGTGCGTCCGCATCGCCTGCCCGGGCGACGCCGCCCATCTGCTCCCGCCCAGCCTGCCCGAGCTCTTCGACACCGCCCAGCTCGCCGAGGCAGCCGCAATCGAGCGCCGGCTCGCCCAACAGATGGCCTACTGCCTGCGAGCAATGGGCGTCCTCCACCCGACAGGGAAACGCGGCAACGCCATCGTCCACCGCCGCGTCGAGATACCGCGGCTTTCCTGAAGGAGCCGACGGCACTCGGCCCCGCACGCTTCTTTGCCGTAGGTCCGCCCTGGATGACAGGCAGACGAGTCCATCCCGGCCCCAAAGGACGCGGATCCCGGACCCCAGAACTTTTCCCATGCAAACCGGCCTTTTCTAGGGCGCTGCGAAGGGGCCATCATCGCCATCTTGGACCCCCGGCAAGCCGACGCCGATGGTGGGCGAAGGCCATGCCCCCGTTGTACAGGCAGGGCGGTGTGGACCTTCGATGCAGGCACAAGCTCGGCAGGACACCATGTCGGCGATCAGGCCTGGGACCGCTCGCCGGCGATCCGGCCGGAGGCCGACCGAATCTGGCAGGTCGCCGCAAACTGGAACCGAGCCGCCCAGATCCGCTGCGAGGGAACAACAC
>JBKPAM010000004.1:0-8142 GCA_046726435.1 Actinomycetota bacterium
CGTCCGAGACGATCCACGGCGCAGCGGCCATCGGCACTCCTCTCAGCTTGACGACAGGTGCCGACGGCCTTCGCGGTCACAAGACGGGTCCCTGCGTCATTCCGAAAGGAGCTCTAAGGCGCTCGCTTGCGACGCCGACCATAAGAGGCCATGGCGGCTTCGCCGCCGTGGCCGCCTCTCGCTCGCTTGCGACGCCGACCATAAGAGGCCATGGCGGCTTCGCCGCCGTGGCCGTCTCTCTCTAGCCGGTAGCGCCGAGCGTCGCGCTGACGCCGGCGATCACGATCCCGGCAAGCGTGACGTAGGCGAGCGAGCTGACGAAGCTCGTCTTGAAGAACCGCCAGCGCAGCCACGCGAGGGCGACGAGCTCGAATCCGACCACGATCGCGGCGAAGAGCAGCGCCACCCGGTAGTGCGGGATCAGGAACGGGAGGGTGTGGAGGATCCCGCCCACGAATGTGCCCGCGCCGGTGATTGCACCGCGTGCGACCGGGTTTCCGCGACCCGTGAGCTCACCGGTGTCGGAGAGGCCCTCCGAGTAGGCCATGCTGATGCCGGCCGCGATCGCGGTCGCCGTGCCGGCGATGAACGCCGCATGCGGGTTGTGGGTGTAGAGCGCGACCGCGAAGATCGGGGCGATCGTCGAGAGCGAGCCGTCGATCAGGCCCGTCAGGGCAGGTTGCACCCGCTGGAGGAGAAACACCTGGCTTGCTGTCATGTGTGTAGTGTACCAGACAAGTCGCAAGCAACTAGAGCATAAGGAACGCCTTACAAACTCGGTCAGGGCCGCCTGACGTGCGCCTGAGGATGACACTCGAGTACGACGGAACCGCCTTCCGGGGCTGGGCCGCGCAACCCGGCCTGAGGACGGTGGAGGGCGCGCTACAGGAGGCACTCACACGCGTCTACCCGGGCTGGACGGAGCTGGCCGTCGCCGGCAGGACGGACACCGGTGTGCACGCGCTGGCTCAGGTTGCCTCGGTCGAGGTGGACGGCGGAGCGCCGCCCGAACGCGCGGCGGACGCCCTCAACTCCGAGTTGTCCGATGACGTCGCCGTGGTTTCCGCGGAGGAGGCGCCGCCCGGCTTCCACGCCAGGCGTTCGGCCCGCGCCCGAAGCTATCGCTACAGGGTCCTCCGCCGCCGCGAGCGCTCGCCCTTCGAGGCCCGACGCGCCTGGTGGTATCCGCACGCGCTCGACGAGGAACGGCTCGCCGTCTCCGCGGACCTCCTTCTGGGCGAGCACGACTTTCGCGCTTTCACGCCGAGGGAGACGCAGCACCATGCCTTCACGCGCGTGGTCGAGTCCGCCGTCTGGCACCGCCGCGGCGACGCGCTCGAGCTCGAGATCACCGCAGACTCGTTCCTGCGCCACATGGTCCGCACGCTCGTCGGGACGATGCTGGAACGCTCGCCGGCCGATGTGGAGCGCCTCCTGGAAGGGCACGAGCGAAGCGAGGCCGGGACGACGGCTCCGCCGTGGGGCCTCTACCTCGTGTCGGTCCGGTACTAGCGCCGCGAGCCGCCTAGGCAGCAACGCCCCAAGGGAGTACCCTCGTTTTCAAGCAGATCAGCAGGAGGCACGCCCTTGCGCCGACGCTCCAGACTCTCCCTGCTCCTTGTTCTTGCGGGCGCGCTGGTCGGCGTATCGGCAGGATCGGCCCGCGCCCAGGCACCCGGCAACGACGATCGCGCGCACGCCACGCCCATCGAGGGTCTCCCGGCGACGCTCTCGGGCACGAACGTCGGAGCCACGGACGATCCACGTGACCCGCGGCCGTATTGCGGTCGCGCCCACGACACCGTCTGGTACCGGTTCTCGAGTGTGGGGGCCGGACGGCTCGTGATGCGGTTCACCGCCTTCGGGCAACTAGACGCGGTCGTCTCGGTCTACCGAGTCGTCCGCTCGCGGCTCACGCCGGTTGTGTGCACGCCCACAGACGAGAATGGCCGCGGCGCGCTCACCTTCACGGCTGTTTCCGGTGCGAGCTACGCGATCATGGTCGGGCGCGACCAGACTTCCGAGGACGGAAGGTTCCGGTTTACGCTCTTCCGCCAGGAGCCGTCGTCCAAGCCTCCGGGCCGCCCGCTGCGGCGCCGCGGTGTGAGCTCGTGGGTGGAGCCGATCACGGACTTCGACGACGCCTGGTCACTCCCGATGCAGGCGGGCGTCGCCTACCGGATGAATCTGTCTCCCGCGCGGGGCCGGTGCGTAACCTTGTCCTTCTTCCGCCCACGAACCCGCTCCTTTGCCGACGCAGCACCGCTGCACGTCATGCCTTGTGGCGGGTACTTCACGTACACACCGGGTGCCGGCGAGAGCGGACGGTACACGCTTCTCGTAACCGCCACGGACTCGCGCCCAGGGCGTCAGCGATATCACCTCCAGGCTGCGCTGGCCGGCCCCGACGACATGGCTCCTGGACTTCCGATTCGAGACCGCGAGACTCGTCGCGGGTTGCTCTCTGCCACCCATATCGACGTGGTCGACCTGTACCGGTTCCGCGTCCGCAATCGAAGCGATGTCACGCTCACGCTCCACGGGCGCTCGTCGTTTCGCCTGATCTTGCTCGGCGAGAACGGTCACCACCTGGCGTCCTCGTTCGGCCCTGGTCCCCTCACGACGCGGCTTGGCGCCGGAACGTACTACGTCGCGGTTCGGGCGGAGTCCGGCGCCCACGGGCAGTACAGCCTCGCGCTGCTCGAGCGCCGCATAACCACGACAAGCGTCCTTGCCGACGGTTTGCGGATCGACAGGGTTCGCCCGGGTACCTCGGTGTTGATCGACGTCGCCGTCAGTTTCAGCCCTCAAGGAGTCGTGCGGCTGGAGCTCGATCGCTTTGACCCACTTAGCGGTTGGCATTTCTACAGGCTCCTTCGGCTCCGGCTCGGTGGCAACGGCCGGGCTGGCATCTCGTGGCGGCCGCCCGCGATCGGCCATTGGCGCGCGAGGGCTTCGTTCAGCGGAACGCGGACGGCGAGCCCGAGCCGCAGCGGGACGGCCGCGATCGTCGTCAGCGATTGAGGGAGCTCGATCTAGAACCGGTACGAGCGCTGCTTGCTCAGAAGGAAGCCGTGGCCGCTGCGGTTCCGGCAGCGCAGGCCCGTACGGCGTGACACGCACGTGAACCCGCCGCGCGACCATTTCGATCCGTACGGGACCACCTTCGCGCGTCCGTTGACGACGGTATCGCCTGCACAGACCGTACGGGCTCGGCCTTTCATGTTCATCTCGTAGCCGAACGTCCAGTCGACGGTGCAGCCCTTCGGCCGCTGCGGCTTCGGCTTCAGGCCGCTGCGGATGTCGCAGCGCAGATACGGCCCGCCGCGCCGGGGCTCGGAGCTGAACATGCAGCCGATGTTCGCCGAGGGCGTCCGAAACTGAAGGACGAACGCCTTGGCCGGAACGGCGCAGACGAGAGCGAGAACGACGACGACCGCGACTCGCACAGCGCCATGCTAAGCCGTGGGTAGGATCGGCGCCATGGCGACGCGCACCCAGAAGGACGCGCAGCAGCGGCTCGATGAGCTCCGCGAGGAGGTCAACCACCACCTCTACCGCTACCACGTCCTCGACGACCCGGAGATCTCGGACGCGCGGTACGACCGGCTCTTCGACGAGCTGAAGGCGCTCGAGGACGAGCACCCTGACCTGATCACGCCGGATTCGCCGACCCAGCGAGTCGGCGCGCCTCCCAGCGAGCGCTTCCGCAAGGTGCGGCACCTGACCCCGATGGGCTCGCTCGAGAAGGTCGCCGACGACGAGAGCCTCTTGAAGTGGGCCGAGGACGTGCGCAAGCGGCTCGACTCCGACGAGCCGGTCGCCTACGTGATCGAGCCGAAGATCGACGGGCTCGCGATCAACCTCACGTACGAGAACGGTGTGCTCACACGAGGCGCGACACGCGGTGACGGCTTTCAGGGCGAGGAGGTGACTGTGAACCTGCGCACGATCCCGTCGGTGCCGCTGAAGATGCGCGGCGACGGCCTGCCGTCGGTGACGGAGGTGCGCGGCGAGGTCTACATGCCGATCTCGGGCTTCCGGGAGCTGAACGCGCGTATCGCCGAGCTCGGGCAGAAGCTCGCGCCGAACCCGCGCAACGCAGCGGCGGGCTCGCTGCGCCAGAAGGACTCGTCGATCACCGCCTCCCGCCCGCTCGCCGTATGGGTCTACGGCCTCGGCGCGCTCGAGGGAGTGCGCCTGTCGTCGCACTGGGAGGAGCTCGAGTGGCTGCGCGAGCACGGCTTCCGGACGAACCCGTTCGCCGAGCGCCTCGAGTCGATCGAGGAGGTCGCGAAGCGGTGCACCGAGTGGGAGCGAAAGCGCACCGAGCTCGACTACGAGATCGACGGGATCGTGATCAAGGTCGACTCGCTCGAGCAGCAGGCGGTGCTCGGCGCCCTGCACTCGCGGCCGCGCTGGGCGCGTGCCTTCAAGTGGGCGCCGATGACCGCCGAGACGACGCTGGAGAAGATCGCCATCCGCGTCGGGCGCACCGGCGCGCTGAACCCGTGGGCGATGCTCGAGCCGGTGCAGGTCGGCGGCGTCACAGTCTCGCGCGCCACCCTCCACAACGAGGACGACATCAACCGAAAGGACATCCGCGAGGGCGACCGCGTGATCGTCCAGCGGGCCGGCGACGTGATCCCGCAGATCGTCGGCCCGGCGGGCGAGCACCAGCCCGGCACGAAGCGGTTCAAGATGCCGAAACAGTGCCCGCTTTGCGGGGCAAACGTGGTCAAGCCCGAGGGCGAAGCAATGCACCGCTGTCCGAATCGCGCCTGCCCGTCGCGCGGTCTCGAGACGCTGATCAACTGGGTCCAGGGGCCGGCCGACATCGACGGCGTCGGCGAGCAGCTGATGCGCCGACTCTGGGAGCTCGGCCTCGTCCGCTCTCTCCCGGACCTCTACCGGCTGACCAAAGAGCAGCTGCTCGAACTCGACGGCTTCGCGGAAATCAGCGCGTCGAAGGCGATCGACGCGATCCAGGGCTCGACACGGACGCCGTTCTCCCGCGTCCTGCTCGGCCTCAACATCCCCGACGTCGGCTGGGTGACCGCGCAGAACCTGGCCCGGCATTTCGGCGACGTCGAGAAGCTCGCTGCCGCCGCGCAGGAGGAGATCCAGGAGGTCGAGGGCATCGGGCCGGAGCGGGCCGAGGCGATCGCGGACTGGTTCGCCGACGAGGAGAACCTCCGGCTTGTAGGCGAGCTGAAGGAGGTCGGCCTGCGCTTCGAGGCCGGCCCCGAGGAGCGGCCGGTCGAGGGGCCGCTGACCGGCTCGACCTACGTCATCACCGGCACGCTCGAAGGCCTCAGCCGCGACGAGGCTCGCAAGGCGCTCGAGGCGAAGGGAGCGAAGGTGGCGGACTCGGTTTCGAAGAAGACGACCGGCGTCGTGGTGGGCGAGAGCCCCGGCTCGAAGCTCGCGAAAGCCGAGCAGCTCGGCGTGCCCGTGCTCGACGAGGCCGCGCTCGAGCGGCTACTGCGCTAAGACGGTCGCGAAGCGGTCCTGGGCGCGGCGTGCCCAGTAGGGCGAGACCGGGCTGCCGTTCTGGAGCACCGAGAAGATGTAGCGGCGTCGAACGAAGCCCGAGAGCGCGGAGGCGAGCGAGGTCGTGCCCGTCTTGGCGACCACGTTGCCGCGGGCGGGCGGGCGCCGCATCCGGTCGGACAGCGTGCCGCTGACCCCCGCCACGGGGAGCGCGGCGACGAAGAACGGCCGGATGTCGGGATCGGCCCACACGGCCTCGAGGAGCGCCGCCAGCGCCCGCGGCGTCAGCCGGTCGAGCGAGGAGAGCCCCGATCCGTCGGCGATCCTCACTCCTGCGAGCGGCACGCCCGTCCGTGCCAGCACGCCTCGGACGACCGCGGCGCCTCGGACGCTCGTGCCGATGCCTCCCTCCGCCGCGCCGAGCTGCTTGAGCAGGATCTCCGCAGTGAAGTTGTCGCTGACGCGGCCCATCCAGCGGACGATCTCGGACAGGGGCGCGGACTCGACCGCGGCCAGCGGCACGTCGTCGGGCCGGCCGCGTCCGATTCCGGCTCCACTCACCGCGACGCCGACCCGCCGGAGGGCCCTTCGGAAGAGCAATGTCCCTGCAAGAGCAGGGTTTCTGGCGGTCCGCCCGTAGTACCGCCCGCGGTCGACCGTCAGGGCGGAAAGCGGCGGGCACTCGGTGATGTAGAACCACGACTTCCAGCCCGACGCAGTGCGTCGCGCGTCGAAGAACGACTCGTCGCCGAGGACAGCCCCGGTCACGCGCCGGATCCCCGCGGCGCGCACCTGTCGTGCAAGAGCGGTGAGGTCGGCGCTCGAGAGCGTCGGGTCGCCGTGGCCGACGAGGATCAGGCTTCCGCGCCACACCGCCCCGACCTGCTCGCCGCGACCGAGGACGTCGGTCTCGATTCGATAGCCGGTCCCCAGCGTCACGAACGCGGCGTACGCGACCGCGAGCTTCTCGTTCGAGGCCGGCACGAGCGGCAGCCCCTCGTGCTCGGCGAAGACCGTCTCGCCGGTCTGGAGGTCGATCGCGACCGCGCCGGTGCGCGCCTGCGAGACGTGCGGAACGACGAGCGCCCGAGCCAGCCGTTTGGCGAGCGGCGACCCACCCGCCCCGGCCGGAGCTGCCAAGACGAGCGCGAGGGCGACGACGACCGGCAGGCGGCGGCGGGTCACGCGGTGCATTGTTCGGAGCGCCGTCACGTGCGTCAAGTAGGCCTCGCGTCGTCGCCCGATAGGCCGCGCGGCCCTTGTACCGGCACGAAGGTCGGGCCGATAATCGGGCGCGAGGCAGTCAGTGCCACCGGACGCCATTCCAGCCCTCATCGAGCAGATCGACGAGCTGCTCGCCGACCCCCCGACGGAGGAGCCGGCGACGCTTGCCCGCCTGGAGCGGACACTGACGGACGGATATGCGTACGCGCTCGCGCTCGAAGCCGAACGCTGGCGGCTCGAGCGCCGTATGTCGGACCTCGCGGGCGAGCTGCACGAGGGCAACCACGAGCTGAAGGCGAAGGAGCTGGCGTGCGTCTCCAGCCGCCTGGCCAGCAACGCGAGCTTGCTGGCGAGCCTCCGCGGCACCCTCTCCCAGCTGCGCGTCCGCGCGACCGAAGTTCGCTCTCTGGGCTAGAGAATGCGGCAGACGGGCGCACGGGCCAAGCCCGCACGGCCTCTAGGTCGGCATCGCAAGCGACGCCTTAGACGGGCGCACGGGCTAAGCCCGCACGCCCTCTAGGTCGGCATCGCAAGCGGCGCCTCAGACGGGCGCACGGGCTAAGCCCGCACGCCCTCTGGGTCGGCATCGCAAGCGGCGCCTCAGACGGGCGCACGGGCTAAGCCCGCACGCCCTCTGGGTCGGCATCGCAAGCGACGCCTCAGACGATCCCGCTCCGAACCGCGTAGACCGCGGCCTGGATGCGGTTCTCGATCTGCAGCTTCATCAGGATGTTGGAGATGTGGTTCTTGACGGTCTTCGGGCTGATGTGCAGCTGTGCGGCGATCATCGCGTTGTCGTTGCCGGCCGCGATCAGCTTGAGGACGTCCAGCTCGCGCTCGGACAGCTCGGCGCGGATCGCGTCGGCGGCCTCCGGGGAGACGGCGGTCGCCCGCACCTGCTGTAGGACCTTGCCGGCGATCGCGGGTGAGACGAGCGACTCCCCGACCGCGGCCGCCACGATGCCACGGATCAGGTCGTCGACGGACGAGTCCTTCAGGAGGTAGCCGCACGCGCCGGCGAGGATCGCGTCGAGCACGTCGTCGTCCTGGTCCGAGATCGTCAGCACCAGGACGCGCGTGAGCGGCGAGAAGCCGTGGATCTGGCGGATTGCCTCGATGCCGCTCATGCCGGGCATGTGCAGGTCCATCACCACCACGTCGGGGGCGAGCTCGCGGACCAGCCTGACGGCATCCGCGCCCGCGCCGGCCTCGCCCGCGATCTGGACGCCGCGTTCCTCCAGCAGGTTGCGCAGCCCGGTCCGGAACAGGTCGTGGTCGTCGACGAGCAGGACCCGGACATTGGTCGCGCTGCGCTCGTTCTCGATCTCAGCGGTCTCGCTCAGCGCGTAAGCCCCCCTTCGAGCTAGACGGGAGCAGTCTAGTGCAGCGTGATCGTGACTGTCCTGCGGCCCCACGCACGCGCCT
>JBKPAM010000005.1:0-7351 GCA_046726435.1 Actinomycetota bacterium
CGTACGCGACGAACTGGCGCACTGTCGGGCGAACGCCCGGATCCCCGTCGAAGGTACCCATCCGAATGCCGATCGAGTCGGCGTGACTGAAGTTCGACCCGAACATGGCCGACCCGCACTTGCTGCAGAACCACTTCTCGCCGCCGCCCTCCGGCTTCCACACACGTAGACGCTCCCACCCTGACACGATGCGGAACGCCTCCGGAGCCGGGTGCGCCTGCGCCGACGCCGCGGTGCCGCTGCGTCGCTGGCAGCGCTTGCAATGGCAGTAGCTCGCCCTGACGAGCAGTTCGGTCACCTCGTACCGAACGGCGCCGCAGTTGCAGCCACCGGTGAGCGGAAGCCTCATCGGAGGTACCGGTCGATCAGTGCGTGCGACAGTTCCCGCTGGCGGCACGCGACTTCGAGCCTGTTCGACTCGAGTGCCTCGCGGCCGGCGCTTCGCTCGCGCAGGGTCTGCCGCTCTGCGACGAGCTCACGCAACACTTGCTGGAGGGACTCGACGCTAGCCATCTTGTCCTCCGAGCCTCGCGGCATACGCGTACGGATGGTGGAACGCGTCCAACGCGCTGCCGGGTGCGACCTCGAGGTAAAACCCGACGCCGGTTTCCACGTCGCGGACGAAGACTTCCACCTTCTCGCACGCTCGACGCCAGAGGAGCAGGATCTCCTCGGCGCCGCTCAGCCGCCGGGCCAACTCTCTCGTTGTCGATTCACATCCCATGGCCTAGAAGACACCGCCGCCGGCTTTCTATTCCGGTCGCCATGCCGAGACGGGAATCTCCTCCGCGAGCGCCGCGGCGAGCTCGGTTCGCGAGTCGAGCCTCAGCTTCCGGAAGACGCTCGTCAGGTGGACCCTCGACCGTCCGGTTCGGTGATGAACAGCTGCTGCGCGATCTCCCGGTTGGTGAGGCTCTGGCTGGCGAGCTCGGCGATCCGGCGCTCGCTCGCGGTCAGCGAGTCGAGCCCGGTAAGGACGACCCCGCAGCGCGAAAAAGCCAGCACAGGAGCCGATTTCGGCGGCGGCTTGAAAAGTCAGGGGGGTCTCCACGGTGCGATCCCCGAGGGTCAGCCTCCACCATCGAGAGCATGAGCTGCAGAGCCGAACCCGTGCCGCACCAACGCGAGGTTGGGAAGTCCGTGACCGCTCTCGGTCGGCCGGCGTTCGTCCCGGTGGTGGGCGAGGCTGCCACAGGGTCATATGCTCGTCCGAGCACACCGGCTGCCGGAGGCCGTCCGCTGATGGAGCACACTCTTGACCCCGCCCGGCTCGGAGACCACCTCGACAGGCTCTACCGGGCAGCCTGGGCGCTGTGTGGATCTCGCGAGGACGCCGAGGACCTCGTCCAGGAGACCTATGCGCGGGTGCTGTCACGCCCACGCCTGCTTCGGAACGAGGACGACCTCGGGTACCTCCTCCGCGCTCTCCGCAACACCTTCCTGAACCGGAGGCGAGCGGAGGGCCGCCGGCTGCAACCCGTCTCACTCCCGGACGACCTCGACCTCGTGCAGGACCCGCACGCGCGTGAGCCACAGGTCGCCCTCGAGGCCGGCGAGCTGTACGGAGCGATCGCAGAGCTCCCCGACGACTTTCGCGACGTTCTCGTCGCCGTCGACGTCACCGGCCTTTCCTACAAGGAGGCGGCGAGGGCCCTGCGGATCCGCGAGGGGACGGTTATGAGCCGGCTCTACCGTGCCCGCCAGCAGGTCATCCGCAAGATCGAGGGCGGCTCCGGCTGACCGCCGGCCCCGCCGCGTGCCTCAGCCGCTCGGCTCGGCGGTTCCGACGAGCACTTTCTGGCCGGAGGAAGCCTGATCGCCGTCCGCCTGCTCGCGCGTGACGGTCAGCGTCCGGAACGTCTCCGGAGACACGCCGGCCCAGAGAGTGACCTTCTTGCCCTCGTTGAAGGTTCCGATCGGGACGAGAACTCCTGACCCGTTGCGCAGCCACGCCTCGTAGAAGCGCCCGCCGTCGAGACGGGGAAGGCCTGAGGCGTCGAGCTCGATCCTCCAGCCGGACGATGTCTTGGTCAGCGTCGCGTCGCCGCTTGCACCGGGCGCGGACGGCGTTGCTCCGAGGGCGGCATGGAACTGCTCCGCCGAGGTGCTCGAACCGAAGACGGCGAACCCGATAGCGACTGCCGCGACAACGGCAGCGGCCGCGGCACCGGCCATCAGCAGGCGACGAGGCGCTCGCGCCGTCCGGGCGTGGCGCCTGGCCTCGATGCGAGCGCGCAGGTCCTCCGGCGCCTTCACCTCGGCCGCCGCGCTCTGTGCAAGCGCAACCGCACGCTGCTGCTCGGCGAGTCGGTCGGCAAGCTCTGGCGAGGCCGCGACCCGTCCCTCGAGCTCGGCACGACGATCCGCCGGCAGCGATCCGTCCGCCAACGCCGCCAGCTCGGCGGTCTCCTGGCCGCCTGCTTCGTCTCGTGGACGCCGTCTCAATGGCACGGCACGCCGAACGGTAGCTCGCTGCTGCGAGGGAGGGTCGCGGTCGCTGAGATGGACCAGAGCACCATCACATCTTCAAGGACCCCGTTCTGACCGGGCTATTCCGCACATCGAGAAGCACGGTCGCCTGCGCCCGCTTGCTCACCAGGGAATAGAGCGCCGCCCGCGGTGTCCTAGGAGTCGACAGGTCAACGACTTCGAAAGGACCCCACCATGGACAAGCACAGACGATTCACTGAGTGGCGCGGAACGCGCAGGGCCGTGGACGACCGCGTCGGTCGCGCACGTCTCGCACGTGTTCTCGCCCTCGTCGTTCTGGTCCTGGCCGCGGCCATACTGACGACGGCGGCCACTGCCGCGACCCGCAGCGGGACGGTAGTCAAGCTGCGCCAGAGCAGCCTCGGCCAGATCCTCGTCGACTCGCACGGCAGAACCCTCTACCTGTGGGCGCACGACAGGCACCACAAGAGCACCTGCTACGGCGCATGCGCCACCTACTGGCCGGCGCTCACCACCCGAGGCAAGCCGAGGGCGATCCACGGAGCGCGGAAGGCGCTCCTAAGCACCACGCGGCGCAGGGACGGCCGCTTGCAGGTCACCTACCACGGCCACCCGCTGTACCGCTTTGTGGGGGATACGAAGGCCGGCGAGACTTCCGGCGAGGGACTGACGGACTTCGGCGGCAGGTGGGACCCGGTCTCGGCTAGCGGCCAAGCGGTGCAGAAGGATCCGATGCAGTTCCGCGGCTTCAAGCGCCCGAAGCTCAGGCACCGCGTGCTGAGCGTCGTGGGCACCGCCGCTGCCGACAAGATCGCCCTCCGCCTGAAGGCCGGCGACCCGGCGACTCTGCAGGTCGACGTCGGTGACGACGGCTCGGCCGACTTCAGCTTCAAGCGCGCGAAGATCGCGAAGATCGTCGTGGACGCGCGTGCCGGCAACGACCTCGTCCGCATCGACGAGAGCAACGGGGCCTTCACGGACACCATCCCGACGACCCTCGCCGGCGGTGCCGGCAACGACACGATCGCCGGCGGCAAGGGCATCGAGACCCTGCTCGGCGGCGACGGCAATGACACGATCGACGGTAACGCCGGTAACGACCTGGCACTCATGGGTGCCGGCGACGACACCTTCGTCTGGGATCCGGGCGACGGCAGCGACGTGGTCGAGGGGCAGGACGGCGCCGACACGATGCGCTTCAACGGCGCCGACATCGCCGAGCAGTTCACGCTGTCGGCGAACGGGAACCGGCTCCGCTTCTTCCGCAACATCGGCTCGATCACGATGGACACCCACGGCGTGGAGCGCGTCGACGTCAACGCCCTCCGCGGCGCCGACCTCATCACCGTCAACGACCTCAGCGGAACCGACGTCACCGCCGTGAACGCCGAGCTCGCGGCTACTCTCGGCGGCTCTGCGGCAGACGGCGCATTCGACCGCGTCGTCGTCAACGGCACCGACCGCAATGACGCGATCAGGGTCAGCGGGGACGCCTCCGGCGTCGCGGTGTCCGGCTTGCACGCGCTGGTGTCGATCAAGCACCAGGAGCCGAGCGACCACCTCGCAGTCAACAGTCTCGCCGGCGCGGACACGATCGACGCCTCCGCCCTCGCAGCAGGGGCGATCTCGCTCACCCTCGACGGCGGCGACGGCAATGACACGCTCGCGGGCGGCCAGGGGGTCGAGTCCCTGGTCGGCGGCGACGGCAACGACACGCTCGACGGCAACAAGGGCAACGACCTGGCCCAGCTCGGGGCGGGCGACGACACCTTCGTCTGGGACCCCGGCGACGGCAGCGACGTCGTCGAGGGCCAGGAGGGCTCCGACACGATGCGCTTCAACGGCGCCGACATCGCCGAGCAGTTCACCCTCTCGGCAAACGGCGACCGGCTCAAGCTCTTCCGTGACATCGGAAACGTCACGATGGACACCGCCGGCGTCGAGCGGGTCGACCTCAATGCCCTCGGCGGGCCCGACCTCGTCACCGTGAACGACCTGAGCGGAACCGACGTCAGCAGCGTCAACGTCGACCTCGCCGCCAGCCTCGGCGGGACCATGGGCGACGGGCAGGTCGACCAGGTGGTCGTGAACGGCACCGCGGGCGACGACGCGATCGACGTCAGCGGGGACTCCGGCGAAGTGAAGGTGGGCGGCCTCGCCCCAACGGTCGCGATCTTCCATCACGAGGCGACCGACCACCTCGAGATCAACACGCTGGCCGGCAACGACACCGTGAACACGGCCGGTCTTGCCGCGGGCACGATCCAGCTCGTCGTGATCCCGTAGAGCCAAATCCGACCGCGCGGCGGGACCTCCTCCCCGAAGGTCCCGCCGCTACGCCGGTTCCTGAAGAGGCGAGAGGTGCTCGGCGCGGCTAGTGGAAGATGCCGGTCTGGCTGGCTCGCTCAGAGTGGCCCGGAGTCGACGCCTCCGCCCTCTCGGCCTCTCTCACGCGAGCCGCGTCCATGCGTTCGCTCATCTGAGCCGCATCAAGGCGCGACTTCTTCTTCGACCAGGCGCGGCGAATCTTATTTAGGAGGCGCCCCACGATGCGCTCAAGTGTACGCGCCGAGCGCTCACTGCCTGTCTACTCTGTCCCTATGACAAGGATCTGGAGACGCGTCAAGCGCTTCCTGCGGATCGGTGGCGACGACGAGCCGGCCTTGGTCAGGAACGTGCCTCCTGGGCCGCTGCTCTCCGGCGCAGTCGCGCTCCCGATTCCGGACGAGCCCGACGACGTCGACGCCCGCGGTCGTCACGCGGACTGACTAGCTGCCGCCCTAACGAATCTCGTCGAGCCTGCCGCTCTCGACGTGGTAGACGAACCCGCGCACCTGGTCCTTCTTCGGGATGAAGGGGCTCGCCTTGATGCGCGCGATCGACTGGCGGACGTCTTCCTCGAGGTCGCCGAACGACTCGGCTGCCCACGCCGGTTTGATCCCCGTCTCCTGCTGAACCTGCCGTCGGAACTCGTCGTCCTCGAACGTGAGCATCCCGCAGTCCGTGTGGTGGATGAGCATGATCTCCTCGGTCCCGAGAAGCCGCTGCGAGATCGCCAGTGAGCGGATCTCGTCGTCGGTGATCACACCGCCGGCGTTGCGGATCACGTGGGCGGCGCCCTCGCTCAGGCCGAGCAGGCCGGAAGGGTTGAGCCGCGCGTCCATGCACGCGACGATCGCGACCCGCTTCACCGGTGGAAGCGGCAGATCCCCCTTGTCGAAGCCGTCCGCGTAGCTCTCGGCGTTCTCGAGGAGCTGGTCGATAGCGCTCATCTCGCCTCCTAGCTTCACTCTTTGAAGGAACTGTGACTATACAAAGTGAAGCCGTGCCGCGGTCGCCGCCGGCGTGGTTGGCTAGCCGGGTGCGATCCAGGCCATCGCGAGCGACGGAGCGTAGTCCCCGACGGCGTTCGCATTGAGAGAGCCCGCCTCGTCCTGCGCGACGCCAACCTCCACCTCGTCGCCGGCGTTCAGCCGATACAGCGTCGTCACGGCCTGGCGCGTCTCCTCCGCCGGCGGCCGCTGGTCGACCGAGACGGCGTGGTCGTTCACGTACACGTACACCGCTCGGTTGAGACCGTTCGGCGGGGTCGCGATCTGCCAGGAGACGTTCGCGTTGATCATGTAAACGCCGGAGACGGGCGCCTTCAGGCGGTTTGGATGCGTCTGGTCGAAGAGGTGGGCGGTGTCGAAGCTGACGCGATCGAAGGTGAGTTGTTTGACCGAGCCGATGGGCACCGGCTCGTCGGTCGAGTTGTAGATGCGAGCGGCCACGTCCGGCATGGCCGACATCGGTAGACGCGCGTCCGCTCCGAGCGGGAGCAAGTCTCCGGCCGACGGGCTGGAGGAAGCTTGAACGCTGTTTCCCGTAGCCCGGTCAGTCAGCCAGTCGGCGACATCGGCGAAGCCGGCGCTGTCGGCCGACTCGGCGGAGTCGGCCTGGTTCGCGCGCCGAGCGTGTGCGGTGAGCTGCTTGCGCGTGAGCTTGTTCAGGTCGACGAGCCGGATCGTGCCGTTCTTGATGTCCTTGCTCGTGATAAGCACCTTCGCGGCGGTCGCGGTTCCGAATAGAGAGAGGAACAGTGCGAGCAGTGCCACCGGCATCGCCGGGGGCCGCCACCTACGCTGTCCATTCTGTTGCGACGACATGTCTGACCTCCTTTTGCTGGTCGTCAAGCGCCACCAGCCAGGGTGCCTCTGCGCGCTAACGCGGCGCTAACGCGATGACGAGTCCGTCAAAGACTGCGGCCAAAGGCGGCTGCTGGCTGCAGCCGCCCTGGCCCTCTGATCGGCCACTTAGCGAGCTTTCTGCAGCGCCTTCATCGCGTCTCAGATCGTTCGGTGTTCTCATCTCAAGCATGCGGATCGATGCGGCTGATGGTTGACCAGCACGTGAAACACCCGAAGATCGGCTCGTGGAGGGACACCTCCTGGCGCAGGATCGCTCCTTCCAGAACCTGAAGTGTTCGACTGGGGCTAATCCCTAACTCTTGGACGAAGACCTTCCAGGCCTCTCGGTAGACCGCCAAGGCGTCTGCCTGTCGGTCCGAGCGATAGAGCGCGAGCATCAGCTGGCCCCGAAAGCGCTCGTGAAGCGGATGTTCGGCGACTAGCCTCCTCAGCTCGCAGACGAGGACGGCGTCGCGGCCGAGGGCGAGCTCGACGTCGATTCGCTCGGCGAGCGTGAGCAGCCGCAACTCTTCGAGGCGGGCGATCTCGCCACGCGCGAAGTCCTCGAAAGAGAAGTCGGCGAGCGCGGGCCCGCGCCACAACCCTTCGGCCTCCCGCAGCAGCTTGACGGCCTGATCGAGCGCGCCGTAGGCGCATGCCTCTCGGCTCCGCGCGAGCAACGCCTCCAGTCGCATCGAATCGAGCTGCTCGTGGCGCACGCGCAGCAGGTA
>JBKPAM010000006.1:0-14486 GCA_046726435.1 Actinomycetota bacterium
CCCGTTTCCTTGTTGACGAAGCGGACCGTCATCGAGAGCGGGGCCTGGTAGGTCAGGTCCTTTTCCCGGCACTCCTGGATCCCGACCGGAGGATCGCCGAACTTGTACTCGCCGAACTCGACGGCGAGCGTGCCGGTGTAGTCCTCGATCGGCGAGATGTCGTCGATCGTCTCCCGCAGGCCCTCCTCCAGGAACCATTGGAACGAGGCCTTCTGGATGTCGATCAGGTTGGGAAGGTCGAGTACGTGCTTGAGACGCGAAAAGCTCTTGCGCGCGCGAGGCGCAGCGACCCTGGTGGTCAAGTGTGGGTGCCTCCCTTTACGGCTATGAGGTGAACTTCGAAATGCGAACAGGCGGAGTCGGCGCGGAACCGCCAAGAATAGCGAAGACACTGCCTGTCGCGCAAGCCGCGGCGACCGGTGGTCGTCGGCAGGCCCGCCAACTATAGATGCTCGACCCCGAAAGCGCCAGAGGCGCCCGTTTGGACGCCTCTGTTTCCGCTCTTTCGAACCTGGGAGACGCGGCTACTTCACCTCGACCTCGGCGCCGGCTGTAGGTACGGCTACTTCACCTCGACGTCGGCGCCGGCTTCTTCGAGCTGCGCCTTGATCTGGTCGGCGTCATCCTGGGAGACGCCTTCCTTCACCGGGTTGGGCGCTCCGTCGACGAGGTCCTTCGCTTCCTTGAGGCCGAGGCCCGTGATCGCGCGGACGACCTTGATCACCTGGATCTTCTTGTCGCCTGCGCCGGCGAGCACGACGTCGAAGGACGACTTCTCCTCCGCGGCCGCGCCGTCGCCGGCCGCAGCGGGAGCCGCGCCCGGAGCGGCAACCGCAACCGGCGCCGCCGCGCTCACGCCCCACTCCTCCTCGAGCTTGTTCTTCAGCTCGACCAGGTCGAGGACGGTCATCTTGCCCAGGTCCTCGACGTACTTGTCGATGTCGGTCTTAGCCATCCGGCTGTTCCTCCTCTTCGTCGGCCGAAGCTGCTTCGGCTTCCGCCGACGGCTCTTCGGACTGCTCTTCTTCCGGTGCTTCCTCTGCAGGCGGCTCGGCCTGCGGTTCTTCCGCCGGCTCTTGCGACTCCGGCACGGCCTCGCCCTGCTCCTGTAGCTGGCGGATGCGTGCGTCGAGCACGCCGACCACGTCGCGCAGCGGGGCCGTGAAGAGACCCACCACGGTCGTCAGCGGGGAAACGATTGCGCCGGCCAGCTGCGCGCGCAGGATGTCGGCGGGCGGCAAGGTAGCGAGCCGCTTGATCTCGTCGTCCCCGACAACCGTGCCCTCGAGGACGCCGCCGCGGATCACGAGCACGTCGTGCGCTCGGGCTGTCTCGCTCAGGACCTTCGCGACCGCGACCGGGTCGCCGTCCGCCTCCAGGAACGCGATCGCCGTTGGCCCTTCGATCAGCTGCAGGACATCGCTCGTCCCGGCCTGCTCGGCGGCGAGCTTCGTCAGGCTGTTCTTGACGACGGTGAACCGTGCGCCGGCCTCGAGCAACCGCGTGCGCAGCTCGTCGATCTCCGGCATCGTCAGGCCGCGGTAGTCCGCGACCATCAAGGTCTCGGTCGAGCGCAGGCGGTTGGCCAGGTGCTCGACGACTCGTTCTTTCTCGGATCTCAGCATCGCATCAGCTCCTTACGCATCGAGCCCGCACACAGGCGGGCTCGGAGGGCTGATGCCTTCCCTGCTCCGCCTCGGCTGGTCCTCTGCCTTTCGGCTGCCAGCTGTCTTTGGCGTCGGCTCTACGCTGTCACTGCTTCTTCTGCAGGCTCTCCTTCGAGCTCTTCGACGATGCCCCTCGTCCGCGCCGGGTCGACGTGGATCCCGGGGCCCATCGTGCTCGTCAGTGTAACCGTCTTGATATAGCGGCCCTTCGCCGCCGCCGGCTTCGCGCGCACGATCTCGTCGATCAGCGTGGCGTAGTTCTCGAGCAGCTGCCGCTCGTCGAAGCTCTTCTTGCCGATCGTGACGTGGACGTTTGCGCCGCGATCGGTGCGGTACTCGAGCTTTCCCGCCTTTGCCTCCCGGACGGCCTTGCCGACGTCCATCGTGACCGTGCCGGTCTTCGGGTTCGGCATCTTCCCGCGCGGGCCGAGGATGCGGCCCAGCTTGCCGACGACACTCATCTGGTCCGGCGTGGCGACGGCGACGTCGAAGTCGTCGAAGCCCTCCTCGATCTTCCCCGCGAGGTCGTTCGTCCCGACGACGTCCGCCCCGGCCTCCTCCGCCTCACGCGCCCTGTCGCCCTCGGCGAAGACCGCCACCCGCATCTCGCGGCCGGTGCCGTGCGGGAGCATGAGCGTGCCCCGCAGCTGCTGCTCGGCATGGCGCACGTTGAGGCCGAGGTTGAAGTGGGCCTCCACCGTCTCGTCGAACTTGGCCGTCTGGGCGTCCTTGATCAGGCGGACCGCCTCCGCCGGCGAGTACAGATGCTCGCGGTCGATCTCCGCCCGCGCATTGCGATAGGCCTTGCCGTGCTGTGTCATAGCGCTCCGTTTTGACTGCCAAGGTGTCGACCGGTCGTTTCAGACGGATGCACCGGCAAAGCCCGCGCGTCCTGATTGAGACATCGCAAGCGACGTCTCATACGTCGGTCTCCACGCCCATCGAGCGGGCTGTCCCGGCGACGATCAGCATCGCGTGCTCGACATCGCGTGCGTTCAGGTCGGGCATCTTCGCCTCGGCGATCGAGCGCAGCTGGTCGCGCGAGAGCCGGCCGACCTTCTCACGGTTCGGCTCGCCCGAGCCCTTCTCGATCCGCAGCGCCTCCTTGATCAGGACGGCGGCCGGCGGCGTCTTCGTGATGAAGTCGAACGAGCGGTCCTCGTAGACCGTGATCTCGACGGGAATGATGCGGCCGTTCTCCTGCGCCGTCTGCGCGTTGAACGCCTTGCAGAACTCCATGATGTTGACCCCGTGCTGGCCGAGCGCAGGGCCGACCGGCGGCGCCGGGTTCGCCTGGCCGCCCGGAATCTGGAGCTTGATGAGTGTCAGAAGCTTCTTCGCCATGCGCTAATCGATCTTCTTGACCTGGTCGAAGCCCAACTCAACGGGGACCTGCCGCTCGAAGATGTCGACGAGCACCTTCAGCTTCTGCTGGTCGGGGTTGACGTCGACGATCTCGCCGTCGAAGTCGGAGAGCGGCCCCGAGGTGACCTTCACCGACTCGCCGAGCGAGAACTCCACCTGCGCGCGCGGCCGCTCGCCCGTGGCGGCGCCGGTGCGGAGGATGCGGTCGACCTCGCCCTGTGAGAGCGGGACCGGCTTCGAGCCTGCGCCGACGAAGCCGGTGACGCCGGGGGTGTTTTTCACGACCGTCCAGGCGTCGTCGTTCAGGTCCATGTTCACGAGCACGTAGCCCGGCAAGATCCGCTTCTCCGTCTGCACCTTCTGGCCGTCCTTGGTCTCGACGACCTGCTCGGTGGGGACGACGACGCGGCGGAAGCGCGGCTGCTGCCCCATCGAGTCGATCCGGTGCTCGAGATTCGTCTTGACTTTGTTCTCGTGCCCCGAGTAGGTGTTGATCGCGTACCAGCGGAACATCAGCGATCCCCTTTCGACCAGGTCGTGCTCTCGGGCCCCGAAAAGCAAGCCTCGCAAGGACGCAGGGAGCGTTCGTGGCCGGAGGCTACGGGCGCGACTGAGGACGCCGCGAGGCGCCGCTTTGCAGGGGAGCCGAGAGTGCGAGATGGGCGGAAGGGGGTCGCCACGAAACGTCAGCCTCCGAGCAGCACATGCTGGACGAAGCGCTTGAACACCTGGTCGGCGAGGAACAGGTACGTGCCCGTGATCAAGCACGCGATGAGGACGACCACCGTTCCCTGGATCAGCTGCTGCTGGCCCGGCCAGTCGACCTTCTTGAGCTCCGCCCACGACTCGCTGATGAACCGCTTGCCGCCTTCGCCGGGGACGTGGCGGCCGTCGCGGGCCCTCGCCGGCTCCGCGGGCGCGGGCCGCAGCTGCTGCTGCTGGCGCTGAGGCGTGCGCTCGAGCGCCGCACGGCTCTCGGCCTGCGCCGCGCGCCTTGCGCGCCGCTCCGAACGGGTTTGGCGTGCCACTACCTGGTCTCCCGGTGGACAGTGTGCCTGCCGCACCACCGGCAGTACTTCTTGAACTCGACGCGGTCAGGGCTGTTTCGCTTCGACTTCTGGGTCTGGTAGTTGCGTCGCTTGCACTCGGTGCAGGCGAGCGTGATTCCGACTCTTACTCCGGTTGCCATCGTTGTTCTTGTCTGCTCCGAGTATTCGAGGAGGTAGCGGCGGGAGGACTCGAACCTCCGACACGCGGATTATGATTCCGCTGCTCTAACCAACTGAGCTACGCCGCCGCGCGCGGCTGAGTGTAGCAGCGCGGCGTGCCGCCTCTCCCCAATTTCTCACGAAGCTAGGCTCTCGCCGATGGCGGCGATCGAGGCAGAGGGACTGCGGCGGACCTACAAGACCCACACCGGGACCATCCGCCGCAAGGCGAAGGAGATCGAAGCCGTGCGCGGGATCGACTTCGAGGTGCGGGAGGGCGAGCTCTTCGGGCTGCTGGGCCCGAACGGGGCCGGCAAGACGACGACGATCAAGATGCTGATCACCCTGCTGATCCCGACAGCGGGGACGGCGCGGGTGCTCGGAATCGACGTGGTGAAGAACCCACAGGAGGTCCGGAAGCGCATCGGCTACGTCTTCGGTGGCGAGCGCGGCGTCTACGAGCGGCTTTCCGGGTACGACAACCTCCGCTACTTCGCCGAGCTCTACGGTGTGCCGCCGGGCGAGCAGAAGCGGCGGATCGATGAGCTGCTCGAGCTCGTCGGGCTGAAGGGCCGGGAGCACGAGCGTGCCGAGGGCTACTCACGCGGGATGAAGCAGCGGCTCCACGTCGCACGCGGCCTGCTCCACGACCCGGAGGTGATCTTCCTCGACGAGCCGACGATCGGGCTCGACCCGGTCGGCGCGAGGGACGTGCGCGCGACGATCGCCTCGCTCACGGAAGCCGGGAAGACCGTGCTGCTGACGACGCACTACATGTTCGAGGCAGACGCGCTCTGCGACCGCATCGCGGTCATCACGCAGGGAGAGATCGTCGCGGAGGGGACGCCCGCGGAACTCAAGCGCGGCGTCGCCGAGGGGACGGTGGTCGAGGTCGAGGTCTACGGCGTCGGCGACGAGACCGTCGAACGCGTGCGAGGGCTCGGCGGGGTGACCGCCGTTGCGGTCGAGGAGCGGGAGCAAGCGCAGGTACTCGTCGTGCAGACCGGCCCGGGCGCCGAGCTCACCCACGCGATCCTCGGCTGCCTCGACGGTTCCGATGTCGGTCGCATCTCGCACCGGGAGCCGACGCTCGAGGATGCCTACGTGGCGCTGGTGTCCGAATGAAAACGCTCCGCTTCGTGTTCGTGAGCTGGAAGCTCCAGTTCAAGATGATCATGCGCTCCCCGTTCGACGGGATCGGGAACGTCATCTACCCGCTGTTCTTCGCGACGACGGCGTTCTTCGTCTTCCGCGCCGGAAACAGTCCGAGAACGCTCATCTACGCCTCGCTCGGGGCGGCGGTGATGGGGATGTGGTCGTCGGTCAGCACCTCGGCCGGCTCGGCGATGCAGCGAGAGCGCTGGTGGGGCACGCTCGAGCTCCTCGTCGCGGCGCCTCGACACTTCTCGCTCGTCCTCTTCCCGTCCACGCTTGGACTGGCGACGGTCGGGATCTACAACCTGACCGCGACGCTCCTCTGGGGCCGCTTCGCGTTCGGCATCCCGCTCACGATCGAGCACTGGCTCCTGTTCGTGATCTCGATCCTCGGCACGGTGCTCGCGTTCGCCGGGCTCGGCCTGCTCTTCGCGGTGTCGTTCGTCCGCTTCCGTGCCGCCTGGGTGCTGGGGAACTTCTTCGAGTACCCCGTGTGGCTGATCTGCGGCTTTCTCGTGCCGCTCGCGCTCCTGCCCACGTGGGTGCGCCCCATCTCGTGGGTGCTCGCGCCCACCTGGGGCATGAACGCGATCCGTGAGTCTGCGCTCGGCGGCACGCCGCTGCCCGACCTGCTCCTCTGCCTCGGCCTCGGCGCGCTGTACGTCGGCTTCGCGGTGCTCGTGACGAACCGCGTGCTCGACGACGCGCGCGCCCGCGGCTCCCTCTCGCTGACGTGATCGTCGCAGCCCGCATCTTCTTCGTCGGCGGCGCGACGAGCTTCCGGGCGCTCTTCTACTGGCTGACCCCATGGATCTACGTGCCGACGATGCTGATCGCCCCGCTCTTCCAGATCCTGCTGTTCGCCTACATCGGGCGCTCGGCAGGGCTGGAGTCGGACGAGTTCTACTTGATCGGAAACGCCTTGCAGTACGCGTCGATCCCGTGCCTGTTCGCGATGGCACAGTCGATCGGGGGCGAACGGTTCCAGAACACGCTCAGCGCGATCCTCGTCAGTCCGGCGCCGCGCATTCCGCTCTTCTTCGGGCGGTCGCTGCCGGTGGTGCTGAACGGCGCCTTCGTGTCCGCGTTCGCGCTGCTCACCGGCTCGCTGGTGCTTGGGGTCCACCTGCCCGCGAGCTCGCTGGCGCCACTGCTGCTCGTCGTCCTGATCGCGGCCTTCTCCTGCACGGGCCTGGGCCTCGTCAACGCCGCGCTCAGCCTCCGCATCCGCGAGAACGCGGTGCTCTCGAACGTGATCTTCGGCTTCCTGCTGATGTTCACCGGCGCAAACGTGCCGCTCGACTCGCTGCCGGGCTGGATGAGCACGGCGGCGCAGGGGATGCCCTTCACGCACGCGATCGAGGCCGCGCGGCAGCTCGCCGCAGGCGCATCGCTCGGCAATGTCGCGGACCTGCTCGGAGCCGAGCTGCTCGTGGGTGCGATCTACGGGATCGCGGGATACGCGCTCTTGCGCTGGTTCGAGGTCCTCAGCCGCCGGCATGCATCGCTGGAGCGGTCGTAGCGCGCATTCGAGATGATCTCAACGTGTCGACCGGTCAGTTCAGACGGGCGCGCCCGCGAAGCCGGCCCGCCCTGAGGACGGCACCGCAAGCGGTGCCTTAGTGCGAGCCCGCGAGCTCAACTGGATGCAGGTCGAGGAGTACCTCGTTCGGGACGACCGAGTCGTGCTCCCGCTCGGCTCGACCGAACAGCACGGCTACCTCTCGCTCGAGACCGACAACATGCTCGCCGAGCGCGTCTCGGCCGAGGCGGCCGAGCCGCTGGGCGTGCTCGTGCTGCCGGTGCTGCCGTACGGCCTCACTCCGAACTTCGCGGCGTACCCGGGCAGCCCGTCGCTGCGGCTCGAGACGTTTACCGCCGTGCTGCGCGACGTGCTCGACTCGCTGTACGACCAGGGGTTCCGGCGCTTCCTCCTCGTCAACGGCCACGGCGGCAACATGCCCGGCACCGCGCTTGCCCGCGAGTGGGTCGCCTCGCATCCTGACGCCCAGGCGGTGTTCCACAACTGGTGGTCGAGCGACTTGGTCGCGGCGGCGGCGCGGGAGGCGGGGGCCGAGCCGAGCCACGCGAACTGGTCCGAGAACTTCCCGTGGACGCGCCTCGACGGGGTCGAGCTGCCACCTGGGGAAAAGCCGCCGCTCGACTTCGCCGCGTTTCGCGCCTCTGGGCCGGAGCAGGTCCGCGAGTTGCTCGGCGACGGGGTCTTCGAGGGCGTCTACCAGCTCCCCGACGAGCGGGTCGAGTTGATCTGGCGCGCAGGCGTCGAGGAAGTGCGCGAGCTGCTGGAGCGCGGGTGGAGGTGACTTCTCAGCCGCTCGCGCTCTTCCACGAGTGGTTCGAGCAGGCGCGGGCGGCTGGCGTCGAAGTGCCCGAGATCATGACGCTCGCGACCGCGGACGCAGACGGGAGACCCTCCGCGCGGATGCTGCTTCTGAAAGGCGCGGACGAGCGCGGCTTCACGTTCTTCACCGGCTACGAGAGCCGCAAAGGGCAGGAGCTCGACCAGAACCCGCGGGCGGCGCTCGTCTTCTACTGGCGGCCGCTCGGTCGCCAGGTGCGGGTCGAAGGGCCTGTGCGGAAGCTCTCGCACGAGGAGTCGGACGCGTACTGGGCGACGCGACCGCCCCGGTCCCGGGCCGCCGCGGCTGTCTCCCGGCAGAGCGAGCCGCTCGAGAGCCTCGAGCGGCTGGAGGCCGAGGCGGAACGGCTGCTCGCCGATCACGACGGCGACGTGCCGCGCCCTGAGCGCTGGGGCGGCTACGTCCTGGAGCCCGAGACGATCGAGCTCTGGCAGCACCGCGACGATCGCCTGCACGAGCGGGTCAGGTTCACGCGCGCGCGCGAGGGTTGGCACGGCGAGCGCCTCGCGCCGTAGCTACCGTTTTCAACGTTCCTCAACGGCGAAAACGGGAATACGACAGACGTGGCTACTGCCGTTCGACACGACCTGCTCGGATGTGACGGCTTTCGCGTCGAGTCCCGGCGCGGGCTCGTCGGCTGGGTCGAGGAGGCCTGGCTCGGGGCCTCGAACGAGCCTTCTGCGCTCGCGCTCCGGACCCTCGACGGGCGTCGAGGCCTGCTCCTCGCGGAGGAGGTCGAGTTCGTCGCCCGCGAGCGGGAGTTGGTGCACATGGCCGGTGACGGGCGGCTGCTCGAGCTCGACGTTCCCCACTTCGAGAGCGCGTCCGTCGACGGACGGCACATCGTCACGGCCTCGTGGCACACCACGGGCCTGACGCTCGATCCGCCGCAGCCTCCGGGGCCGGTGCAGCGGGCGCTGCTCAGCGTGCGGCCATGGCGACTCGCAGCTCCGCCGCAGCCGATGTCCGAACGGCCGTTCTGGCAGATCGTGGTCGTCCTCTATGCCTGCCTGGCTGTGATCGTCGGGCTCGTGATCGGGCTCTCCTTCCTGGCCGCCCGGATCTTCGCCGGCAACCCGTACTGAGCTGCTTGCCCGCGGTCGCCCGGCGGGCGAGAATCGGGCGGCAGAAGACGGTGGTGTGACCTGACGGAGCAGACAGAAGCACTTGGCTGGCGGCCGGAGAAGCTCCGGCTCAAGCCGCTGCAGCTGATCGTCTCCTGGATCATCGGGGCGGCCGCGCTCGGAGTGACGGCCTGGATCCTGCCCGGGGTTCACATCAACGACGCCGGCGGAGCGTTCGTCGTCGCCGCGGCAATCGGCATCGTGAACGCGGTCGTCCCGCCGGTGTTCGCGGCGCTGCGGCTGCCGTTCACGCTCGTGGTCGGCTTCGTGCTCACGCTGCTGCTGAACGCGGTCGTGCTGCAGCTGGCGGACGCCGTGCTCACCGACTTCGACATCGACGACTTCGGGTGGGCCTTGCTCGCCGCGATCGTGATGACGGCCGTCGCGATCGTGCTCGAGGTCCTCTTCTCTGCGAACGACGACGACACCTACACGCTCCAGGTCGTCCAGCGCGTCGCCAAGCGGCAGGGCGGCGCGACGCGGACGGACGCGCCGGGGATCGTCTTCCTGGAGATCGACGGGCTGGCGCTGCCCGTGCTGCAACGCGCCATGCGCGACGGGAGCGCGCCGAACATGGCGCGCTGGCTCGCCGAGGACACGCACCACCTGATCGAGTGGGAGCCCGATCTGTCCTCCCAGACCGGGGCGAGCCAGGCAGGCATCCTGCTCGGCTCGAACGAGGACATTCCCGCCTTCCGCTGGGTCGAGAAGGAGACCGGGACGATGATGACGTGCTCGGCGCCGGAGGACTGCGCGCGGATCGAGCGCGAGCGGGCGACCGGGATCGGGCTGCTCGTCGACGGCGGAGCGAGCCGCGGCAACCTCCTCTCCGGGGAGGCGGAAGCGGTGATCCTCACGGTGAGCCGGATGGACGAGGAGACCCGCGCCAACCCGGGCTACCGGGCCTTCTTCGCGAACGCCTTCAATGTCACGCGCGCGCTCGTCCTGTTCTTCTGGGAGGTGGTCCTCGAGTGGACGGCGGCGCTACGCGCGAAGCGGCGCGACGTCCGTCCGCGGGGGCACCGCGGTGGGATCTATCCGTTCCTGCGTGCGACGATGTGCGTGATCGTGCGCGACCTGATCGTGTACGGCGTTCTGACGGACATGATGCGTGGCCGCCCGGCGATCTACGCGACCTTCTCGAGCTACGACGAGGTCGCGCACCACTCCGGGCTCGAGCGCGCGGACACCCTCGAGGCGCTGCGCAAGCTCGACCAGCAGTTCGGGCGCGTCGAGCGGGCCCGGCGGTACGCGCCCAGGCCGTACGAGATCGTCGTGCTCTCCGATCACGGCCAGACCCAGGGCGCCACCTTCAAGCAGCGGAACGGGTACGGGCTCGACGAGCTGGTCGAGCGCTCCGTCGAGGCGTCCGACGTCCAGGGGTTCGCCGAGGGCGACGAGCAGGGCCAGATGGTGGGCCTGGCGGTCGGCGAGGCGACCGGCCGGGCCGGGAAGTCGAAGAAGCCTTCCAAGAAGGACGTCTCCGACCGGCAGGTCGTCGTCCTCGGCTCGGGCAACCTCGGCCTCATCTACCTGATGGAGGAGCCGCGCCGGCTGACGCGGGAGGAGCTCGACGAGCGCCACCCGCGCCTGATCGGAGCGCTGCGTTCGCATCCGCACGTCGGCTGGATCCTGGTCCGTGCGGCCGAACGCGGTGCGGTCGTGCTCGGGCCGCGCGGCGAGCACTATCTGGAGGAGGGCCGGGTCGAGGGCGAGGACCCGCTCGCGGCCTTCTCGCCGAACGCGCCACGGCATCTGCTCCGCACCGACGGCTTCCCCCACGTCGCCGACATCATGGTCGGCAGCTTCTACGACCCCGAGCTCGACGAGGGCTGCGCATTCGAGGAGCTGATCTCGTTCCACGGCGGCATCGGGGGCCCGCAGACGCGCCCGTTCATCCTCGCGCCCGTGACGCTGCCGGGGCCGCAGGAGCCGCTCGTCGGTGCTCCCAGCGTCCATGAGCTGCTCTCGGGCTGGCGGCGGTTCCTCCACGGTGATAGCCGCGAGGCCACTCCGACCGCCGCCGCTGAGCCCGTCGTGTCGGCGCCCGACGCGTCCGCCTGACAAGAGGAGGTCGCAGGCCCACGTCATATGACGGGGCGGAATGCCTCGGCCCCGGCTCCTCGCGCCGCTGGCCGCGGCGGTTGTCGGCCTTGCGTTCACCCAGCCTTCCGCCGCGGCGCCGGACCCTGCCCGGACCCTCGCGCTTCGCTACTCGCCGGTCGTCCGGCTCGTCGCTCAGTCCGAGCCGTGTGCCCACGGGGAGGCGTACGAGCCGACGGACGTCAACCTTGTCCTCGGCAACCCGGGTGTCGCCCTCCACGGGCCATGGAACTCGGTGAGCGTCATCGAGGTCGCACCGACGGCCGGGGATGTCTCCCGCGGGCTCTTCGAGTACCACCTCGACTTCCCCGGCAACGCGCTGAACCCCAAGTGCACCTACGACAGGTGGTCGCACGCGATCACGAAGCGCTCGCGTCCGACGACCTACGCGCGAGTCGTCACCGAGTCCTCACATCCCGACGAGCTGGCGCTCCAGTACTGGTTCTTCTACGTCTTCAACGACTTCAACGACAAGCACGAAGGCGACTGGGAGATGATCCAGCTCGACTTCCCGACGCGCACGGCGGCGCAGGCCCTCGAGACGAAGCCGTCGGAGGTCGGCTACAGCCAGCACGAGGGCGCCGAGAGCGCGCGGTGGGGCGACGACAAGCTGCTGCTCGTCGACGGCACGCATCCCGTCGTCTACCCGGCTCTCGGCTCACACGCGAACTACTACGGCTCGAACCTCTACCTCGGGCGGAGCGCGGCCCAGGGGGTCGGCTGCGACGACACGTCCGGCCCCTCGCGCGAGCTCCGGCCGACCGTCGCCGTCGTGCCGACCGAGAAGGCCGCCTACCTCCGCGCGTATCCATGGCTCGGCTACATCGGCCACTGGGGCGAGCAGCACTCCGGCTTCTACAACGGCCCGACAGGCCCGAACACGAAGCTGCAGTGGACGCAGCCGATCACCTGGGCGAACGAGAGCTTCCGCGACACGAGCTTCGTCGTCCCGGCGGGAGGCGCCGTCGGCTCGACGGCGACCGGCTTCTTCTGCGGCGCGGTCGCCACCGGGTCGAGCCTGCTCACCGCGATCACGGGCAACCCGTCGCCGGTGCTGATTGGCCTCGCGGTGCTGGCCGTGCTGCTGCTCTGGCTCGCCTCGCGTACGACGTGGGAAGCGACCGCGCCGGTCCCGGTGCGGCGCCGGCGCGACTGGGGAACGATCGTCGCGACCTCGGCGCGGCTGTACGCGAGCCATCTGCGGCTGGTGCTCACGCTCGGGCTCGTGTTCGTTCCCGTGGGCCTGCTGATCACAGGAGCCCAGTACCTGCTCTTCCGCGTCAGCGGGCTGTCGTCGCTCGTCGACACCGCCGGTGCCTCGAATGCGGTCGTGGGAGGGCTCGCGTTCCTACTCGGGACGCTCTTCGTCGTGTTCGGGCTCGGGATTATCCAGGCGGCGTGCGCGGTTTCCATCGCCTCCCTCGGTGAGGAGCACCAGCTCGGGGCCCTTGAGGCGTACAGGCTCGTCCTTCGTCGCTGGCGGCCGCTTGTCGGAGCCTTCGTCGTGGCGATCGTCGTCATCACGGTGCTCGCAGGGAGCACGATCGGCGCGATCATCGCGATCTGGCTCCTGGTGCGCTGGTCGTTCCTGGCTCAGGTCATTGCGCTCGAGGGCGTGTCCGCACGAGGAGCCTTCAGGCGCAGCTCCGAGCTCGTCCGCGGGGACTGGTGGCGCGTCGCCTCGCTCGCGCTGTTCGTGACGCTGATCGCGCTCATGCTCGGCCCGCTGCTCGGCGCGATCCTCCTCTTCGTCACCGACGCCTCGTTCAACTTCGTGAACCTGATCGCGAGCCTGGTCTACGTCTTCGCGCTCCCCTTCGTCGCGATCGCGACCACGTACCTCTACTTCGACCTGGTGGTCGAGAAGGAACAGGAAGCGCCGCAGCCCGTCGGGGTTCAGGCGCCGAGCACGGCCTGAGGGCTCACCTCGTTCAGGCTTCCCAGGAGTACGCCTCGTGCGCTCGGTGCAGCGGGCCGTCGAAGAGCGGGAGCCACGGCGTGATCACGGTCGACTTGACGGGGTCGTCGAGGATCCCTCGAGCGGCCTCTTCGGCGCTCTGGCCCTCGAGCAGAAAGACAACCTCGCTCTCCGAGAGGAAGATCGTGCCCCGGTCGAATGCGTCCTCCGGGGCGTCCGCCCTGGCATCGTCGGTCAGGAGTTGCTCCGCGCGCTCCCGCGCACCGTCTCGGAGACGCGCCACCAGCATGACCCTCTCCACGCTCGTAGCGTAGTCTGGGGGCGAGCCGCGCGGCCTTCTGAGGTCACGAGGCTTCCGAGCCGCGCGATGCTCTCTGCGACCGATCAGGCAGGCGGAGAGGAGAGAAGATGAAGATCGTTGTCATCGGCGGAACCGGGCTGATCGGGTCGAAGCTCGTCGAGAAGCTGCGCCGGGCCGGCCACGAGCCGCTCGCGGCCGCGCCGGACACGGGCGTCAACACCATCACCGGCGACGGGCTGGCCGAGGCGCTCGAGGGCGCCGTGGTCCTCGTCGACGTGTCGAACGCGCCTGTCATGGACGACGACGGGGTGCTGGACTTCTTCCAGACCTCGACGCGGAACCTGTTGGCAGCAGAAGCGGGCGCGGGCGTGACCCACCACGTTGTGCTGTCGATAGTCGGAGCCGACCGCCTCCCGGAGAGCGGCTACCTCCGCGCCAAGGTCGCCCAGGAGGAAGAGGTGAAGGCCGGAATGGTGCCGTACACCATCGTTCGCGCATCGCAGTTCTTCGAGTTCATCGGCCGCATCGCAGAGTCGAGCAGCACCGGCGAGGCAATCCATCTGGCGCCCGTGTTCGTGCAACCGGAGTCGGCCGACGACGTCGCCGCAACACTGGCGGACGTCGCGGTGAACGAGCCGGTGAACGGGATCGTCGAGCTGGCCGGCCCCGAGCAGTTCCGGCTCGACGAGCTCGCCCGTCGCGTTCTGCGTGCCAACGAGGATGAGCGCCTCGTGGAGGCCGACGTGCATGCGCGCTACTTCGGCGCGGAGCTCGACGAGCACTCCCTCACCCCAGCGGGGAACGCACGCATCGCTCCGACCCGCTTCGAGGACTGGCTCACCCGGTCCACGGCCTGACAAAGAACCTCGCGACCCAGAGGAGATCCTCATGAAACCGACATCGTTCTCGTCCATGGTGCGTTCGCCGAGTCGGCGAGCTGGAACGACGTCATCGACTCGCTGGAGAGCGCGGGGCACTCCGTGATCGCCGCCCCCAACCCGCTGCGCAGCCTCGATGGGGACGCAGCCAGCGTCGGCGACCTGATCCGCACTGTCGAGGGGCCCGTCGTGCTCGTAGCCCACTCCTACGGCGGAGCGGTGATCTCGAACGTCCCGGCCGACGCCGGCGAGATCACGGGGCTCGTCTACGTGAACGGGTTCGCACCCGATCACGAGGAGACCTGCTTCTAGCTGGCGGGGCGCTTTCCCGGCAGCACGCTAGCCAACGACACGTTGCGGCCGGTTCCGCGCGGCGACGGGACGAC
>JBKPAM010000007.1:0-49647 GCA_046726435.1 Actinomycetota bacterium
CAAGCCGCTGAGCATCGCCGAGGTGCTCGAGACGGACGAGGCCAAGGCGCTGCTCGAGGCCGGGCGTGAAGCGGGGTCGCTGACCACGGACGAGATCGTGCTCGGGCTGGGCGAGCTCGAGCTCGACGTGGGCCAGATCGACGACTTCTACCACGCGCTCGAGGAGCTGCACATCGAGGTCGTCGACGGCGAGGAGCCAGAGCGCGAGCCGAACCGCGAGACCCGCGAGGTCACGACGGACTCGCTGCAGCTCTTCCTCAAGGACATCGGCAAGGTCGACCTGCTGACGGCCGCGCAGGAGGTCGAGCTCGCGAAGCGGATCGAGCGGGGCGAGCACCGCGCGAAGCAGGAGATGGTCGAGGCCAACCTGCGCCTCGTCGTCTCGATCGCGAAGAGGTACCGCAACCAGGGGCTCCCCTTCCTCGATCTGATCCAGGAGGGGACGATCGGCCTCGTGCGCGCCGCCGAGAAGTTCGACCACCGCAAGGGCTTCAAGTTCTCCACGTACGCGACGTGGTGGATCCGGCAGGCTGTCGCCCGCGCGCTCGCGGACAAGGCGCGAACGATCCGGATGCCGGTGCACATCGTCGAGAAGCTGAACAAGATCGTCCGATCGGAGCGGAAGCTGCGCGCCGAGCTGGGGCGCGAGCCGACCTCCGCCGAGATCGGCCGCGACGTCGAGCTGGGCGCCGACGAGGTGGAGCAGATCCGCCGCAGCTCGCAGGCGCCGGTCTCGCTCGAAAAGCCGGTGGGCGACGACGAGGAGTCGGAGTTCGGGCACTTCCTCACCGACGACAGCGAGCCGCTGCCGGAGGAGGTCGCGGAGGTCGAGATGCGCAAGGCGACTCTGCAGCGCGTGATGGAGACCCTCAGTGCCCGCGAGCGCCGTGTGCTGGAGCTGCGCTACGGGCTGAACGGGGAGCACCCGCGCACGCTCGACGAGGTCGGCAAGACCTTCAACGTGACTCGCGAGCGCATCCGACAGATCGAGAACCAGAGCCTGAAGAAGCTTCGCGCGCTGGCGGACTCCACCGCGTTGCGCGAAGTCGCGTAGCAGTCGCGTAGACTCGCGGCGCCATGACCGAGGCATGGTTCGACGAGCTCTCTGAACTGCTGCGCATCCCGAGCGTCAGCGCCGACCCCGATCGCGCGGGCGATGTCGAGCAGGCGGCGGAGTGGCTGGCGGCATTCGTGCGCGGGGCCGGCGGGGATGCCGAGGTCGTTGCCACCTCGACGCACCCGCTGATCGTCGGCGAGCTCGCATCCGCGAACGGTGCCGCTCCGACGGTGCTCGTGTACGGGCACGTCGACGTGCAGCCGCCGGACCCGCTCGAGCTCTGGGAGTCCGACCCCTTCACGCTCGAGCAGCGGGACGGGTGGCTCTACGCCAGAGGAGTGGTGGACGACAAGGGCCAGCTCTACATGCTCGCGAGAGCCGCCGGCGAGCTCGCGGCGGCCGGTCAGCTGCCGGTGAACGTCCGCTTTGCGTGTGACAGCGAGGAGGAGACAGGCGGCCACCAGATCGTCGACTTCCTCGCGGCCGACGAGCGCGGCGCAGACGCGGCGCTGATCTTCGACGCCGGCATGACCACGCGCGGCGTGCCCGAGTTCGCGGTCGCGACGCGCGGGCTCGTCTACCTGCACGTCACGGTCCGCACGGGCGCCCGCGACCTGCACTCCGGTCTCTTCGGCGGCGTCGCGCTCAACGCGATACACGCGCTCAGCGAGATCCTGGACGCGGTCCGTCCGCGCGACGGCAGGCTGCCCGAGCCGCTCCGCGCGGGGATCGCTGCACCGACCGACGAGGAGCGGGCCGCGTGGGAGGAGCTCGTCCCCGGGACGCAGATGCTGGGAGACGCCGCCGCTTCTCACTCCGATCCGCGCGCGGCCGAGGAGTTCTACCTGCGCACGACCGCCGAGCCGGCGCTCGACGTGAACGGGATCTCCGGCGGCTCGCCGGTGCTGCAGAAGACGGTTCTGCCGGTCTTCGCCGAGGCGAACGTCTCGATCCGGCTCGCCCCGGGCCAGGACGTCGAGGAAATCGCCGCTGCGGTCGAGCGGCTCCTGCGCGGGGCAGCCCCCGACGGCGCAGAGCTGGAGGTGACACGGCTCTCGTCGGCCGCCGCCGGGCTGGTGCCCCCGGACGCGCCTGCCGTCCAGCTTGCCCAGGACGCGTTCGAGCGCACGATGGGCCGCCGGCCGCTCCTCGTCCGCTCGGGCGGCACGCTGCCGATCGTCCCGGCGCTCGTCGACAAGGGCATCCCGACGATCGTCACCGGCTTCGCGACCCCCGAGAGCAACATCCACTCGCCGAACGAGCGCCTGCTCGCGGAGTACATGCCGCTCGGGATCGAGACGGCTCGGGAGCTTTTTCGCAGCCTCGCCGCGCTGCCGCGCTAGCGCCCTAGGCCTGCACGCAGTCCACGAGCCAGGCGTGCCCGAAGCGGCGCATCTCGTCGATGATCGGGAGCAGGGCCTCGCCCTTCTCCGTGAGCTCGTACTCGACTCGCGGGGGAGACTCGTGGTAGCTGCGGCGAAGGACGATCTCCTCCTGCTCGAGCGCGCGTAGGCGCTCCGAAAGCGTTCGCGGGCTGATCCCGCGGCACGAGTGCTCGAGCTCCGTGAATCGGCGCGGGCCCTCCGACAGATCGTGCACCAGCAGCGCGGTCCACTTGGCGCCGACGATGTCGGCGCAGGCGGCGACGGAGCACGTGGAGTCGTGGATGGGTTTCATCGTGCGCATCTCGAACAGATCGTAACGAGGCCAGACCAAAACGAGTAGTGTCGGACGCCGTGTCGCAGGTCGACAAGGAGCTCCGCGAGCGGATCGAGGAGCCGGCTTCACCCGAAGCGGAGCGCGAAGCGCGGCTCTCGCCGGCCGACGCCACCGCGGAGATGCGGATCAACGTGCCGGCGCAACGGAGCCGGAAGCTCCGGACGGTTCTCGAGCGAGCGAACGCCGACCAGGGCCTCAAGGCCTTGTGGCACGTGGCGAATGTGAACGCCGTGAAGCGGCTCGGGATCAACGACCACTCCTGGGTGCACATCCAGATCGTCGCCAACATCGCCCTGCGCTTCCTGCGGATCCTCGCCAAGCGCGGGGTGGAGCCGGCGATGGTCGCGGACTACGAGATGAAGCAGGAGGACGCCGAGGTGGTGGTGCTGCTCGGAGCGCTGCTGCATTGCGTGGGGATGGCCGTCCATCGCGACCGGCACGAGGACTGGAGCCTCTTCCTGGCGGAGCCGAAGGCGCGAGAGCTGCTCCGCGGCCTCTACGAGGAGCCCGAGCTGACCGTCGTCGTCTCGGAGGTCCTGCAGGCGATCACGAGCCACCGCGAGTCCGGGCACCCGCTCACGCTTGAGGCCGGGATCGTCCGCGTCGCGGACGCCTTGGACATCGAAGAGGGCCGCTCGCGGATTCCGTTCGAGCGCGGGGCCGTCTCGATCCACTCGATCTCGGCGGCTGCGATCGACGAGGTGATCATCAGCGAGGGCGAGGAGCGCCCGGTCTCGGTCGAGATCAAGATGAACAACTCGGCCGGGGTCTATCAGGTCGACGAGCTGCTGAAGTCCAAGCTCCACGGCTCGGGGCTCGAGCCGTACGTCGAGGTCGTCGCCCGGATCGAGAACGAGTCCGAGAAGAGCCTCGTCCCGATGTACCGGCTGGACTAGACGCGTCCGTTTCGGCCGTGACCCAGGGACAGTCCCTACGCCACGGCCCTTCGGTGCGAAATGCCTGCAAGCGGGCATCGCCACCGTCCGTTTTGGACACGTCCCAGGGACTGTCCCTGAGACATGGCTGTTTCGGACGCGTCCGTTACGCCTTCGCGATCGGCTCGAGGCTGTAGCCGACCCCGTAGCGCGTCTGGATGAAGGTGTGGCGCGGAGCCCTACTGTCGATCTTCTCCCGCAGGCGGCGCACGCAGACGTCGACCGTGCGGTCGCGGTGCGTCGCGCGGCGGCCCCAGATCCGCTGGAGCAGCTCGTCGCGACTTGCGACGCGGCCGCGATCGAGTGCCAGCGCGTACAAGAGCCGGAACTCGGTCGGAGTGAGCTCCGCGTTCTCCCCGTCGACGAACGCCTGGACCGAGCGCGGGTCGATCCGCAGCTCCTCGACGACGAGCTCCTCGCCGCGGTCCTCCTGCACGCCGCGCACGCCGCGCCGCGCCGCAGCCTGCACGCGGGCGACGAGCTCCTTCATCGAGAACGGCTTGACGAGGTAGTCGTCCGCCCCGATCTGCAGCGCGTGGACGCGGTCGTGCTCGGTCCCGCGGGCGCTGACGACGAGGATCGGCGTCCCGATGCCCTCCGCGCGCGCCTGCTCGATCAGCGCCCAGCCGTCGAGCCCCGGGAGCATCAGGTCGAGCACCAGCACGTCGGGGCGCTCGTAGCGCAGCCGCGCCAGCCCCACCTCTCCGGCGCCGACGCGCATAGGGTCCAGCCCGGCCGCGCCGAGGTGCTGCGCCATGCCCTCGGCGATCGTGTCGTCGTCTTCGACGATCAGCACCTTTGTCACGCGATACTCCAGACTAGTGGCTCGCACGGATTACGACGCACTCCGGACGGGGTTCACGGCGGCGGTCTCGCATGAGCTGCGCACGCCGCTCGCCAGACTCCAGACCCTCCTCGAGTCGGCCGAGCTCCCCGCAGCAGACGTGCCGACGCTCCTTGCGAGAGCGCGCGAGGAGGTACGTGAGATGACCGAGCTGGTGGACGACATCCTCTTCCTCAGCGCGCTCGAGCTGGAGCGGGAGGTCGTGGCGCTCGGCGAGACCGAGGCGGCGCCGGTCCTGCATGAGCTGGTCGCCGGGCTGAGCGAGCGCGCCGAGATGGCCGGCGTGCGGCTCGAGCTGAGAATCGAAGACGAGGGGCTGCGCGTGCCACTGCGCAGGCGAATGGTCTGGATCGTGGCGGAGAACCTGCTCGAGAACGCCATCCGGTACGCGGGCGAGGGGGCGACGTGCGTCGTCTCGCTCGCCAGCGAGGACGACAAGGTCGTGCTCGAGGTCGCCGACGACGGCACCGGCGTCCCGGACGAAGACGTGCCGCGCGTGTTCGAACGCTTCTTCCGCTCCGACCGGGCGCGCACGACGCGCGGAACCGGCCTCGGTCTCGCGATCGTCAAGCACGTGATCGAGTCGGCCGGCGGGAGCGTCGAAGCCCGCGGCGGGCGCGGCCGCGGGCTCGACATTCGATGCATGCTTCCTGGCTGACTAGCTATGAACCCGGCTCAGCGTCTTGCGGGCCGCCTTCTGCACGAGCTTCGTCAGCCCGACGAACCTGAGCGGTGGGCCGAACGTCTGGCCCTTCGTGAGCGCCCAGTCGACGAACTTCTTCAGCTCGGCCGCCTTGCCCGACTTCAGCGGGACGATCACGTACGTGAAGGTGCAGATCGGGTACGCAGACTTCGCCCGCGGATTCGGATCCACGACCGTGATCGAGTTGTCCTTGGACTTGAGCCGCTTGAGCGACAGCTCCGCCGCCTTGATCTGGAGCAGGCCGGGCAGCTGATACCTGCCGGCGCGGTTCTTTACCTTGGCGATCGTCAGGTGGTTCTTGAGCGAGTACGCCACGTCGACATAGGCGATGCCACCGTGAGTGCTCTTCAGCTTCCCGGCGACGCCCGAGCTGCCCTTCGCGCCCACGCCGACCGGGAAGGACGGCTGCGTGCCCTTGCCGACCTTGCTCTTCCACGTCTTGCTGACGTGGGAGAGGTAGTCGGTGAAGTTGTAGCTCGTCCCGCTCGAGTCGCTTCGGAAGATCGGGACGATCTTCTCGTGCGGGAGCTTTACGCCCGAGTTGATCTTCTTGATCGGGCCGGCGTCCCAGTACTTGATCGAGCCGCTATAGATCGCGGCAAGGATCGGCCCGGTCAGCTTGAGGCCGTAGCTGACGCCCGAGATGTTGTACGGGATCGACGTGGCCGAGAAGGCCCACGGGATCTGAACGCAACCGTGACAGCCTGAGAACTGGTCCTTGCTCATCGGCGCATCGCTGGCGCCGAAGTCGACGTTGCGCGCCGAGACAGCTGCGATCCCGGCGCCGCTGCCGATGCCGCTGTAGGCGATCGTCGACGGCTTGTAGGCCTTCGTCCAGGCCGTCACGAGCGGCTGAACGAACGTGCTGCCTCCGCCGGTGATCGTGCCTGTCTGCCTGGATGGTGCAGCTCCGGCAAAGCTCGCCCAGACCGCGACCACCACGACGATGACCCCAAGCACGGCGAGGCCAGCCGCAGTTCGCTTCCTATCCACGCTCCAGTCTCCTCTCATAAGGAACTGCTGTTGGGAACTCCCTGTGCGGGAGAAGCGTGCCCCGCCCCCGTGTCGGTTTGGGCTGACGGGCGGTGGCGATCCGGTAACGGTCCGGTAACAACCCACTGGTCAAGCGGGATGGGCAGTAGCGTGGGCCGCAAATGAGCACCGTCCCGCTGACGCAGAGGCTCGAGGGCACGCGTCGCCTTCGCGACTGGTTCGGAGACCGCCTGCTCCTGCTCCTGACCCTGCTGGCCTCGCTGGCCGCCGTCGCGATCATGGTCGCGATCGCCTGGAGGGTGCTTCGAGGGGCTCACCTCTCGTTCAGCACGTTCGGGCTCGGCTTCCTGACCGGCACGACCTGGGACGTCAACCACAACATCTTCGGGGCCGGGACGCTCCTCTTCGGCACCGCGATCACCTCGGCGATCGCGCTGGTCGTCGGCGGTCCGCTCGCCATCGCGATCGCGCTCTTCCTCAGCGAGCTTGCTCCCCGCGGCGTGCGCGGTGTGATCGGAACCCTCGTGGAGATGCTGGCCGCCATTCCGAGCGTTGTCCTCGGGCTCTGGGGCATCCTCGTGATGGGCCCGTTCCTCGCCCACCACGTGGAGCCCTGGCTCAGCCGGTGGCTCGGCTTCATCCCGATCTTCAGCGGCGGCGCTTCGACCGGGAGCGACGTCTTCATGGCCGGTCTGATCCTCGCGATCATGATCGTCCCGATCGTGGCAAGCATCTGCCGCGAGCTGTTCCTGAGCATCCCGCAGGAGCTCGAGGAGGGGGCGCTCGCACTCGGCGCGACGCGCTGGGAAATGGTGCGTGGAGTCGTGCTCTCCGGTTCGCGGCCCGGTATCGCGGCGGCGCTGATCCTCGGCCTCGGCAGGGCGCTCGGCGAGGCGATCGCGGTCACACAGGTGATCGGCGCCGGCAGCGCGATCCATTCGAGCTTCTTCGTGACGGGTGACACGCTCGCGAGCCGCATCGCGGCGCAGTTCCAGGGCTACGTCTCGAAGCTCCAGGTCTCGTCCCTCTTCTACCTCGCCGCGATCCTGCTCGTGATCGGCTTGGTCACGAACCTACTCGCCCTGATCATCGTGCGGCGGTTCGAGGCCCACCGGGCGGGGACGGCCTGATGGCGGCGGTCGAGCCTGTGCTTCTTCGCGGCGGCGAACGCGTACGGCGCCGCCGGATCGTGAACCGCGCCGTGGAGCTCCTCGCGACGGCCGCCGCGTTGGTCGCTGTCGCGGTGCTGGCGATCGTCGTGCTCTCGGTCGCCCAGCGCGGCATCGGCGAGATCAGCTGGGGATTCCTGACCAAGCCGCTGCCGCTGTTCGGCGAGCCCGGCGGCGGGATCGCCCCGCTGATCGTGGGGTCGGCCATCCTCGTCGGCATCGCGACCGCGATCGCGCTGCCGCTCGGAGTGCTGTCGGCGCTCTTCCTGACCGAGTTCGCCCCGAAACGGGTCGCGGCGCCGATCCAGCTGACGCTCGACCTGATGAACGGCCTGCCCTCGGTGATCATCGGCGTCTTCGTCTTCGGCCTGCTCGTCTACGGCCACACCCAGAGCGCCTACGCCGGGGGCTTCGCTCTCTCCGTCGTGATGCTGCCGCTGATCGCGCGCTCGACGCAGGAGGTGCTGCGGCTCGTCCCGACGACTCAGCGTGAAGGCGCGCTGGCCCTGGGTGCGAGCCGTTGGCGGACGGTGCTCGGGATCGTCCTTCCCAACGCGCTGGGCGGGATTCTCACCGGCACGGTGCTGGCCATCGCGCGGGCCGCCGGGGAGACCGCGCCGCTGCTCTTCACCACCTCCATCTTCGTCACCACCGTCACGACCGACGTCAGGCACGCAATGCCGAACATGCCGGTCCAGATCTTCATCTGGTCGGAGTCGGACGATCCCGCCGACCACAGGCGCGCCTGGGCAACGGCCCTCGTGCTGCTCGTGTTCGTGCTGATCACGAGCGTCCTGGCGCGCGTTGCGCTCGCCCGAAGCAGGAAGAAGCTGGGCCAATGATCGAGGAGGAGCCCGTGAACGAGACCGTTACGATTCCGCAGATGAGACCGGTCGATGTCGCCGCGCGCGAGGAAGCGCAGCCTCGCACGGCCGAGACGGTCTTCGATATCCAGGATCTGAGCGCCAGGTACGGCGACAACATCGCCATCCAGAGCGTCGGCCTCGAGATCTACAAGAACCTGATCACCGCCGTCATCGGGCCCTCGGGCTGCGGCAAGAGCACCTTCATCCGGTGTCTCAACCGCATGAACGACACCGTTCCCGGCTTCCGGCTCGGCGGGCGGATCCTTTACCACGGTGTCGACATCTACGGCGACGGCGTCGAGCCGATCGAGGTCCGGCGCCGGATCGGGATGGTCTTCCAGAAGCCGAACCCGTTCCCGAAGTCGATCTACGACAACGTCGCATGGGCGCCCCGTGTGCTCGGCCTGAAGAAGGACCTCGACGAGCGGGTGGAGAAGGCGCTCCACAGCGCGGCGCTCTGGGACGAGGTCAAGGACCGGCTCAAGAAGAGCGCCCTCTCGCTCTCGGGGGGGCAGCAGCAGCGACTCTGCATCGCGCGCGCGATCGCGATCGAGCCCGAGGTCGTGCTCCTCGACGAGCCCGCCTCGGCTCTCGACCCGATCGCGACGCAGCGGATCGAGGAGCTGATGCACGAGCTCAAGAACGACTACACGATCGTGATCGTCACGCACAACATGCAGCAGGCGGCGCGCGTGGCGGACCGGACCGCGTTCTTCAGCCTCGACGTCGAGGACAAGCAGCGGTACGGCGTGTTGGTCGAGTACGACGAGACCCCGAAGATCTTCACCGCGCCTTCCGACAAACGGACGGAGGATTACGTCACGGGCCGCTTCGGGTAACTTCGGAGTCTATGCGGGTCACCTTTCAGGAAGAGCTCGACCAGCTGGAGGCGACCCTGCAGGAGGAGGGCCAGCTCGTCCTCCGCGTCCTCCGCGGGGCGCTGAACGCGCTCGGCCAGAGGGACGTCGAGCTCGCCGACGACGTGATCGCCTTCGACGACGACGTCGACCGGCATTACCTGCAGATCGAGGAGGGAATCGAGTCGCTGCTCGCGCGGCAGACGCCGGTCGCCATCGACCTGCGCCTCGTGCTGGCGATGCTGCACACGAACCTGCACCTCGAGCGCATGGCCGACTACTGCGTGACGATCGCCAAGCTGACGAAGCTCGTCGCAGACGTGGAGGGCGACCCGATGCTCCTGCAGAGCCTCGAGGAGATGGGGGAGCGGGCGGAGGAGATGATCCGCGTCGCGCTCGACGCGTTCGCTGACCGCGACCTCGCCGCGGCGGAGTCGCTCGTCGAGCTCGACGAGCTGATCGACCGCTCCAATCGCCGGTTCGTCGACCGGGTCGTCGAGATCGTCGGCGACCCCGGGATGCGCGAGTGGGTGCTGCGCATGGTGCTCGTCTCGCGGACGCTGGAACGGATCGGCGACCATGCGGTCGACATCGGCGAACAGACGGCGTACCTGCTCACAGCGGAGTTCCGCGAGTTCACTGACGCCTCGCACCCCGAGCAGTGAGGGTCATAGCATCGCTTCTCCTCGGCGCGAGCCTCGCGCTCGTAGCCGGCTGCGGCGGCTCGAGCGGTGGCTCCAGCGGCGAGAGCAAGGTGCTGATCGGGGCGGGGAGCACGCTGGTGGCACCGCTCTTCGCGCAGTGGTCGAACGACTACGCGAAGAGGACCGGCGTCACCGTGACCTACGGAGCGATCGGCTCGGGCGGTGGGATTGCCCAGATCACGGCCCGCACCGTCGACTTCGGCGCGAGCGATGCGCCCCTCACTGCAGACCAGGCCTCGACCTGCAACGGCTGCCTGCAGGTGCCCTGGGCGCTTGCGGCCACGCTCGTCTCGTACCACGTCGAGGGCGCGCCGGCGAAGCTCAAGCTGAGCGGGCCGGTTCTGGCCGACATCTACCTCGGGAAGGTCACGCGCTGGAACGATCCGGCAATCGCCGCCCTCAACCCCGGCGTGACGCTCCCGGCCGCCGAGATCAGGCCCGTCTACCGGAGCGACGCGAGCGGCGACACGTACGCGTTCACCGACTTTCTCTCCAAGGTGAGCCCGGAGTGGAAGTCCAAGAAAGGGACCTCGACCCAGGTGAACTTCACGGTCGGCGTGGGCGGGAAGGGAAACGACGGCGTCGCCGCGGCTCTTGACCGCAGCGACGGCACGATCGGGTACCTCGCGATCTCGTACGTCTTCTCGAACAACCTCGCCTACGCCCTGATCCGAAACGAGGCCGGGAGCTTCCCGGTCCCCGGGAGCGACAGCATCAGCGCTGCAGCGGCCTCGGTCACGTCCATCCCGCCCGACAACGCGATCTCGATCACGAACCCGCCGTCCTCGGCCGCCGGGGCCTATCCGATCTCGACCTTCACCTACGCGCTGGTTCCAAGGAGCTCGGACAAGGCCAAGACGCTGCGCGACTTCCTCACCTACGCGATCGGCAACGGCCAGTCGTTTGGCGCCAAGCTGCACTTCGCGCCGCTGCCGGCCCGCGTGGTCGAGGCCGGCAAGAAGACGATCGCCAAGATCGGGTGACGAAGGTCACCGCGGGGAGGGATCCACCCGCCCCTCCCCGCGGCCGGCGGACGCGTCATGGGGAGAGGGGGCCACGTCCGCCGGGACCTGTCCTGTCGTCAACTCTGACGACGCGCTACTGCGTCGGTTAGGCGACCTTACGAAATGCTCACCACGGCGGGGGATTGTGAGTCCACGCCCCACCGAGCATCGTCGCGACCACGCGCACCTCGGCCAGCTCCTCGGGCTCCACGGCGAGCGGGTCGCGGTCGAGGACGACGAGGTCGGCGAGGTAGCCCGGCACGAGCCTTCCGCGACGGCGCTCGTCCCGCGCGAGCCAGGCGGAGGCGACGGTGGTCGCGTGCAGCGCCTGGTCGACGGTGAGCGCCTGCTCGACGCGCCAGGGCCCGCGCTCGTCGAGGGTTCGGAGAACACCTGCGCGGATGCCGTCGAGCGGGTCCAGCTCCTCGATCGGCGCGTCGGAGCCGTTCGCCACGACGGCGCCCGAGTCGAGCAGGGAGCGGAAGGCGTAGGGCTCGCTCGTCGTCCCGCCCCAGAAACGGTCGGCGAGGTCGCGGTCCGAAGGCGCGTGGCTGAACTGGACCGAGGCGGCGACGCCGAGCGCGGCGAATCGGCCCAGGTCCTCGGGTGCGAGCAGCTGCGCGTGTTCGATTCGCTGGCGCAGGCCGAGCGGCTGCCAGGCCTCGCGGGTCGCCTCGAAGGCGTCGAGGGCCTCGCGGTTGGCGAGGTCGCCGATGGCGTGCACCGCGAGCGGGAAGCCGGCGCGGGCGCCGCGGCGGATGTAGTCCTCGAGCTGCTCGCGGCTCGTGATCTCGACCCCCGAGCCGTCGAGCATCCGCGCCGTCTGCGAGCCGAGCGTGCCGTCCATGAAAGCCTTCAGGTAGCCGAGGCGCAGGTGCCGGCCGCCCAGGCCGCTGCGGACGTCGACATCTGCGAGCTCGTCGGCTTTCTCGGCCGGAAGCGACTGCCACACCCGCAGGGAGAGCGCGCCCTCGTTCTCCAGCCGCTGCCAGAAGCGGAGCGCGCCGAGCCAGCCGTCCTTGTCGTGGACGGCCGTGACTCCGCGCGAGGCCGCGAGCTTCAGCCCGCCTCGCATCGCCTCGACGTACTCGTCGTCGCTCGTCTCGACGTAGCGGTCCCGGAAATGCCAGCACGACTCCTCGCGCAGTACGCCGGTCGGCTCGCCGCGCTCGTCGAGCTCGACGACCCCGCCCGGGACCTGCAGGTCGCCGTCCGCACGGGCGAGGGCGGCCGAGTTGAGCCAGACCGAGTGCGAGTCGCGTGCCATCAGCGCCACCGGGCGGTCCGGTGCGATCGCGTCGAGCGCAGCCTTCGTCGGCTCGACCGCCGGTGACCAGTCGCCGCTGCGCCAGCCGCGGCCGCGCAGCCAGCGACGCTCCGGTGCCCTGGCCAGAGCGTCTCGCACGCGCGCGACCGCCTCGTCGAGCGACCGTGTGCCCTCGAGCCGGACCTCGCTTTGCGCGAGCGCCCAGGTCGGGAAGTGAACGTGCGAGTCCGTCAGGCCGGGGACGACGCAGCGGTCGCCGAGGTCGACGCGCTCCGGGGCCGGGAGCGCGGTCTCGTGCGTGCCCACACCGCCTGCAACTTGCTCGCCGGCGATCGCGAGGCTCCGCGTCACGGGGAGCGAGGGATCCATCGTCCGGATGACGCCGTTCTCGAGGATCACGTCGCCCGGATCGTAGGGCACGACTAGCAGCTAGTTGAAGGTTCCAGCCGATCGGCCAGAACGCGCAGCGCTGCGGCCGAGCTCGAGCGCACGGCGTCACGACGCGGGCGCTCGCGGCGAGGCGTGGCTGCGGGCGCGGCCGGCCGCCTCGTCTCCAGCGAATCCTCGACCTTGCGTCGCGCCAGATCGGCGACCATGAACAGCTCGGACATCACTACCCTCCTCTCTTGAAACGATTCAGCGGACACAGTACCTGAAACGTTTCAAGGCGCGTAGTATTCCTCGTCGTGGCACGCAACCGGCGGGTTCGTCTTCGGGACGTCGCCGAGCGTGCGGGCGTGTCCGTGGGAAGCGCCTCGCAGGCGTTCGGTCGCCCGGAGCTGGTCTCCGACGAGGTACGCGAACGCGTCCTCGCGGCGGCCGAGGCTCTCGGCTACCCGGGGCCGGACCCTGCCGCCCGCCGCCTCCGCATGGGCAGGGCGGGTGCTGTCGGCCTGATCGTCGCCGAACGCCTTGGCTACCAGTTCACCGACCCTGCCTCGCCTGCGTTCCTGCGCGGTGTCGCCCGTGGGATGGAGGACACGCCCAGCGGCCTGCTGCTGATCCCGGACTCGCGCCGCCGCGCCGAGGCCGCGCGCGTGGTCAAGGAGGCGGCGGTCGACGGTTTCATCATCTACTCCGCCCCGCAGAACGACCCGCGCGTCGAGGCTGCGCTCGGCCGCAGGCTCCCGGTGGTGACCGTCGACCAGCCGCGCGGTGCGGCAACGCCCTTCGTCGGCATCGACGATCGCGCCGCGGCCCGAAGCGCCGCCGAGTACCTGCGGAAGCTCGGTCACGACCGCGTCGGGGTGATCTCGTTCGTCACAACGCTCGACCCCGGCAGCTCGCTCGAGCTCGACGTGAGCGTCGAGCGGCTCGAGGGCTACCGGGAGGGCCTGGGCGAGGCGTGGGACCCGAGCATGGTGCGCAGCGCTCGGCCCAACGCGCCGGAGCCCGCCCGCGCCGCCACCGCCGAGCTCCTTGGTCTCGCGGAGCCGCCGACCGCCGTCCTCGCGATGAGCGACATTCTCGCGATCGGGGCCCTCGAGGCCGCTGCCGACCACGACGTGCCGGTCCCGGACGGGCTCTCGGTCGTCGGGTTCGACGACAGCCCGGTCGCCCTGCACACAAGCCCGCCGCTGACGACGGTTGCGCAGCCGCACGAGGAGAAGGGGCGGCTCGCCGCGCAGTGGCTGATGGAGGAGGTCGACCGCGGCGGAGCGTCCCGGGACGGGTCCCCGCGAGCGATCCTGCCGACCGAGCTCGTCGTCCGCGAGTCCACGGCTCCGCCGGCCCCGCGATAAGGCTCGCAGGCCACGCGCGCGGCCCACTCTCTCGACGAGAGCGGGCCGCGCGCCTGCAGCGATTACCCGTTGTCGATGTGCCTAGTTCCCCTGGCCTTGCGAGCCCCAGCCCGTGATGTCCAGGATGGTGCCGAAGCCGCTGGAGTTGTGCTGGATGCTCACGTAGTAGTGCGTGCCGGTCGAGTCGAAGAAGCCACCGGTGCTCTCCGCATCGAGGTCGTTCAGCGAGGCGATGCGAATGCAGCCGTCGCTCAGGGTGTCGTCGTCGGCCCTGTCGTCCAGGCAGTCCCAGATGTCGTTGTTGCGGGAGCCGTCGACGAAGTCGCCGGTACTGCCGTCCTCGTTGATGACCCAGTTTCCGCGTCCCGGCTGATAGGCGATGTTGTCGGCCATGTTCACCTGCGACGAGCCCTGCACCAGCAACTGCACCTGCGGGACAAAGGTCGGGGATGTCGCTCCCGCCACGGATCCGTCGGTGATGCAGACCGTCTCGCCCCAGTAACGGGCGGAGTCTCGGCCGGTGTTGTTGCCACAGAAACGGACGTTGCCGGCCGCGAGGGCAGCTTCGTCCAGGGTGAAATCCTCCGGACGGTAGTAGCCGGTCACCCTCGCCGTTGCGGCCAGCGGGCGCAGCTGCTGCGCGGGCGTCGAGGTGAGGAACCGCCACGTGCCGATGCCGTAGGAGAAGCCTTGACCGAAGTTGCTCCCCTGCCCGACCCTGAGCCCGTAGACCGTGGCGGACGCGTACGGCGACTGGTCGAGGCTCGTGATCGGAGGCCCACCGGTCCACGGCGTGGTCGGCACGAACTTGTAAAACCCCCCGCCTGGCGCGCCGTTGCTCGCAGAGAGCTCGTCGCCGTAGTAGGTCACGCCGTTCGGAAGAATCGCGAGGCCCTCGTACGAGAGGAAGCCGAGAGCGTCCACCCGACGGATCTTCGGCGTGGACGTGACGCCGGTGACATTGTCGATGGTCGCCCCGACCACCGTGAGTGGATCGATCAACTCGTACATGGCGCCGGCCGAGCCGTTCTCCTCACCGAACAGGACCGTCTCCCACGGGGTGACTCTCACCGGGTCACAGGAGTTGATCCCGCTGGCGATGGTGGTGGCGTCACCCGTCGAGAGGCTGATCTTCTGGAGTGCGGGCTGGTTTATGCCCTCCTCGTTGCAGCCGATGATGTACTGCGGATTCGCCTGCGGCCACAGCACCATCTGGTCGAGATTCGGCGCGGCCTTGCCCGCCGTGACGACGCTCACATGGAGACCGTCGGCCACCGTGATGAGGCCTGCCGGATCCGCGAGCGCCTCTGCCGCGTCGAGATCGACGTTCGAGGAGGCGGTCAAGGGCCGGCCGACCCCGAACAGCGCGCGAGACTTGTTCTGCAGCTGGCTCTGCTGCTCGAGCCCCCAGTCGGTGAAACCGGCAAAGGCTGCGCCGACGACCACGAGACACGCCATGCCGAACGCGAGTGCAACCGCGCGAAGAGAAAACCGCATAGCACCCTCCCCCCTTAGTTTTTGCGCCGGGCTCATCCCGCGCGCATCGCGGCGATTCTGCGAGATGCGCTGGCTGAGATGCGGTAACGAAATGGTGGAAAAGCGGCTAACGCACCGACCCCGTTGCAGGCGTGCGGCGGCTCGACATACGATTGCCGCCATGCTGCTGAGCGAGGTGGGCTATGCGGCGCCGGCGACGCTCGAGCAGGCTCTGGACGTCCTCGCCGAATACCCGGGAGCCCGTGCGCTCGCCGGCGGGCAGACGCTGATCAACGTGATGAAAGCCCGGGCGGCGGCGCCCGACGTGCTGGTGGACCTCGCGGGAATCCCCGAGCTTCGTGGGATCGAGCTCCGCTCCGACGGCGTGCTGGAGCTCGGGCCCATGACCACCTACTCGGAGCTGATCGAGTCGCCGGAGGCGCGCGCGCGGCCGATCCTCGGCGAGGTGTGCGCGCAGATCGCCGACGTCCAGGTCCGTAACCGCGGCACGATCGGCGGCAACCTGTGCTCGAGCGATCCGACCAACCACCTGCCGCCGTTGCTCTCTGCCCTCGGGGCAACGCTGACGGTTACCGGCCCGGGAGGCGAGCGGGCCGTCCCGGCGGAGGAGTTCTTCCTCGGCGTCTACATGACGGCGGTGGGGCCCGGAGAGCTCCTGACGAAGATCACGATCCCGCCCGGACGCAGCGACGGTTTCGCCTCCGTGACGATCGGCCGGGACGGCACGTGCATCGTGAACGCTGCTGCGTCGGCGAACGGCGGCATTTGCGTCGCGCTCGGATGCGTGGACGCGACTCCTGTGGTGGTCCGGCCTGCCTCCGCGGAAGCGGACGCCGTGCGAGCGGCCGTCCGCGAAGCTTCGTTCGAGCCGCCGGCCGACGTCCACGCTTCCTCGGCATTCCGGAGACACCTCGCGGGGGTCGTCGCCGCCAGGGCGGCCGCACAGGCGACGGAGAGAGCAGGGGCATGACGCCCTCCTCCGGAGGCACGCCCGTTGTCACCTCTCAGGCGATCAGCGTCGAGGTCAACGGCACGACCTACGAGCGCGAGGTGGAGGCCCGCAGGCTCCTCATCCATCTGCTCCGCGACGACCTCGACCTGACCGGCTCGCACGTGGGCTGCGACACCGGCAACTGCGGCGCTTGCAGCGTGATCCTGAACGGCACGATCGTGAAGAGCTGCATGGTGCTGGCTGTGCAGGTCGACGGCTCCTCGATCGAGACCGTGGAGGGACTCGCGGCGGACGAGCAGCTGTCGCCGCTGCAGCAGGCGTTCAGCGACCACCATGCCCTTCAGTGCGGCTATTGCACGCCCGGCATGTTGATGAGCGCCACGGCTCTCCTGCGCAAGGACCCGAGGCCCGAGGACGAGGCGATCGCGGAGGCGGTCCAGGGCAACATCTGCCGCTGCACGGGCTACTGGAACATCTTCAAGGCGATCAAGGCCGCGTCCGGTCAGGTGGGGGAGTGAACGAAACCACCGTCGAGACCACCGTCGCCGAGCCCGTCGTCGTCGAAGAGCAGGAGACGAAGCCGGGATACGCCGGACAGAGCGTGCCGCGCAAGGAGGACAAGCGCCTTGTCCAGGGCGAAGGCGTCTTCTTCGACGACGTCAAGCGCCACAACATGGGCTACGTCCACTTCGTCCGCTCGCCGTACGCGCACGCGAAGATCCGCTCCGTCGACGTCTCGAAGGCGCTCGAGCACCCGGGAGTCCTCGGGACGCTGACCGGAGACGAGGTCGCGCTCCTCACCGACCCCTTCTTCCAGATCTCGTCGCCACCGGGAGCCCACCTGCGCGACTTCTGCCTCGCCGTCGGCAAGGCCCGGTTCGTCGGCGAGCCGGTGGCCGCGGTGGTGGCGACGACGCGCGAGACCGCGCGTGACGCTTCGGAGCTCGTCGAGGTCGACTACGAGCCGCTGCCCGCGATCACTGACACACGGCGGGCGCTTGCGGAGGACGCGCCGGTCCTGCACGACGAGGCGGGCACGAACCTCACCTGGGAGGGCGTCTACGAGTGGGGCGACCTCGACCAGGCCTTCGCCGAGGCGGACCGGGTGGTGAAGATCTCGGAGCTCCACTTCGACCGGTTCAACTCGACGCCGCTCGAGTGCAACGGCGCGCTCGTCGAGTTCAACCGGGGCACCGGCCAGTGGACGATTATCACCAACAACCAGTTCCCGGGCTTCGCCGCGATCATGATGGGCCCGGCGATGCGGGTCGGGATCGACAAGCTGCGCTTCGTCACGCAGGACATCGGCGGCGGCTTCGGCAACAAGATCACCTCGCACCCGCAGCTCGTCGCCTGCTGCTTGCTGGCCCGAAAGCTGAAGCGTCCCGTGCAATGGACGGAGTGGCGCACCGACTTCCACCTCTCCATGTCGCACGGCAACGAGCGCTGGTTCCAGGACACCGAGGTCGCGGTGAAGGAGGACGGAACGCTGCTCGGCTTCCGCACGACCGCCCTCGACGACGCGGGCGCCTGGCTCCGCTACGAGCCGCTCGGCGGGGTGATCTGGGCGCAGGTCACACCCGGCCTGTATGGGTGGCGGCACATCCGGGTCGACTTCAAGCAGGTCGTGACGAACAAGGCGCCCTGCTCGCCGAACCGCGGGTACTCCCGGATGCAGCACCTCTGGTTCACCGAGCGCATGATCGACATCGTCGCGCTCGAGCTCGGGCTCGACCCCGTCGAGATCCGCAAGCGCAACTACATCAAGTCCGAGGAGATGCCCTACGAGACGCCGAACGGCTGCGTCTACGACTCGGGCGACTACGCGAAGATGCTCGACACCGCGCTCGAGCTGATCGGGTACGAGGAGCTCGGCTCGAGGCGGGCGGACGCCGAGTCGCGCGGTGTGCTGCTCGGCCTCGGAATCGGCTCGACGCTCGACTCCGGCACGAACAACTTCGGACAGTCGCTCCTGATCAACCCCGAGCTGCAGTTCTCGGGGAACAACGAGGTCGCGACCGTGAAGCTCGACATCTTCGGCGAGATCGTCGTGACCCTCGGCACGACGCCGCAAGGCCAGAGCCACGAGACGACTGCGGCCCAGGTGGTCGCCGACATCCTCGGCAGCTCCGTCGATGACGTGAACGTACGCGCCGGGCACGACTCCTTCTGGAACACGTACGCCGGGTTCTCCGGAACGTACGCGAGCCAGTTCGCCGTCACCGGTCTCGGTGCGGTGAAAGGCGCCACCGAGATGCTCGCGGAGGAGATGAAGAAGCTGGCATCGGTCGTGCTCGGTTGCGCGCCCGAGGACATCGAGTTGGCGGAAGGCCAGGCGCGGATGCGCGAAAACCCCGAGGCGGCCCTGCCGTTCATGGCGCTCGGCGCGATCATCAACGCCAACAACGCGGGGCTTCCCGATGACCTCGACGTCACGCTCAACTGCCGCTACGTCTACCGCCCGCCGTTCCAGCCGCCGGACATCGAGCGCAAGTTCGGAAACCTGACCCTCACGTACGCGGCGCAGGTTCACGTGGTCGTGGTCGAGGTCGACCCCGAGACCGGCGTCTACGAGATCGTCGACTACGCAGCGGTCGACGACTGCGGTGTCCGCATCAATCCGCAGATCGTCGAGGGCCAGGTGATGGGCGCGGCGGCGCAGGCGCTCGGAGCGGCGACGCACGAGACCTTCACCTACGACGAGGACGGCAACCTGCTGACGCCCAACTTCTACGACTACCACGTGCCGCACGCACTCGACATGCCGCCGCTCGAAACGGGCAACATCGAGAGCCCCTCGCCGTTCACGTCGATGGGGACAAAGGGCATGGGCGAGGGCGGTGGCGCGGGCATTCATGCCGTCTGCGCGGCGCTGCAGGACGCCCTTCGGACGCGCGGCAACCCGATCGTTTACGACAGCCACAACCCCTACCACCGCGTCTGGGAGCTGCTCTCCGATCCCGAGTCCTCGCGTCGGCGCGTGACAGTGGAGTCCGGGTGAGGGTCGCCGGCGAGCGTGGCTTCGAGGCGCCGCGGGAGGCGGTCTGGCGGGTCCTCAACGACCCAGCAGCGATGGCCGCCACGATGCCCGGCGTCGAGAGCTTCGACGTGCACGACGACCGGCACTGGCGAGCCAACGTGAAGATTCCGCTCGGCCTCGGCACGCTCGCGATGACGATGGACATGGAGAAGACGGAGGAGCGCGAGCCCGAGTTCGCCAGCCTCGCGATCAAAGGCAACGGCGTCGGCGCGATCCTGAGCATGACGACCGCGTTCAACCTCAGCGAGGCGGACGGTGGGACGAAAATGGACTGGGAAGCGGATGTCCGGATCGCCGGTCCCGTCGGCTCGATGGGCCAGCGCGTCCTGCAGCCGATCGTGAACCAGCAGGTGCAGCAGGTTCTCGCCGCGCTCGACGAGCAGGTGCGCAAGGCGCGGGCCGATGGCTCTGCGGCCGCCGGCTAGGCCGTGCTGCAGCCGTTCCGCATCGGGGTCATGCAGCTGACCATGGAGCCGCTCGAGGAGATGGTGGCCTCGGCTCGGGCGATGGACGAAGCCGGCATGGACACGATCTGGCTGGCAGAGGCGTACCCCTGGTGGCGCAAGCACGGCATGGAAGCGCGATCATCGACGGTGACCTCGGCGGTGATCGCCGGCGCGACGGAACGGCTGACGATCGGGTGGGGGATCATCTCACCGTTCACGCGCCACCCTGTCCAGGCCGCGATGGACGCGCGCGTAATCCAGGAGGCCGCCGGGCCCGGCCGCTTCATCCTCGGCTTCGGAACCTCGAAGATCTTCCTCAACAACGCCCAGATGCAGACGAACAGGACGCTCGGCCCGATGCGCGACGCGGTCGAGATCGTGCGGGGGGTCCTCGCCGGCGGCGCGTTCGAGTACGCGGGGTCCACCTGGAGCGCCTCGGTGCCCGCCCTCGACGACGACGCCGACGCGCCGCACGAGGTACCGCCTGTGTACGTCGCCGCGACCGCTCCGAAGATGCAGGCGCTCGCCGGCGAGATTGGCGACGGCTGCCTGACACCCTCGATCACGACCCCGGGGTTCGTCCGCTACACGCGCGAGAACGTCGGGAGCGACATCGACATCGGCTGCACGATCGTCGCCTCGATCCACGAATCGAACCGCGATGCCGGCCGCGACGGCGCCCGCGAGATCGCCGGCATGTACCTCGCGAACAAGGTGCAGAACATCCAGGGAGCGGCCGACACCTTGCTCGACCTCGCAGGAATCGAGCAGGAGGAGATCCGGCCGGTCGCGGAGGCGATGGAGCGAGGTGGACGGCTCGCCGCCAAGGCCGAGGTGACAGACGCGCTGCTCGACAAGTGCAGGCCGATCGCGGGCACTCCCGACGACTGCATCGCCGCGATCGAGGAGTACCGCGACGCGGGCTGCACGCACGTCATGCTGGAGCTGTGGGGATCGAGGCGGCACGAGCAGATCCACACGTTCGGGCAGAAGGTGCTGCCGCATTTCCGCGAGTGACTGCCTTCGAGCCGGATGTTTCGAAGTCGGACGCGTGGCGGCCGGAGCGACGCATGTGGCTGCACGACGCGCTGGAGCGCATGCACCCTCGGCACGCGTGGCCGGAGGCACTGTGATCGACCGCGACCGGCTCGTCGACCTGGCGCTGCGGCTCGTCTCGACGCCGTCGTTCACGGGCTCCGAGGAGGAGGCGGCGCGGCTGATGCAGGACGTGCTCGAGTCCTGCCGGCTCCAGACGCAGTGGCAGCAGGTCGAGGACGGGCGCGCGAACGTCCTTGGGACCTGGGCGGGAGCCGGGGGTGGGCCGACGCTCATGTTCAACGGCCACCTCGACACGTCCTATTCGGGCCGCGAGCCGTGGCTGGCCGGCATTCCGGGCTTCCAGCCGGAGGGCTTCGAGCGCGACGGGCGCATCTACGGGCTCGGGATCTCGAACATGAAAGGTGCGGTCGCGTGCTACGTCGAGGCGGTGCGTGCCCTGCAGGACCAAGGTGTCCGTCTCCGCGGTGACGTGTTGGTGGCGGCGGTCTCCGGTGAGATCGAGAAGACGCAGCAAGGCGACGCGCAGGGGGCGGAGTTCCGTGGCTACGCGGCCGGGTCGCGCTACCTGGTCGGGCACGGTGGCGCCGCAGACATGTGCATCCTCGGTGAGCCGACGGAGAACAAGCTCGTCCTCGCCCACTTCGGTTCTCTATGGCTGCGGCTCTCGACGCATGGGCCGTTCGTGCACACGGCGTTCAGCGAAGGGCGGCGCACGGAGAACTCGATCCTGCGCATGCGGCCGGTGCTCGACGCGGTGCTCCAGTGGCTGCCGCGCTGGGAGGAGCGGATGAGCTACGGCGACGTGCGTGGCGTTGCGAACGTCGGCGGGATCGAGGGCGGCTTCGGCTGGCGCGCATCGCGGACGCCGCACCGGACGGACCTGTTCCTCGACCTGCGCGTACCGCCGGACGTGCCGATGGCGGACGCGCGGCGGGAGGCGCTCGAGTTCGCGCGTTCCTTGGACGGCGTCGAAGCGGAGGTCTACGTGACGGCTCCGGGAGCGGAGGTCGAGGAGGCCCATCCGCTCGTGGGGGCGCTCGAGGAGGCGCACGAGGAGGTGTTCGGGGCGCCGGCCCAGCGGGACGTCACGCGCTGGTTCTCGGACGCGTCCGTGCTCTCGCGATACGGGATCGCGACCGTCAACTACGGCACGTCCAGCGGGCTCCCGGACGCGGAGCTCGGCGAGAACCTCGCGGTCGACGGGCTCGTAAAGACGGCGGAGGTCTACGCGCGCGCCGCGATGCGCGTGTGCGGGGTCGCATGACCCACGACGTCTACACGCTGCCGCCCGACCTGCCGGTCCCGGAGGACGACGGTGCCGCAGACCACCTCCCCGGGACGATGCTGCCGAACCTCACGCTCGAGTCGTCGGCGGGGCCGGTGTCGCTGCGCGAGATGGCGCTCGAGCGGCTTGTGCTCTACATCTATCCACGCACGGGGCAGCCCGGTGCGCCGTCGCCTCCGGGATGGGACGCGATTCCGGGCGCACGGGGTTGCACGCCCGAGTCGTGCGCATTCCGCGACCACGCGGCGGAGCTGAGCGAGCTCGGCGCGCTGCTGGCGGGGCTGTCGGCGCAGCCGCTCGAGGAGCAAGTCGAGTTCGCCGAGCGGAACCACATCACGTATCCGGTCGCGGCGGATCCGGAGCTGCGACTGGCGAGAGCGATGCGCCTGCCGACGTTCGACGTCGCCGGGATGACGCTCTACAAGCGCATCACGCTGGTCGTGGAGGCATGCGCGATCGCGAAGGTCTTCTACCCCGTCTTTCCGCCGGACAAGAACGCCGGTGAAGTCGTCGCGTGGCTTCGGGAGCGCGCGTGAAGCTCGTCACCTTCGACGATGGCAAGGTTGGTCGTGTCGAGGACGACGTCGTCGCGCAGCTCGACGTCGGTTCGATGCGCGAGTACTTCGAGCGTGGCGCGACCGCCGGGCCGACAGGCGACACGTATCCACTCGCGGACGTCACGCTGCGCACGCCTATCCGCCCCAAGAAGCTGTTCCACACCGCCGGCAACTTCCGCGAGCACGAGGACGAGTCGCGCAACGTCGACTGGTCGCACCGGATCGCACCGTGGATCAACTTCTTCCAGAACGTCGATGCGATCGTCGGCCCCAACGAGCCGGTCGTGTATCCGGAACACCTCACGGAGGAGCTCGACTACGAGCTCGAGCTCGCGGTGGTGCTGAGGAAGGCGGGCAAGTGGTTCCCGCCCGAGGAGGCCGAGGACTACATCGGTGGGTACGTGATCTTCAACGACATCACCGCGCGCGACATCCAGCGCGGCGAGATGCGCTCCGGCGTCTTCAGCTTCTGCAAGGCGATCGACACCTTCTGCCCGCTCGGCCCCTGGATCGTCACCCCCGACGAGATCCCGGACCCGCACGACCTCAGGATGGAGCTGCGCGTCAACGGCGAGCCGCGGCAGGAGTCGCACTCGAGCCGCATGAGCGTGACGATCCCCGAGATCCTCTCGAGGTTCTCCGCGCTCGGATACTCCGCCGGCGACGTGCTTTCGACCGGCACCGTTGCCGGCGTGGCGGGCTTCAAGTCCAAGGAAGAGCGGATGCGGCTCTACCTGAAGCCCGGCGACGTGATCGAGGCCGAGATCGACCGCATCGGCGTGCTGCGCAACCCGGTCGTGTCGTGGCAGGACGCCCACGGGACGCCGCCGCCGTCGCGCATCCGCCCGTGGGGCGAGGACACCTGAGCCGATGGCCTGGCCCCGCGACGACGCGAAGCTCGCGCGGGTCCGCGCGCTCATGGAGAAGGAGGGCGTCGACGCGCTCGTCGTGCGGGCGCCGGACAACGTCGTCTACCTGACCAATTTCTGGGGGATGAAGGGGTACGAGGCGGTCGTCTTTCCGCGCGAGGGCGAGCCGACGCTCGTCTGCCTCGAGGCCTCCGCCGAGGACGCGGCGCGCACGGCCTGGACCGACGACGTCTGCTACCTCCGCGGCTACGCCGACGACGACCCTCGCCCGCCGCTCGCGCGCACGATCGAGCTCGCGGCCGAGGCCGCGCGCGACCACGGCACGATCGGGCTCGAGCTCTCGCTCGGCACGCAGGCATCCGACCGCATGGTCGGCGAGCCGACCACCTTCACGCACGACTGGTTCCACGCGTTCGGCACCGGGATCGCCGACGCGACGCCGCTCCTAGCACGCGCCCGGGCCTTCAAGACCGAGCAGGAGCTCGAGCGGATGCGCCTCGCCAACGAGATCGCCGCGGCCGCGATGGAGCACTGCCGCGAGCGGCTCGAGCCGGGGATGAAGGAGTCCGAGGCGGGCGCGCTCTGGAACGGCTTCGTCCACGGCGAGGGCACGGGTTGGAAGGGCCGGGTCGAGCTCGCGCACGGCTTCTCGCTCGTCTGGTCCGGGTCCGGGATCAAGACGTTCACCGCAACCGGCGACCTCCCCGTCGCCGAGGACCAGCCGACGCTGTTCGAGATCTGGGTCTGCGCCGACGGCTACTGGTGCGACCACACGAAGAACCTCTGCCCCGGCGAGCTGCGCGACGACTACGTCGAGCTCGAGCGGCAGCTCCTCGGCGTGTACGAGCGGGCACTCGACCACTGCCGCGCGGGCGCCAGTCTCGCCGAGCTCGACCGCGTGATCCGTGACGGCATCGCCGAGGCCGGCTACCCCGGCCAGCCGAGCCACCCGGTCGCGCACGGCGTCGGCGCCCGCGCCCACGAGCCGCCCTACGCGCACCAGGCCGGGCCGGGCACGATCGAGGAGGGCATGGTGCTGGCGATCGAGCCCGGGATCTACTGGGAGGGCGGCGGCGGCCTGCGAGTCGAGGACAACTTCCTCGTCACCGCGGAGGGCGTCGAGAAGCTGTCCTCCTTCCCCGACGGCGTGGTCCGCTCATGATCTGGACCGGCGAGCTGAACGACCCCTACCGCCACGGCGGCAGAGTCGGGCTCTACGACACCACCCTGCGCGACGGCGAGCAGACAGTCGGCGTCGTGCTCGACCCGGAGCAGAAGCTCGAGATCGCGCGCCTGCTCGACGAGCTCGGGATCGACCGGATCGAGGCCGGCTTCCCGCGGGTCTCGCGGGACGACTGGGATGCGGTCAAGCTGATCTTCGAGGCGGGTCTGCGGGCCGAGATCTGGGGCTTCTCGCGGGCGGTGCCGGCCGACCTGGAGGCCCTGGTCGAGCTGGGTGTGCGCGCGTCGGTGATCGAGTCGCCGATCTCGGACCTGAAGCTCGACGCGATCGGGGTCGGTCGCGAGAAGATGCTCGACCGCATCACCGCTGCGATGCGGTTCGCGGCGGAGCACGGCATCCACGCCGCCTTCTTCGGCGTCGACTCCACCCGCGCCCGGCCGGACTTCTACGAGCGGGTCTACAAGGCCGCGGTGGACGCGGGCGCGAAGGAGGTTGCGGTTGTCGACACCCTGGGCATCGCTTCCCCCGAGGCCGTTGCCGACCTCGTCGGGCGTACCGTCGAGTGGGTGGGCGCCGACGTGCCGGTCCACTTCCACGGCCACAACGACTTCGGCCTCGCGACGGCCGCCGTCGTCGCCGCGGTGCGGGCCGGCGCGAGCTGGGTGCACGGGACGATCAATGGGATGGGCGAGCGGGCGGGCAACGCGAACCTCGGCGAGGTCGCGCTCGCGCTGCTCGCGCTCTACGGCGTCGAGTCGAACCTGCACCTGGAGAGGTTGCGCGAGGTCTCCGAGCGCGTGCGCGAGCTTTCGGGCTACGCGCTCGAGCCGTGGAAGCCGGTCACCGGTGAAACGCTCTTCCGGCGCGAGAGCGGTGCCGTTGCGAGCCAGTTCCACGATCCGCCGTCGATCGAGCCCTATTCGTCGGAGCTGGTGGCCGCCGAGCGTGGGATCGTGCTCGGCAAGAAGAGCGGGCTCCACTCGATCCGGATCAAGGCAGAGGAGCTCGGGCTCGACGTGCCCGAGGAGCGCCGGGCCGAGGTGCTCGCACGGGTCAAGGAGCTCGGCGCTCGGAAGCGCGGGCTCGTCAGCGACGACGAGTTCCGCAGCCTTGTCGATGGCTGACGCCGTCCTCGTCGGCAGCGGGATCAACTCGCTCGCCTGCGCAGCGCTGCTGGCCCGCGGGGGCTGGAGCGTGCGCGTCTTCGAGCGCGAGGACATGCTCGGCGGCTGCATCCGGACGGCCGAGTTGACGGGGCCCGGGTACCTGCACGACGTCTTCAGCGCCTGGCACCCTCTCTGGGTCGGCGGGGCGGCCCACGCGGAGCTCGGGGACGAGCTGGCTGCGCGAGGGCTCGAGTACCTGAACACCGACCACCCGACCGCCACGCTCTCCCCGGACGGCGAGGCCACGTTCCTGCTTCGGTCGACCGATGCGAACACGGCCGAGCTCGGCGAGGAGTGGCGCGGCGCGGTCGACTCATTCCTCCCGAACGCCGACCTCGCCTTCGGCGTCCTCGGCACCGAGCTCTGGTCACGCGACGGGCTCAAGCTCGGCCTCAAGGCCTACCGGCGGCTCGGGCGCCAGGGCGCGGCGGAATTCACCGGCAACGTGCTCGCCTCGAGCCGGGACTGGCTGACGCAGACCTTCGACTCCGAACGGGCGCACGGCGTGCTCGCGCCGTGGGTGCTGCACACCGGGCTCGGGCCCGACGCGGCCGGCTCGGGCTTCATGACCCAGGTGATCGGCGTCGCGGTGCAGGAGGGCGGAATGCCGATCCCGCGTGGCGGCGGAGCGCGCCTCGTCGAGGCGCTGGTGCGCCTGATCGAGGATCACGGAGGCTCCTGTGAGGCCGGCCGCGAGGTGGAGCGGGTGCTGGTTCGCAACGGAAGGGCGGCGGGGGTGCGCCTCGCGGACGGCGAGGAGGTCGCCGCTGAGCGCGCGGTGATCGCAAACGTTACGCCCACGCAGCTCTACGGCCGGCTGATCGAGGGCCACGAGCAGCTTGGCCGCCGCTTCAGGTACGGGCGCTCAGAGATGCAGATCCACTTCGCACTGTCGGAGCCGCCGCGCTGGGAGGGTGACGAGCGGTTGGCGACGACGGCGATCGTGCATCTGACGCCGGGCCTCGACGGCGTCTCGCGCGCCGTGAATGAGGCCGAGCGGGGGCTGCTGCCGGCCGAGGCGACGGTCGTCGTCGGACAGCCGTTGACGATGGATCCGTCGCGCGCTCCGGACGGCACGGGGCTTCTCTGGATCCAGCTGCAGGAGCTGCCCTGGCACGTGAAGGGAGACGCCGCGGACGAACTCGACACCGGGGACGGAACGTGGACCGAAGAGCTGCGCGAGCGCTACGCCGACCGGATCCAGGCCCGGATCCTGCAGTACGTGCCGAACCTCGAGTCGGCCCTTCTGAAGCGGGTGACGCTCTCGCCGGCCGACCTGCAGGCGGCGAACATCAATCTCCAGCGGGGCGACCCGTATTCCGGCGCCCTCGCGCTGGACCAGAACCTGCTGTGGCGACCGCTTCCGTCGAGCCCGGGGCACTCGACGCCGGTCAAGGGCCTCTGGCACATCGGCGCGAGCACGCACCCTGGCCCCGGCCTCGGGGCGGGCTCGGGAACGCTGGTCGCCAAGCAGCTGCTGCGCAGGCGGTTGTGGCGGTGAAGCTCTCGATCTCGCAGATCACGACCGTCACGCAATCGTTCGCCGACGACCTCGATGCGTACCGGGCGGCGGGCGCCGACGGAATCGGGATCTGGGAGATGAAGCTCGCGGACGACTCACTCGAGCGTTTCCGGGCCAGCGGCCTGGGCGCCGCGGCTGCCGTGCCGGCCGTGCCGTCGATCCTGCCGCTGCCGTTGATGGAGGGCCCGGAGGACCCGGCGGAGAGAGTCGAGGCGATCCGCCGCTGCATCCGCCGGCTCGCACCCTTCGAGCCTGAGTGTGTGCTCTTTCTGACCGGCCCCGGCGAGGACCGCGAGGCGGTGCTCGAAGGCATTCGCGCGATTGGCGAGGAGGGCCGCGCCCAGGGTGTACCGGTCGCGCTCGAGCCGACCCAGCGCGAGTTCGCGCACTTCTGGACGATCGTCAGCTCGCTCGACGAGGCCGCCGCGCTGGTCGACGAGAGCGGCGGCGACGTCGCCCTGATGTTCGACTCGTGGAACCTCTGGAGCGAGCCGCTCGAGCAGATCGAGCGCCATCGCGACCGGATTCGAGGCGCGCATCTGGCCGACTGGCGCGAGCCGACGCGGAACACGAACGACCGTGTCCTGCCAGGCGACGGAGCGATCGAGTTCGGCCTGATCCTCGAGGCGCTGCGATGGGACGGGCTCTTCGACCTCGAGATCTTCTCCGACCCGGAGCTACCCGGGTCGCTCTGGCACGGGGACGCACGAGAGCTCGCTGTGCGCGGGATCGAGTCGCTGCGGAGGACGGTATCGAGCGCGTCTGCGTAGTCGGCGCCGGCGTGATCGGCAGCCTCTTCGCTGGTCATCTCGGCCGTGTGTGCGACGTCTCCGTGCTCTGCCGGCGAGAGGAGCACGCGCGGGCGCTGAACGATCACGGCCTCCGCGTCTCGGGGCGCAATGACTTCGTCACCCTCGTGCGCGCTTCCACCGACCCCGCGCAATTGCCCGAGCCCGAGCTGGCGATCGTCGCGACCAAGACGACAGAGCTCGACGCGGCGGCGGTACGGCTGCAGGGACATTGGCCGGGCGCCTCGGTCATGACCGTCCAGAACGGCCTCGGCGCGGAGGAGGCGTTCGTGGGACGCCGGGTGCTCTCGGCGGTGACGTTCATGAGCGGGACGAAGCATTCGGACGCGCACGTCGAGTACATCCTCGACACCGAGACCTGGCTCGGCCCCTACGGCGATACCCCGTACGCGCTCGCGGAGGACGTCGCCGCCACGATCGTTTCCTCCGGCCTGAAGGCACGCGCGTTCGCCGACCTGCGTCCCGCCCAGTGGTCGAAGCTGATCTTCAACGCGACCGTGAACGCCGTCGCGGCTCTGACCAGCCTGCCCCACGACCGGCACTTCGCGGAGCGCGAGCACCTGGGCGACCTCGGCCACCTCGTCTTCGACCTCGTCGAGGAGGGGAAGCGCGTTGCCGCGGCGGCCGACCTCGAGTTGCACGAGGACCCGTGGGAGATGAACGTCCTCGCGACCCAGCGGGGGAGCCGGCACTACCCGTCGATGCTGGAGGACGTCGAGGCCCACCGGCCGACGGAGATCGACCACATCACCGGCGCGCTCGTGCGCGAGGCGGGCAGGCTCGGCGTCGCGGTCCCGCTGCACACGGCGATGTACCGGCTCGTCAAGGCCCGCGAGGCCTCGTGGGTACCGGATTGACCCGTTGCCTCCGCAGGGGTCTAATACTCGGTCAGGGCGTCGGGGGCGTGGGTCAAGAGAACAAGAGGAGGATGCGGTGAAAAGAGCGACAAGGTGGAGTGCACTGGTCGCGCTCCTCGCGGTGGCTGTGGCGATCGCCGCCGTCGTGGGCACGAGCGGCGGGCACGCCGCCCCTGCGGCGAAGAAACCGATCGTCATCGGCGCGGCGGTCGACCTGTCGGGGATCATGAAGCCCTTCGACAGCGCCGCCCTGCTCGCGGCCAAGCTGCGGGCGGCGCAGATCAACGCCAAGGGCGGCGTTAACGGTCGCAAGCTGAAGTTCATCCAGTGCGACACGAAAGTCAACCCGCCGAGCTCCCAGGCGAAGGCGTGTGCGCAGAAGCTGCTCAGCCAGGGCGCGGTCGCGCTGCTTGTCACCTGCGACGTGGAGTTCGCGGCGCCGGCGACCCAGGAGGCGATCAACCACGGCAAGCTCGCGCTCGGCTCGTGCATCGGCACGGACCAGCAGGGGCCCAAGCGCTTCGGGGCGAAGGGCAGGCTCGCGTTCAGCTTCGGCAACGTCGCCCAGGACGAGGGGGCCGCGATGGCGGAGTACGCGTTCAAGAAGAAGAAGTGGAAGAAGGCCATCGTCGTCACCGACAAGTCCCTCGTCTACTTCAGGAACGTCACTGCCGCCTTCAAGAACCGGTACAAGGCGCTCGGCGGCAAGGTCGTCCGCGACGACAGCTTCGTCCAGGGGGAGAACCAGATCCCGGCCCTCGTCAACCGCATCCGCGGCACGAGGGGGGCTCAGGTGATCGTCACGTCCACGACGTTTGGCGACTGGCCCGCGCTCGTGTCGGGCCTGCGCAGCCTGCGCGTCAAGACCCCGCTGATGAACTCCTGGGCAGGTGACGGGACGAACTGGTACCCGCAGAACCCGAAGGTCACGAAGTACTGGTACGTCACCTTCGCATCCATCTTCGGCGACGACCCGAATCCTGCGGTGCGGAAGCTGTTCAACCAGATCAAGTCGAGGGAGGGTGCGCCGGCGACGGGGAGCTTCGTAACCGGGGCAGCGGCGGTCGACGCGTTCGTCACCGCAGTCAAGCGGGCGAAGGGCTCGACCAAGGGCATCGTCCTCGCCAAGAAGTTCGAGCACTTCAAAGGCCTGCCGACGATCTCGGGGAAGATCAGCTTCTCGAGGAGGTTCCACACGGTCTTCGGCCGCGCGTACCGCGTGATCGAGGTCGAGAACAACAAGGGGCACTACGTCGGGAGCATCTCGGCGGGCAAGCCGGCCAACATCGGCGGCTAGGTGCCGGAAGCAGCTCGGAAGGAGCGGTGGCCCGGAGGCGCACTCCGGGCCACCGCCGTCTCGCGCACGTTCGCGGGCGTCCAGGCGCTCGAGGACGTGACGCTCGAGCTGCGGCGGCACGAGGTCGTCGGCTTGATCGGCCCTAACGGCGCCGGCAAGACGACGCTCGTGAACGTGATGAGCGGGTTCGACGCTCCGAACGGCGGGAGGGTCCAGCTCGACGACCAGGACGTCACGCGCTGGCCTCCCGCCAGGCGCGGGCGGGCGGGCCTGGCCCGGACGTTCCAGCACAACCGCTCCTTCCGCGACCTCTCCGTTCGCGAGAACGTCGAGGTGGCCGCGCTCGGTGTCGGTGCTCGCGCGAGGACGGCCCGGGAGCGGGCCGACCGCCTGCTCGAGCTGCTGGAGCTCGACTCGCAGGCGGGCGTTCCCGCCGCCGCGCTGCCGCACGGTGACGAGCGCAAGCTCGGCGTGGCCCGAGCGCTCGCGACCGACCCGAAGTACGTGCTCCTCGATGAGCCGGCCGCCGGCCTGACGGAGGGGGACGTGCCCGGCTTCGCGGAGGTGCTGCGACGCGTCCGCGACGACTACGAGGCCGGCGTCCTCCTGATCGACCACAACATGGCGCTCGTGATGGCCGTCTGCGACCGGATCCACGTCCTCGACGAAGGACGGATGCTTGCCTCGGGCACGCCCGGCGAGATCCGCCGCAACCTCGACGTTGCCGCTGCGTACCTGGGCGACAGTGCGGTCGAGATGGAGCCGGATGCCTGAGCCGATCCTCGAGCTCGACCGCCTCGAGGTCGCCTACGCCGGCGTCCCCGCTGTGCGCAATCTCAGCCTGTCCGTTGCCCCGGGCGAGATCGTCGGCCTGATCGGCCCAAACGGCGCAGGCAAGAGCACGACGCTCCATGCGGTGATGGGGCTGGTGCGGGCCGCCCGGGGCGACATCCGGTTCTCGGGCCGCTCGATCCGGGGCCGCGCGCCGGAGCAGGTCGCCCGGGCCGGGATCGCGCTCGTTCCCGAGGGCCGCCGGATCTACCCGCACCTCACGGTGGACGAGAACCTCAAGCTCGGCTTCGCAGCTTCTCGCGTGCGCGGCTCACGCGGGAAGGTCCTCGACGAGCTCCGAGAGCTGTTCCCGGTCCTGGGGCGGTATCGCAAACGCCTCGGCGGCGTGCTCTCGGGCGGGGAGCAGCAGCAGCTCGCGATCGCACGTGCACTCGCTGCCGAGCCGGAGCTCATCCTCCTGGACGAGCCCTCTCTGGGGCTTGCGCCGACCGTGGTCGACGCCGTCTTCGATGCGCTCGGCCGCATCCGTGAACGGGGTGTGCCGAGCCTGCTCGTGGAGCAGCGCGGCCAGCGCACGGTTGCGTTCGCGGACCGCACGTACGTGCTCTCCAACGGGGCGGTGCAGGCCGAGCTGACGCCTGCTGACGCGGGCGACACCTCCGGGCTCGTGGCGGCCTACTTCGGGGGATAGTGCAGACGCTGCTCAACGCACTCGGGCTCGGTGCCACCTATGCGCTGATGGCCGTTGGGATCGGGCTCGTGTTCGGTGTGCTTCGCCTCGTCAACTTCGCGTACGGGCAGCTGATCATGGCCGGCGCCTTCTCCCTGGCGGTGACGAGCGAGCACGGCTGGCCCGACTGGGCGAGCCTGCTGACCTGCCTCGGCGTGGTCGTGGCGCTCTCGCTGCTGATGGAGCTCGCGGTCTTTCGCCCACTGCGAGGTGCCTCGCCAGCGACGATGCTCGTGGCGACCTTCGCGGTCGCATTCCTGCTCCAAGCGATCGCGCAGCTCAAGTTCGGCTCGCTCGGGAAGATCGCGTCCGTCTACCCGGGGCTCTTCGACCCGGTGGCCAACAGCGGCCGCTTCGCCACCGTGCGCTGGATCACGATCGTCGCAATCGTCTGCGGCCTCGTCGCGCTCGCGGGCCTCACGCTGATGCTGGAGCGCACGAGCGTCGGTCTGCACATGCGTGCGGCAGCAGCCGACTTCCAGACCGCGCGGCTGTTGGGCGTCAACGCGAACCGGGTGATCACGCTCGCCGTGGTGCTCTCGGGCGTGCTGGCGGCGGCCGTGAGCGTGATCCTGGTGATACAGACGCCGCTCGTCGTGCCATCCTTCGCCCTCCGCGACACGATCATCGTGCTCGTGGGTGTCGTCGTCGGAGGCATGGACCGGCTCTGGACGGCGACCCTAGGCGGATTCTCGATCGGAATCGCGACCTCGATCTTCACCGACAAGCTGCCGACCAACGCGACGGTCTATGTCGACTCGTTCGTCTTCGCGCTCGTGATCGCGGTGCTGCTCCTGCGCCCGAACGGCCTCTTCGCGCCGCAGAGCGCCCGGCCTGTGGAGCGGGCATGAGCCGGCGCTTGCGCCGGCGCTTCCAGGCCGTCCGGGTTTTGCCCGGTCGGCCGTCTGAACTGACCGGTCGACACCTTGTGGTTCCGGAGGGTGCGTTATGAGCCTCGTAAACCGCGTGCTGACGCTCGTAGTGCCGTTGCTGCTCGTGGTTGCCGTAGCGGGGCTGGGGAGCCTCGCGTCGAGCTCGAACAAGATCTACTTCCTGACCGCGCTCGTGGACGTCGTGATCGTGGTCGGGCTCTACGTCTTCGTCGGCAACTCGGGCGTGTTGTCGTTCGGCCACATCAGCTTCGTCGCGGTTGGCGCCTTCGGCGCGGGGCTGATCACGATCCCGCCCGGCGTGAAGCGGAACATCCTGCCCGACCTGTTTCCGTTCCTCGAGCGGCACTCGACGGGGAATCTCGAGTCGCTGCTGCTGGCCGCGGGGTTGGGCGCGGTCTTCGCGCTGCTCGTGGGGCTTCCGCTAATGCGCCTCTCCGGGCTGGCTGCCGGGATCGCTACCTTCGCGGTCCTCGGGATCACCCACAACGTGCTCCTCTACTACACGAAGATCGGCCCCGGGCCCGGGACGATGACCTCGATCCCGGAGACGACGGGGCTCGTTCAGGCGATGTGGGGCGCGCTGGTTGCGATCGCCGTCGCGTGGCTGTACCAGCTCAGCCGCCAGGGGCGCCTGCTGCGGGCAACCCGCGAGGATGCCTCCGTGGCCCAGGCCGTCGGCGTCAGCGTCCACCGGCAACGGCTGTGGGCGTTCGCGCTCAGCGGCGCGATCTGCGGCTTCGGCGGCGGGCTGCTCGTGCATCAGCTGGGCACCATCACCGCCGAGCAGGTCTACCTCGAGCTCACGTTCCTGACGCTCGCGATGCTCGTCGTCGGCGGCACCAACAGCCTCCTCGGCGCCGTCGTAGGCGCACTGCTGGTGAGCGGGCTCGACTCGTTCCTGGTCAACGCCGAGAGCGGAGTGCACGTGCTCGGCGTCAAGATCGACGTCCCCACCGGCTCGAGCTTCGTCGTGCTCGGGGCGTTGATGGCGCTGATCCTCGTGCTGCGCCCGTCCGGGATCACCGGCGGGCACGAGGCGCGGCTGCCGCAGTGGCGGCTGCGCCGGACGCGTGCGGCGGAGGGGACGCCGTGAGGATCTGCATCGTCGGCTGCGGCGCGGTCGGCTCGCTGTTCGCCGCGAACCTCGCCCAGCTGGAGGACGTCGAGGTGTGGGCGTACGACCGCTCTCAGGAGCACGTCGACGCGATCAACGCGCATGGCTTGCACCTCTCCGGCGCCGGCGATGTGGTGGGGCACGTCCGTGCGACTTCGGACGCGGCGGAGCTCCAGCCGTGCGACTTCGGGATCGTGGCGACCAAAGCGATGCACACGGAGTCGGCGATCACGGCGGCCGCCCACGCGTTCGCCGGCGGCGCCGTCTGCTCCGTCCAGAACGGCCTCGGCAACGAGGAGGCGCTGGCGCAGCATGTCGAGCGGGTCATCCGCGGGACGACCTTTCCGGCAGGCCGCGTCGTCGAGCCCGGTCACGTGCAGTGGGACGTGAAGGGCGACACGAAGATCGGCCCGTTCGAGCCCAGGCCTGCGCCGCTGAGCGAGGTCGAGCGGCTTGCCGAGGCCTGCACCCGCGCCGGGCTGCCGACGGCCGCGGTCGCGGACGCGCGGGGGCCCCAGTGGCGCAAGGTGATCTTCAACGCGGCCACGAACCCCGTCGGCGCACTCACCGGCCTCACCCACGGCCGCGTCTGCGAGGACGCCGCGCTGCGCGCCCTGGTCTCGGGCCTGGTCGACGAGGGCAAGGCGGTCTCAGCCGCGCAGGGAATTGTCCTCGACGCCGACCCGGAGGAGCTGATCGACCACGCCGCCCGGCCCGACGTCGCCTACGACCACAAGGCGAGCATGCTGCAGGACGTGGAGGCCCGACGCGAGACCGAGATCGACTACCTGAACGGCGGCATCGTCCGCTTCGGCCGCGAGCTCGGCGTGCCGACGCCGCTGAACGAAGGGATACTCGCGCTCGTGAAAGGGCTGGAGCGGTCGTGGGCGTGAGTGCGCGAGAAATCGAGCGGCGCTACGCCAACGTGCGCGACGCACTCGAGCGCGACGAGCTCGACGCAGCGCTCGTGTGCGGGACTGAGTACACAGGCTTCGAGGGGGCGGTGACGTACCTCTCCGGCTTCCAGATCGTGCACCGCTACGCCTACGTGCTGCTCCCGCGCGAGGGCGAGCCGGCGATCGTCTTCCCAAGCGAGGCCCGGTACGTGGGCGAGCACGGGACGAGCTGGATCGACGAGCAGGTCTTCGCGGAACGCCCCGGCGAATGGCTCGCCGACCGGCTGCGCGGGAAGCGCGTCGGGGTCTACGGGCTCGACTACGTGATCGCCCCGCGCGACTACGCCGTCCTTGCGGGCGCGTGCGAGCTCGTCGGCTGGGACGTGGTGTTCGACCACGCGCGCGCGGTCAAGAGCGACGAGGAGCTGGAGTCGGTCCGCGACAGCGTCCGCATCAACACGGCAGGCTTCCATGCGTTCCGGGAGGCCTACGCGCCCGGTCGGAGCGCCGCCGAGGTTCTGGCGACTGCGGAGGAGTTGTTCGTCGCCGAGGGCTGCGGGCGCCTGACCATGAACATGGTGCTCGTCGGGGCCGAGTTCGCGATCGCCCGGGCGGAGACCATGCTCGGCGAGCTCTGCATTCCTTCGCTCGAGATCGCGGGGCCGGGCGGGCACTGGGTCGAGGTCTCGCGCGCACTCGGGACGCCGAACGGCGAGGTCGAGCGCATGAACGAGGCCTACGACGAGTACTTCGAGGCGGCGAAGGACGCGCTTCGCCCGGCGAACACAGCGCACGAGGCGCATCGAGCGGTGTCGAAGGGGTTCACGGATCGCGGCTACAAGCTCGGCCATGTAACCGGCCACTCGATCGGCATGACGATGATCGAGTTCCCGAAGATCGGCGAGGGTGTCGACACGGAACTTCGCGAGAACATGGTGTTCTCGATGCACCCCCACGCGATCGCCGAGAACGGGCAAGACTGCCTCTACATGCAGGAGACCTGGCTCGTCGCGCCGGAGGGTGGCATCCCCCTCTCGGGCCTCGAGTCGAAGATCTACCGCTGAGCTCCCGCCGGGCGGTTGGTTTTGCGATTGGCATAGCGGGGAAGGGGGCGACGATGCGTCGGCGGGCTCTCCGCCGTCGAGGGCTGCCCTCGAACGAACCTCGCGCGCCGCCGAAAGCGCGCGGTTGAAAGCGCCTGGCAGGTTCGAGCACGACGAGCACTGTCCCTCGATCCCTAAGGAGGCCGCATGACGAAGGGAACGGTTACGTCAGAGAGAGCTTGGAAGGCGTGGCGGGGGGCGCTACTGATCGCGGCGGCGCTAGCCGTCGCGCTCTTCACGACCGCTCTTGCCCGGGCAGCTCAGCCCGGGGTCACGCAGATCAGCTCCGATCCCTACACGCCGGCGAATGCACCGAGGGGCGAGCACGCCACCGAGGTGGAGCCCGATACGTTCGCCTGGGGCTCGACGGTCGTGAGCGCGTACCAGGTCGGACGAGTCTTCAACGGCGGAGCCACCGATATCGGCTTCTCGACCAGCCAAACGGGCGGCGTCTCCTGGACGCACGGGTTCCTGCCCGGGACGAGCCAGGAGGCGGCCTCGCCGGGCCCGTTTTTCTCCGTGAGCGACCCGTCGGTCGCCTACGACGCCCGTGACGGCGCCTGGATCGTCTCGTGGCTCGGCGCCCACTTCTCCGGCGGCGGCATCGTCGACGTGATGGTCAGCCGCTCGACGGACGGCGGGCTCACCTGGGGCGCACCGATCGTCGTCGCCGCGAACAACGTGTTCTACGACAAGAACTGGACCGCCTGCGACAACACTCCGAGCAGCCCGTTCTACGGCAACTGCTACACGGAATTCGACAACGCCAGCGCCGGTGACCTCGAGCTGATGTCCACCTCGAGCGACGGCGGCGTCACCTGGGGCGCGCCCACCCCCACCGCCGACAACATCCACGGCCTGGGCGGGCAGCCCGTCGTTCAGCCGAACGGCCGCGTGGTCGTCCCGTTCGAGGGGCTGAGCGGGACGAGCGGCATCCGGGCCTTCAGCTCGGACGACGGAGGGGCGACGTGGAACGCCTCGGTGCGGATCTCGACCCGGTCGTCGCACGGGGTGCCCGGGGTGCGCACCTCGGCACTGCCCACGGCCGAGATCAACCGGAACGGCGTCGTCTACGTCGCGTGGCAGGACAACCGCTTCGAGCCGGGAGGCACGGCCAACGACATCGTCCTCAGCAACTCGGCCGACGGCACGAACTGGTCGGCTGTCACGCGCATCCCGATCGATCCGGTGGGAAGCGGCATCGACCACTTCATTCCCGGACTGGCGGTCGACCGCAACTCGGCGGGCACGCATACCTTGCTCGCGCTGACCTACTACCGCGAGCAGCCGGCGGGCTGCGTGGGGACCACCTGTGAGATCCAGGTCGGCTTCACGTCCTCGCTCGACAACGGAGAGGACTGGAGTGCTCCTCAGCTGCTGAGCGACCCGATGCAGCTCGGCTGGCTCGCGCCGACCACCCAGGGAGTCATGGTCGGCGACTACATCTCGACCTCCTTCCTCGCAGGGCAGCAGCGCGTCGTGGGCGCCTTCGCGATCGGCTTCCCGCCGTCCGGAGGGCTCTTCGACGAGCCCATGTTCGCGGGGCTCGAGAACGTCCGCGGGGGCACGATCCACGCGGGCAGCTCGCCGGTGCTGTTCTCTGGCAGCGCTCAGGAGCTCTACCCGCCGTACTAGGACTCGCGAGGCATGTTGTGAGGGCCGCTGGGCGACGTCGCTCGGCGGCCCTCGAGCTTTCCCGTCAGGCCAGTAGCTCGCGGTTCATTGCGAGGACGCCGAGTACGGTCTCCACGTCCTCGCCCGTGTTGTAGCAGTGGGCCGAGATGCGCAGGTTGTCGTCCCGTGACGAGGTGACCACTCCTTCGGCGGCCAGCCTCTCCACGAGCCGTGCCACGTCGATGGAGGCGACGCAGACCAGCGCGCCACGCTGCTCCTCGGCCCTCGGCGTCACGACCCGCGCACCGAGCTCGTCGAGGCCCGCGAGCAGGATCGCGTTCAGCTCCCTGACGTGCGCCTCGGTCTCGGCGATTCCGATCTCCTGCATCAGCTCGATCCCGGCGATCGCCGCGTACGTCGAGGGCACCGGCGGTGTGCCCGCCTCGAACCGGCGAGCAGTCGACGCCGGCGAGTAGTCGTGGATGTCCATCTCGAAGATGTCGCGGTCGGCGAACCAGCCGGTCGCGGTCGGCTCGATCTGCTCGACTAGCTCGCGGCGGCAGTAGAGGAAGGCGAGACCCGCGGAGCTGAGCAGGTACTTCAGCACGCCTGCCGCGAGGAAGTCGCACCCGAGCTCGCGCACGTCGATCGGGAGCGAGCCGATCGTCTGGTACGCGTCCACGAGCACGAGCGCCCCTCGCTCGTGGGCGATGCGGGCGATGCCCTCGACGTCGAGCCGGCCGCCGTTGCGGAAGCAGACATGCGTCGTTGCCACGAGCGCCGTCCGCTCGTCGATCGCGTCCGCGAAGCGCTCGAGCGGGATCGTCCCGTCGGCCTCGGCGGGGACGTGAACGACGCGGAGCCCGCGCCGCTCCTGGGCGTGCCAGATCTGGCCGATCGTCGGGAACTCGAAGTCGCTGACGACCACGGTGTCCCGTCCCTCGTCGAAGCGCAGGCCGCTGGCGAGCGCGCTCACTCCGGCCGAGACCGACGTCGTCACCGCGATCTCGTCCTCGTCCGCGTTCACGAGCGAGGCGACGGCGGCGCGCACCGCCTCGAGCCGCCCGACCCAGTACTCCCAGGGTGCGCCGTGCTCGTCCCAGTCGTCCAGGTACCGGCCGTAGGCGTCGCGCACCGAGTTGGAGAGCGCGCCCTGCGAGCAGCTGTTGATGTAGACGCGCTGCTCGAAGACGGGGAAGCGGTGGCGAATTCGCGATGGCAACGTTGCGAGATCAACGGCCAAGGTAGGCCTTTCGCAGGTCCTCGTGCTGGAGCAACGAGGACGCCGTGCCCGACAGCACGATCCGCCCGGTCTGGAGGACGTAGCCCCGGTCTGCGATCGAGAGCGAGACGTTGGCGTTCTGCTCGACCACGAGGATCGCGACCCCGGACTCGTGCACCTGCTTGATGATGTCGAAGGTGCGTTCGACGAGGATCGGCGCGAGCCCCATCGAGGGCTCGTCCATCAGCAGGAGCTTCGGCTCCGACATCAGCGCGCGGCCGACCGCGACCATCTGCTGCTCACCGCCCGAGAGCGTCCCGGCCAGCTGTCGGCGCCGCTCCTTCAGCAGCGGGAAGAGGTCGTACACGCGCGCGAGATTGGGCTTGAAGCGGTCGCGGTTCAGGTACGCGCCCATCTCGAGGTTCTCGTAGACGCTCATCGGCGCGAACAGGCGCCGGTTCTCGGGGACGATCGCCATGCCCTTCGCGATTCGGTAGCTCGTCTGCCGGTGCGTCACGTCCTTCCCTGCGAAGACGACGCGGCCGCTCCGGGGCCGGACCGTCCCGAGTGTGGTCTTGAGCGTCGTCGACTTGCCGGAGGCGTTCCCGCCCAGGAGACACACGAGCTCGCCCTCGCCGATCTCGAGGGAGACGCCCTGCAGGATGTGGATCTGCCCGTAGTACGTGTTGACGTCCTCGAGCCGGAGGAGCATCAGACCGCCTCGCTCTCCGCGCGCAGGCCCAGGTACGCCTCGATCACGAGCGGGTGGATCGCCACCTCGTCGAACGAGCCTTCCGCGATCTTGATGCCGTGGTCGAGGGCGATCACACGGTCGGAGATGCCCTCGACGACATGCATGTCGTGCTCGATCACGAGGATGGAGTAGCCCGCCTGCTCGCGGAGCCTGCCGATCAGCTCCGTCATCTCGTGCGTCTCGTGCGGGTTCATTCCTGCGGCCGGCTCGTCGAGGAGTAGCAGTCGCGCGTTCGTCGCCATCGCCCGCGCGATCTCCAGCCGCCGCCGGTTGGCGTACGAGAGGCTGTAGGCGAACTGGTCGTGGCGGTAGCCGGCGAGCCGCTGGCCGAAGAAGGCGAGCTTCTCCTCCGCCAGTCCCCGGATCCGCTTCTCCTCTCGCCGCGAGCGCGGTAGCTGAAGCATCGCCTCGAGCACCGAGGCGCGCGTGTGCCCGTAGGCGGCGGCCATGACGTTCTCGAGCACCGTCATGTTCAGGAACAGGCGCAGGGTCTGGAAGGTGCGGGCGATCCCGCGTTGCGTGATCTTGTGGGGCGGAAGCCCGGAGACTCGTTGCCCGTCGAAGGCGATCTCGCCCGCGTCGGGACGGAAGATCCCCGTGATGAGGTTGAACACCGTCGTCTTGCCGGCCCCGTTCGGGCCGATCAGGCTCACGATCTCGCCTTCGCCGACGTGCATGGTGAGGCCGTCGACGCATAGCAGGCCTCCGAACGACTTCGAGACGTCGCGCAGCTCGAGCAGCGCCATGGTCAGACGATCTCCACGCGAGACGTACCGAAGATCCCCGACGGCCGCACGTTCATGATCACGACCAGCAGCGCGCCGAGAAGGATCAGCCGGGTCGCGCCAGAGACCTGCTCCACGAGCTTGTTCTCCCAGACGAACGCGGCCAGGTAGAGCGTGGGGATGAGCAGGATCGTGCGCCACCAGCCGTGGACGAGCGTCAGCACGAGCGCGGCGACGATCAACGCGAAGTACGCCCACCCTGCGATCCGACCCGTGTGCGCCGGCAGGAGAACCCAGTGATCGAGCGCCCGCCCGAACGCCCCGCCGCCCTCGACGTGGCCCGCGGTGCCTCGAGGCCAGGCGGCGCTCGCGATCGCGTGGACAGCGGCTCCGAACGCGACCGTTCCCAGGAGCACGACCACCGGCCGGTACCACGGGCGCATCGCGATGAACAGGGCGAGCACGAGCACGCCGTAGAAGAGGAAGCGCGCGTTCGAGGAGGAGCGGAGCAGCTCCGGGGCGCCGTTGACGATCAGCGCGCCGATGACCACGCCTCCGATGCTGCCGAGGCCGCCGAGGATCACGATCGCGTAGATCGTGATCAGCAGCCCGACGTCGTAGTCGCCCGGGAAGGCGCCCGACTGGACGGCGCCGAAGATCGACCCGGTGAAGCCCGCGGTGGCCGCGCCGAACATGAAAGCGAGCAACTTCAGCCGGTTGACCGGCATGCTCATCGCCTCTGCCGCGAGGGGATCCTCGCGCAAGGCACGCCACGCGCGGCCCGTCCGCGACCTGTTGACGAAGAAGAGCATCGTCATCACGAGCGCGAGCGAGATCAGCGTGTAGAAGTAGTAGCCCTTCGTCGTCGTGATGTGGTGGCCGAAGAAGTTGAGCGGGTCGATCTGGTCGAGGCCGTTCGCTCCGCCGGTGAGGTCGACCTTGCCGACGAACGGATAGGAGAAATCGCTCTCGCCGCCGTTCGCGTTGTTGACGAAGATCACGAACGCCTGCAAGAAGAAGAGGGTCACGATGGCGAGGTAGTCGCCGAGCAGCCGCCAGGACGTGAGCCCGAGCAGGAGCCCGACGAGCGCGGTCGAGACGACCACGATCGGGATCGCGATCTCGGCCTGCAGGTGGTGCCCGGAATGGCCGCTGGCCATGATCCCGTAGAGGTAGGCGCCGAAGCCGAAGAAGGCGACGTAGCCGAGGTCGAGCAGCCCCGCGAAGCCCACGACAACGTTCAGGCCGAGCGCGAGCAGCGCGTAGATGATCGTGATCAGGCCGTAGCGATAGAGGTTCCCCTCGTTCGCGATGAAACCGAAGACCGCGAATGGCCCCAGCAGGAGGGCCAGATGACCCACGGGTGGTATGCGCTCCCACACGCGCCTGATGGCGCCGGCCAGGCCCGTGGCGGCCTCGCGGCGCTCCTCGACCTGCGCGACCCACTCGTCGACTCCGACCTGCGGCCTGTCGACGACGTCCGGCCGCTCGGGCACTCCGTCCGGCGGGCTCATACCTTCTGGATCGCGGGCGACCCGAGGAGGCCGCTCGGCCGGATCAGGAACATGCCGATCAGGAGCGCGAAGACGTACAGGTTCGCGTAGGTCGATCCGCCGGGCAGGTAGCCGGTTGCGAAGGCCTCGGTGAGGCCGATCAGCATCCCGCCGAGCATCGCCCCCGGAATGCTTCCGATCCCGCCGACGACAGCGGCGGTGAACCCCTTCAGGCCGGCGGTGAAGCCCATCAGGTTGAAGATCTGGCCGAACACGATTCCGAACATGACGCCGCCCGCCGCGGCGAGCGCCGAGCCGATGAAGAAGGTGAACGAGATCACGCGGTCGACGCTGATGCCCATCATCTCGGCGGCCTCGCGGTCGAACGACGTCGCGCGCATCGCCTTCCCGGCCTGGGTCCGGGTCACGACGAGCGTGAGCGCGATCATCAACGCGACCGACGCTGCGATCGTGAGGATCTGGATGTTCGAGATGAAGAAGTTCTTGCCGATGCTGTAGCTCTTGACCCCGATCAGATCGAACGTGCCGTAGTCCCGGAACTCCGGGCCCCAGAGCAGCAGGGCGCTGTTCTGCAGGAAGATCGAGACACCCAGGGCGCTGATCAGCGGCGCGATGCGCGGTGCGTTGCGAAGCGGCCGGTAGGCGAAGCGCTCGATACCGACCCCCAGCGCCCCGCACGCCAGCATCGCCACCGCGAACATGATCGCGATCGCGATCCAGCCGTTGACCGAAGGGTTGAGCGGCCCGCCGAGCCACTGCAGGACGAAGAAGGCGACGAAGGCTCCGATCATGTAGACGTCGCCGTGGGCGAAATTGAGGAGCTTCAGGATCCCGTAGACCATCGTGTAGCCGAGCGCGATCAGCGCGTAGATGCTCCCGAGCGTGAGCCCGCTGACCAACTCGCCGAAGAAGAGACTCCAGTCCACAGGGGGGAACGAACGATCGCACAAACGCAGCGCGGCCCACGGGGTAGTGGGCCGCGCTGCATGGATCAGGTCAATGGCCTACGCGACTCGGACGAAGACTCCCTTGACCGAGTGGTAGATGCCGAACGGACGCTTGACCATGTCGCCGTTCTTGTCGAAGCGGAGCGGCAGTCCCAGCAGCGACGTCTTGACCGAGACGTTCGTCTTCTTGAGCTGCTTCCGGACCTCGGCGCGTGTCGCCTTGCCGTCCTTGCAGGCCCGGTTGATCGCCCCTGCGACGACCTGCGTTGCCACGTAGCTCGGGGCTCCGAAGAGCTCGGTCTTTCCTCCGTGGAGCCTCTTGAAGGCGGCGACCCTCTTGTCCGCCGGGTTCACGGGGAAGAACGAGTCGTAGACGTGTGACCCGAGCCCCGAGAACGCGGGGTCGAACAGACCGTCGGAGCCCATCAGCTTCACGCCGGCCCGCCCCAGGGCCTTCATCTGCTGGCCGAACGCCTTGGCCTTCGGCGGCAGCTGCCAGGGCAGGTAGACGAGCTGGGTGTTGCGCGGGATCTTGTTGATCAGCGCCGAGAAGTCGGACGCCTGCTGGCTGACCCCGTCACGTCCAACGCTGACGCTCTTGGCCTTCAGCAGTGCCTGAACCTCGTCGGCGAGGCCGGTGCTGTAGGCCTCCTGGTCGTCGACGATGTAGACCCGCTTCACCTTGAGCGTGCTGAGCATGTACTTGGCCACGCTCTTGCTCTGCGACGAGTCGGGCGGCACGGTGCGGAAGAAGTAGCCCCTGCGCGTGCCGTCGGTCGTGATCGTCGTGTTCGTCGCAGAGCCGGAGACGAAGCCAAGGCCCGCGCCCTTGAGCGCGCCGGTCGTCGCCTTCACCTCGTTCGAGCCGGCCGGCCCGACGACTCCGAGGACCTTCGAGTTGGAGCCGAGCGCCTGCGCGCCCTTGACCGCCTCGGCCGTCCCGTTCGACGAGCCCAGCATGGTGTCTTCCTTGACGAACTTGAACTTGGTCTTGTGCGTCTTGTTGTACGTCTTGAGGTAGTACTGCGCCCAGTCCACCTGTGGCTTTCCGAGCGACGCGGCAGGGCCCGTGATCGGTGCCATCAGCCCGATCGTCCGCGTCTTGCCGCATTTGATAAGCGCGCTCCCCGCCTGACTTGCGGAGGCGGGACTGCTCGCACGCTTCGTCGAGCCCCATGCGGCCGTCGCCAGGGCGGCGACCGCCGTCGCGAACAACGCCGCGACAATGACTTTCCTCATCTTGACCCTCCTGAGTTGTGCCCCCGATACCAAAGGTAGACGTCGATCCTCGTCATTCGTTTGCCTCGTATGCACGCGAGGCCGGGTCTCCCGCAGGGTGGAAGACGGCCACGATCCGCATGGGCGAGTCGCCGCTGTTCTCGAGCGAGTGAACGAAGAACGGCGGCAGGTGGATGCACGAGCCGGCTGAGACAGGCCTGTCCGCCCCGTCTCCGTGCAGGACGCCCTTGCCCTCGAGGACGTAGATCACTTCGTCGTAGACGTGGCTGTGGTCCGGTGCGCGACCCGGGGCGATGACGCCGAAGAACTGCGTCGCGTCCCGGCAGCCGACCTCATCGGTCACGAGGTAGCGGAACTCGCGGTCGCCGCTCGCGGGCAGCGTCGGCTGGTCGGCATAGCGCACCGTCCGCTTCGCGGAGCCGTCCGGCGCCTCCTCGCCCTGCGGTGCGGTCGCCGAGACGACGAGGAGCTCCTCCGGCCCTGGGTTCTCCACCTCGTAGGACTCGCCGGCCCTGAGGTAGGCAGCCGTGCCGGGCTCGAGTTGGTACGACGCTCCGTCGACGATCAGTGTCCCTGTGTTGGAAACGGCGTACATGATTTCCTGGACGCCCTCGAGCCTGCGCGGAAGCGACCGGCCGACTTCGTAGCGCGTCAGGTGGAGCTCGAGGACCGACGAGCCTGCGCGCTCGTCGATCGCGATCGCCCTCGTCGCGGTGTCGCCCGCGGCCCGGGTGCGATCCAGGTCTCGCTCGTGCACGACGTGCCCCTTCACGGGCGGATTCTCACACGGATCGCGAGGCTCTTACTAGCAAGGGGAGAGCTCACGGCTCCTCGTTTGCAAGCGCGGTGAGGCGGTTCCGCGCCTGCCAGAGCTCCGGGAAGAAGCGCTGCTTGATCAGGCTTCCGAGCAGCTCCACCGGCGTGCCCTGGGTCCCGACGACCTCGTCCCCGATCACACGCGCGACGACGAGGTAGTGGCGCATTCGCCAGAACGTGATCCGCTCGTCCCAGCCGATCAGCAGCTCCGCCAGCTGGTAGAGCTGCTCGTGCTCGCGTCCTCGGCGGTAGAGCTCGACCACGTTGAGGCCCTGCTCGCGCAGCAGCGCGGAGAACGCCTGGCCGAGCGGCGGCGTCACCTGCCTGACCCCGCGGAAGCCCGGCGAGTCGAAGCCGCTGCCGTGGCCGAGCACCTTGCGGATGTCTTGATACTCCCAGGGCGAGAGATGCTCGAGCATCTCCAGCTGGGCCGTCACGTAGTCGAGCGCGAGCAGCGCCCGGCGCAGCAGGCGAACGGCCGGGTCGAGGGCGCCCTGCTCCAGAAGACGCGTCGCCTCCTGCACCTCGGTCCAGGCCAGCTTCAGCCACAGCTCCGAGGCCTGGTGCACGGTCTGGAAGAGGAGCTCGTCGCGGTGAACCTGCTCGCCGGGGGTCTTCTGCAGCGCGAGCAGTTCGTCGGTGCGCAGGTAGCGCTCGTAGTCGCTGGCGGCCTCGCCCGGGAGGAGCGGCTGCGAGTAGTCCTCGACGTCCGGCTTCACGGGGTGAGCATAGTCGCGGCCGGAAGTAGGCTCTGCCGGTGGAGTACCGGCGGCTAGGAGGTACAGGCCTGGAGCTGTCCAGGATCGGCCTCGGCTGCGGGAACTTCGGTGGGGTCGGCTCGGCTCCGGAGCTCTTCGGCCGTGGCGAGACGAGGGATCAGGCCTTCGAGCTCATGGACGCCGCCCGGGCGGCTGGGATCACCCTCTTCGACACCGCCGCGTCGTACGGCGGCGGGAGGAGCGAGAGCTGGGTCGGGGAGTGGCGGACGGAGCGGGACGCTGCCGTCCTCCTGAGCACGAAGGTCTACTGGTCGGTGAGCGGCGACCCCTCGGACAGGGGTCTGTCCTACGAGAGGATCCTGCGGGAGATCGACGGCAGCCTCACGAGGCTTCGGAGCCCGAGAGTCGACATGTACCTGACGCACGAGCCGGACGAGCAGACTCCGATCGAGGAGACGCTGCGCGCTCTCGACGAGCTCGTCCGTTCGGGGAAGGTCGGGGCGATCGGCGCCAGCAACGTCGACGCGTCGCAACTGGAGGAGGCGCTCGAGACGAGCGAGCGGCTCGGGCTGGCACGGTTCGAATGGGTCCAGAACGAGTACAGCCTGCTCCGGCGTGGCGCCGAGCGAGACGTCCTGCGGGTGTGCGTGCGAGAGCAGCTCGCCTTCACGTCGTTCGGCCCACTCGCGGGCGGCTGGCTCGCTGGGAGGTACCGTCGCGGCGAGCCCTACCCTTCGGGCTCGCGGATGACCCAGCGCCCGGAGCCCTACACGGATCTGGTGAGCGACGAGACGTTCGCCGGCTTGGACGCGTTCGCCGCGGCGGCCGCCGCGCGCGGAGTTGAGCCGGCCGTGCTGGCGACCGCCTGGGTGCTCAGCCACCCGCAGGTGACCACGGTCGTCGTAGGGCCTCGAAGCCCGGGACAGCTCGCCTCCGCGCTGGCGGCGACCGAGCTCGAGCTCACGCCGCGGGAAAGAGACGAGCTGGCGGAGCTGTTCGCGTGAGTGAGCTCCTCGTGCTGGCGCACGCCGACGTGGAGCGCCTGCTCTCGATGGAGGAGTGCATCGAGCTGATGTCCGACGTGCTTGCGGACCTCGCGCGCGGGTCGGTTTGGCAGCCGCTCCGCTTCGTGATCAGGCCACCTGACGAGCCGAGCCTGATGGGGCTGATGCCGGCGCACCGCTCCGCCGGCAAGCCTGCTTACGGCCTCAAGGCCATCTGCATTTTCCCGGGCAACCCCGAACGAGGTCTTGACACGCACCAGGGTGGAGTCCTGCTGTTCGACGGAGAGACCGGCGCCTTGCGCGCGGTCGTCGACGCCTCCGCGGTGACCGCCATCCGAACGGCTGCGGTCTCGGCAGTCGCTACGCGCGCGCTCGCGCGCGAGGACGCGCGGGAGCTCGCGATCCTCGGCTCAGGCGTGCAGGCGCGCTCGCACCTGGAGGCGATGGCGAAGGTGAGGCCGTTCGAGCGAGCGCGGGTCTGGAGCCGGACCGAGGCGCACGCACAGGCCTTCGCCGACGAGGCGCGGGCGCCGTTCCCGGTGGAGGCGGTGGAGAGCGCCGAGGCGGCCGTGCGAGGCGCGGACGTCCTCGTGACCGCAACCTCGTCGCCGGAGCCGATCGTGAGGCGCGACTGGCTCGCGCACGGAGCACACGTGAACGCCGTCGGCTCCTCCATCCCGACTGCGCGCGAGCTCGACGCCGAAACGGTGGCCTCGGCGGCGCTCTTCGCGGACGCCCACGAGTCGATGGTCAACGAGGGCGGCGACTTCCTGTTCGCCGTCCGCGAGGCCGGCATCGGGCCAGAGCACATCCGCGCGGAGCTGGGCGAAGTGCTGATCGGCTCGCGTGAAGGAAGGCGCTCGCCGGACGAGCTGACCGTCTTCAAGTCGCTCGGGCTCGCCGCGGAGGACCTGGCGGCGGCTGAGCACGTGTACGCACGTGCGCGGGAGGCCGGAGCCGGCACCGCGGTGGCGTTCTGATCCCGCTCGAGGAGATTCGCGCCGTGCGCGGCCGCCTCGCCGGCAGCGTGCTCCGCACGCCGCTCGTCCGGCTGCAGGCGCCCGAGCACCTCGCGGAGATCTACCTGAAGCTCGAGAACCTCCAGCCGATCGGCTCGTTCAAGCTCCGCGGCGCGCTCAACGCCGCCCTGCAGACGGATCCGGACGAGCTGCGGTCGGGGATCGTCACCGCGAGCGCCGGCAACATGGGGCAGGGCGTGGCGTGGGCGGCACGCGAGCTCGGCGTCCCGTGCGCGGTCGTCGTCCCGGAGCACGCGCCCGAGACGAAGCTGGCGGCGATCGAGCGCCTCGGCGGCACTGTGGTGAAGGTGCCGTACGAGCGCTGGTGGCAGGCGATCGCCGAGTCGCGCTTTCCGGAGGCCGACGGCGTCTTCATCCACCCGGTCGAGGACGAGCGGGTGATGGCCGGGAACGGGACGATCGGGCTCGAGATCCTCGAGGACCTCCCCGACGTCGACCGCGTGCTCGTGCCGTTCGGCGGCGGCGGCCTCAGCGTGGGGATCGCGAGCGCGGTGAAGGCGCTGCGGCCCGAAGCTGCCGTCTACGCCGTCGAGCCCGAGACCGGTGCTCCGCTGACCGCTGCCTTCGCTTCGGGCGAGCCGCGCCCGGTCGAGTACCGGGTCTCGTTCGTCGACGGGTCCGGAGCGCCGGCGGTGCTCCCGGCGATGTGGGCGCGGGCGAACGGCCTCCTTGACGGCGCCTTCGCGGTCTCGCTCGACAACACGGCCGCCGCCGTCCGCCTGCTCGCCTCCCGCGCCCGAGTCGTGGCGGAAGGCGCCGGCGCGCTCGCCCTCGCCGCTGCGCTCGGGCAGAGCCGAGGGCCGGAGAAGGTCGTCTGCGTCGTCTCGGGCGGGAACATCGACGCCTCGAAGCTGGCGCAGATCCTCGCCGGGCACACGCCGTAGCCCACGGCCCTGGGCCCTGGGTGCACGGGCGACACCGACGCTCTATGCTCGTGGCGTGCAGCAGACGCGCGCACGCGCTGGAAGCCAGACGAAGTTCCTCCTCGACGAGACGCAGCTTCCACGGCGCTGGTACAACATTCGACCGGACCTGCCCACGGCGCCGCAGCCTGTGCTGCACCCGGGCACCGGCGAGCCGGTCGGGCCGGACGACCTCGCGCCGCTCTTCCCGATGGAGCTGATCGGGCAAGAGGTGAGCGAGCAGCCGGAGATCGAGATCCCCGAGGAGGTCCTCGAGATCTACAGCCTCTGGCGCCCGACGCCGCTCTACCACGCGCGCCGGCTCGAGGAGGCGATCGGCACCCGCTCCCGGATCTTCTACAAGTACGAGGGGGTCAGCCCTCCGGGCAGCCACAAGCCGAACACGGCGGTCGCGCAGGCCTACTACAACAAGAAGGAGGGGCGGACCCGGTTGGCGACGGAGACCGGAGCCGGCCAGTGGGGAAGCGCGCTCTCGTTTGCCTGCCGCCTGATCGGGCTCGAGTGCAAGGTCTACATGGTTCGCGTCTCCTACGAGCAGAAGCCTGCGCGGCGCTCGATGATCAGGGCCTGGGGTGCGGACATCGTCCCGAGCCCCTCCGAGGACACGGAGTCAGGGCGCGCGATCCTCGCCGAGCACCCCGACTCGCCCGGGAGCCTCGGCATTGCCATCTCCGAGGCGGTCGAGGACGCCGCCGGTCGTGACGACACCGCGTACTCGCTCGGGAGCGTCCTCAACCACGTGCTCCTACACCAGACGGTGATCGGCTCCGAAGCGCTTGCACAGATGGAGCTTGCCGGCGCCTTTCCAGACGTCGTCATCGGTTGCGTCGGGGGAGGCTCGAACTTCGCCGGGCTCGCGTTTCCGTTCCTGCGCGAGAAGATCGCCGGGCGCGAGATCGACGTGCTCGCCTGTGAGCCCGCCGCTTGCCCGACCCTGACGCGGGGCGTGTTCGCCTACGACTTCGGCGACACCAGCAAGCTGACCCCGCTCGTGCCGATGCACACGCTCGGGCACGACTTCGTTCCCGCGCCGATTCACGCGGGCGGACTGCGCTACCACGGCGTCGCGCCGCTGATCTCGCAGCTCGTGCGCGACGAGCTCGTCCGCGCCGAGGCCTACCTCCAGAACGACGTGTTCGCCTCTGCCGTGATCTTCGCGGGGAGCGAGGGAATTCTCCCCGCACCCGAGGCGGCGCACGCGAT
>JBKPAM010000008.1:0-71665 GCA_046726435.1 Actinomycetota bacterium
AGCTGGAGAACGCTCTTGCGGCGGCGAGCGAGGCCGCGACCGGCGTCTACACCCGTTTGAAGGAACGCTGGCTCGAGCGCCTGCTCGGCCCCGAGCGCGAGCCCGTCCCGAGCTCCTCGCACGTGGCCTACCTTCGCCGACTCTCGCCACTTGAGGGCGTGTACACGAAGGAGCAGGCCGTCCCGGTCTGCATGGACACGCTCGTGCGGCTCGGCTTCGACGTCGAGAACGAGCGGAACATCAAGCTCGACCTCGACGACCGGCCCCAGAAGTCGCCACGCGCCTGCGTGATCCCCGCCGACCCGCCGAAGATCGTGCACCTGATCACGCGCGCCCAGGGTGGGCTACACGACTACCAGGCCTTCCTGCACGAGGCCGGGCACGCGCTGCATTACGCGGGCTGCGACCCCTCGCTTCCGTACACCTTCCGCAACATCTCCCGCGACCACGCACTGACCGAGATCTACTCGTACATCGTCGAGGCGATCTCGCGGCAGCCCGGCTGGCATGCGCGCTACTTCGGCCTCTCGGACGACGAGGCGGATCAGAACGCGGAGGCGACCGTCTTCATGGAAGCGCTCCTCTTCCGGCGGTACACCGCGAAGCTGCAGTTCGAGCTCGACTTCTGGGGCCGGTTCGGCGAGGACGGCGGGACGGCTGCCGGCTACGCCGAGCGGCTGACCGAGGCGACCGGCATGAAGTACCGAAGCGAGGGCTTCCTCGCGGACATGGACGCCGGGTTCTACTCGGCCGACTACCTGCGCGCCTGGATCCGGGCGGCCCAGTTGCGCGCGTTCCTCGAGCGCGAAGTCGGCGACGAGTGGTGGGCGAGCGGCCAGACGGGCGACCGCTTGCGCGAGCTGTTCCGCGAAGGCACGAAGCCGTCGAGCGAGGAAATCGCAGGGCGCATCGGCTTCGACCCGCTCGACACGGGCCCGCTACTCGCAGAGCTCGGCGTCTAGGCGCTTGGCGCCGTTGCTGGACCGGGTCGTGAACGGAATCGGGGCGATGCTCGAGCTGACCTAAGTCCAGCGCGCTGAGCCGTCGAGCTTTCGTTTTCCGCGGGTGAAAGGGAGGACGGCGACTCTCTGCCGATTGTCGCCCTCCTCCTGCGCTCTTAGGTCATTTCAATCGACTTTGAGCTGCGGTCAGGTCGACCGGTGCGCCATTGAGCGTTCCGTGGAAGGTGAACCGGAAGACGTAGCTGCCGGTCGGCTCGTCGCTCGCATGGAACCAGCCGTCGTAGAAGCCGATCGTGTTCTCGCCCGGGAGGATCGCAGGGTTGAGAACGGTGTTACAGGGAGGCGGCGCCGGTGGGGTTCCGCAGGTAACCGTCGCCGGCCAGCGACCGGAGGGGCCGGGCCTGTTCACGTTGGGCGGCGGAGTGAGCGTCTCCTCACTGAAGACCGTCCCGTTGACGAGGATCGTCTCCTCGACGCTTTCGAGGACGAACGCGTTGGGCGCTGTCGTGCGCCGTCCGCCGTTGATGTCGTTGCCGACGGGATTCGAGTTGATGACGTGGACGTACTCCCAGGTGAGGTTCGCAGCTGTGCAGCCGTCTGCCGAACACGGCGGCAGCGGACCGCGGTTCGTCAGGACGACGTAGGCGCTAAGCCCGTCTCCCGGCGAGGCTGCCTTTGCCGATGACGTCGTCAGACCGCCCCTGACAACGACAGCAGTGACCGCGGCGGCGGCGAAAAGCGCCGCGCCGGCGAGAAGTAGTCGTTTCATCCCTGTTCCTCCTGCCTGCCCTCATGACCCCGTGGGTCATTGCCTGTCTGCAGGCAAGGCTCGCGAAGGCCTCTAACGCGCTACTAACGCGCTTCTACCTCGATGCACACGCGGAGGAGGTGCCTGCGAGTCGCGCCTCTTTCCCTCCTGATGGCGGCCTCCTTCCCTCAGTGCTGTTCGCCACCGATGACGCGCCTCCCGAGGGCCAACTTCAACGGGTGCAGCTTGCCGTCTCAGCCGTGTGCGCGCTTGTAGGCGAGCTCGAGCTTCTGCGCCTGCCTGAGCATCAGCGTCCCGTTGAACACCTTCTTGTGCCAGGCGTTCTCGCGCTTGCGTTAGTGGCGCGTTAGCGACCCCTGCGACGGTCGAGCCATGAAAGAAGCGGCTCCAGATAGGAGGTGACACTCATGTTGGCTTCGTTCATGAAGCATGTGCGACGCAACCTCGTCGCCTACGTCGCGTTGCTCTTCGCGCTCAGCGGCACCTCGTATGCCGCAGCGACGAAGCTGCTGCCGGCGAACAGTGTCGGCACGAAGCAGGTGATCAACCACTCGCTGCTGAAGAAGGACTTCAAGTCCGGACAGCTTCCGCGAGGTAGGCGAGGACCTCTCGGCCCAGCCGGGCCAGCCGGTCCGACGGGCCCAGCCGGGCCAGTCGGGGCGGCAGGGGCAAGAGGAGCGCAAGGAATCCAAGGCCCGCCTGGACCGGTCAACCTGACGTACGTCGCCAGCGCCGACATTGCATTGCCGGCGGGTGCGCAGGGGGTTGCGGTCGCCCAGTGCCCGGCGGGGACGGTCGTTACCGGCGGCGGCGCCTTTACCGATTCAACAGATACCGCCGTCAACGTCAACAGTTCCTACATCTCCACATCCGACGGCACCGCGCCCGACCAGTGGGTTGTCGCAATGAACAACACAAGTGGAAGCGCTACGACCTTCTCAGCCGAGGCGGTCTGCACGCATCCGACCAGCATCAGCGGCGCAGGGCCCGCCGCGGCTCTTCATCGCGCCCACAAGTAGTCGGAACATCGCGGCGGCGAGGGGGTGTGAACCCTTCGCCGCCGCTGCGCTTCCCCGCTCCTGCTCTAGACTCGCTAACGCCGTCCCGGCCCCGGAGAGGAGGAGCCGTCGACCTCGCAGGGCCATCCGTAACGATGATTCTCGGCGAGCGAAAGCTGCCGCTGACGCGGGCTGAGGCAAGCGAGCTGCGCGACCTGCTCGTCGAGCGCAATCTTGCCCTGCTGGCACTCCAGTCTGAGCTAGCGCGAGTGCTGCAGGCCGACTCGGAGCGGCCGGATGTTCTTGCGGATGAGGGGATGCGGCAGGAGCTACTGCTTTGCCTCGATGCTGCCGACGCCGAGCTCCAGTTGGCGGAAGGGCTGCGGAGGCTCCGCCAGGCCGCCCGGGTGCCGATCTCACCAAAGCCTGAGTTTTAGAGAGCGCTCTCGGCTTGACTCTTCACGCAGGTTCGCGTGGTGCTTGACGCGGGCAGAACAAAGGTGCGGCAGGGGACTGCGGCACGGCATTACGCGCCCTCATGCGGCGGGGCGCGGACGCCTCGGTTACCCTGCCGCGTCCGGAGGTACCGCCGCTCAACCTCAGCGATGCGCTTGAGCTGACGATCCGTGATCGCGCGCACGGACCCGCGCCGGCATCCGCGCTTCGCCGCTCGCTGGCTGCTCCGCTACCTCGAGGAGGCCGACGGCGTGACGATGGACGAGGGGGCGATGGCAGCCTCGCTTCTAGCTTCGATGCGCACGCGGAGGGGTGTCGGGCGAGCCACGCTCTCACCAGTTGATGGCGGCCTCCCTTACCTCAGTGCTGTACGCACCCCATGATGCGCCTGGCGAGGGTCGACTTCAACCGTGCGGAAGCCTGTGGCCGCGCGCGCTTAGAGGCCAACTCGAGTTTCCCACGCCTGCCTGGCGCCAGCGTCCCGTTGCTCGCATCGCTCGCAGCGACCAGCACGTTAGAGGGGACGGCGCACCCTGGATGGGAGAGAGGATTTGACGCAAACCCGCACGGTCAGCCGTACTCTTCGATGACAGAAGGACCCGCCGTGTACCGCCGAGATCGACTCCGTCGAGCGCTGATCTTGGGCCTTGCCCTGACTGCGGTCGCCCTCGCCACAGGAGCGCTCGCCCCGGAGTCCGTGGGAGTTACAGCGGGAGGGAATCCCGCGCGGAGAAGCGACTCGCCCCCGGCTCGCCCGCTACTGACCTACGTCGCCTCGAATGGCGGTATCTGCCTTGTCCGCGTCGACGGCTCCGACCCGGTGCGCCTGACACCACGCTGGAAGCACATTGGTAGTCCTGCCTGGTCGCCGCGCGGCCGCTACGTCGCCTTCGGACGGCAAACCGGTGAGGAGCAGAGCAAGATCTTCGTGGCAGACGCGCGCGGGAGGGTCCGCTGGTACTTCGGTCTCGGTCGGAACGACGGTGGTCCGCTCTGGGCTCCCGACGGACGCCATATCGCCTACTTCGCCGGCTGGGCTCACATCTTCGCCCTCGCGGTCGCGCGCATGAACGGCTTGGACGATAAAGGCGTGGCCACGAGCCCCGCCTTTCCGACCTACGGTCCCGGTGATCCGGCCTGGACTGCCGACGGGCAGCGACTTGCCTTCGACGACGGCAACTTCTTTGACACGCTCCCGGGCATCTTCACCGTCGCCCTTGACGGTAGCGATCGCCAGCTGCTGGTCGCCGATGCCCTGAGCCCAGCCTTCTCGCCGGACGGGAAGGAGCTCGCCTACGTCTCCTTCCACTACTCACAGCAGCACGGCGTCAACGAGCAGGGCGGCATCTTCGTCGCAGATGCGGACGGGACGAATCCGCGTCTGCTTGCGGCCCAGACGGGTGAATGGCCCAAAGAGTTGGACTGGTCGACGCCAGCGTGGTCGGCGGACGGGACGCGCCTGGCCTTTCTCCGATACACCCTTCTGTACGGGCGGGCAGTTCAAACCGACCTCGTCGTCGTCAAAGCAGATGGGAGCGGCGAGCGCGTCCTCGCTTCCGGGACGCCCTCAGCCGGGCTGACGCCTCCAGTTTGGTCGCCGGGCGGAAAGTACCTCGCCTTCGAGCGGTATTCGACCGGTGCGATCGTTGCGGCGCGCCCCGACGGCGGCCGCCAGCGGGTGGTTGTCCAACGCTCCGGCGGCGGTTCCCCCGCCTGGCGCCCTGCGGTAGCCCTGCCGGGGGCAAAGCGTCCTCCGTGCCCGAGACGATAGCGCTGACGGGCGCCCGAGGGATCTCGCTCTAGACTCGGAAAGCCGACCGGCCCCGGGGAGGAGGAGTGTCGACCTCGCACGGCTACCCTACTCGCGTTGAGCCTAGGCTGAGAGGCGCAACCGGTACACGCCCTCTATCTCCTCCGGCACGCGAAGTCCAGCTGGGCTGACCCAGGGCTCGCGGATCGTGAGCGGCCGCTGGCGCCTCGCGGGCGCCGGGACGCGAAGCGGATCGCCAAGCACCTGCGCGCGCTCGACTCTGGGCCCGAGCTCGTCCTTTGCTCCCCGGCGGCGCGCACGCGCGAGACGCTCGAACTGGTGCGCGCTCGAACTGGTGCGGCCCGCGCTCGGCGCGGCGAAGGTCAAGCTTGAGGAGGAGCTGTACGCCGCTTCCTCCAAGGAATTACTCGCGCGCATTCTTCTCGTTCCCGACTCGGTCGCCTCGGTGATGCTGATCGGCCACAATCCGGGCCTCCACGAGCTTGCTCTGGCCCCGGGGCAGGCGGCGCTCGTGGCGTACGTGGTTCCAAAGCAGCTTGGCTGACGCCGTCAGCTTCACCATCCGCGCTGTTGTCAGACATGACGGCATCGTGGCGGAGCCCCGGGGACGGCTATGCGCTCGTTAGAGGATCGCCGCTTGCGGCGTCGCTTCACGCCGTTCGCATCCTCGCAGAGAGCAAGCCGCTCGCTCAGCCGCGCGATCTCGGCGTCCTGTCGCCAGATGACCTCCTCGAGCATCGCGATCTTCTGCCGCGTGTTCTCGGCCGCGATACTGGCGCCGTCGCCGTAGTTGCAGCGCCCGCAGGCGGCGGCCAGTTTCGAGGGCTCCCAGAACAAGTGCGGCGCCTGCGAGCTCGGGACGATGTGATGTGCGGTCGTCGCGTGGCCGCGACAGCGCGGCCCTTCGATCCGGCAGGCGTAGCCGTCGCGCTCGAGCACGGCTCGCCGGAGCCGCTGCCAGGCTGCAGTCGAATATCGAGGGTCGCGGCTCATCCCGGCGGCTCGTCTCGAGCGAGTGCCTCGAGCGTCTGCTCCGGCGTTGCCACGGTCGCGGTTTCCCACCGTGCAACCAGCGTCTAGTGAGGCAACGGCGGCCGTGACAGAGGGTAGCTCACTTCCGCGAGCCGGAAGGCTTCGGTCGAGGTCGTCGGCGGTCGACGGCTCGGACTAGCGCTGGACTGGCGGCAGGACTGCGTCCGGCGCAGGCTCCACCGCAGGCGCCTTCTCTGAGCGCGCCTTAATCATCGTGAACAGGGAGCCGAAGGCAATCATGGCTCCACCGATGGTCATCGCGTAGAGGCCCCAGCCCACCGAGGCGTGAACGTACTCGCTGCGTGCCTCATCGATGCCGTTCGTGATCTTGACGAGGTAGTAGATGCCATCTCCAACGATCACCAGCCCGAGGATCGCGGTCACTACGAGCGCCAACTCGGTTCGCTTCCGCAGCGCATACAAGGCGAGCAACACGCCTGCGGCCGCAGCGGCCAGGGCGAGGTACTTCCCGTCCTCGACGTCGAGGCCGTTGACGCTGATCGAGATGAGGCTGATCACCTTCGCCCACGGGCCGATCAGCCCGAGGAACGTGAGGCCGACGCCAGCGGCGGCAACCCAAAAGTGCGGCACGAGTTTCTTCACTATCTGATCCTCCTGTCTGTTGCGCATTCGCCTCATTGCTCTCCCCTGATCGGCCTCAGAGCCCGATCGCTACCTGACCAAGGCGCGTCATGCTGTGCGCCCGCGCCCGCTGGGTATAGGCTCGCCCTAGGCCGTCCGGCCCCAGACGGAAAGGAGGGATCGGATGGGAGGGTTCCTGTTTAGGCTCGAGACGGTTGACGGCTCGCCCGTGCAGCCGTCGTCGCTCGAGAGCGCGGTGCCGAACTGGGCGCCGGGTGACGTCCTGGTCAGCGCGCGCTCCGCAGACGAAACGGCTGTCGCCTGAAGGGGCAACGGCACACGTTGCGCGTCGGGCGGGCAAGCGAGGACGGCATCGCAAGGGACGCTCGCGTGAGACGGGCCTCTGGAATCGGCTGATTGACCCGCGCAAGGGCGAAGAACTAGAAGAAAAGGAGAAGAACTAGAAGAAAAGGAGAGAAGGTGATACCGTGAAAAACGACGGAGGAACACGCCGCTAGTCCAGTTGTCGGGGGGCAACCCCGGGGGATTAGGGTACGCAATGTTCCACGATCAGAACTACGGGCAGCAGCTTCCCCGCGAGCGGATCGAGTACCTGCAAGCCGAGTACCGGCGGGCGGACGCACGACAGGCAGCCCGTTCGCGTCACGCCGCGCCAGTCGCCAACTCTCGACCAGGCAGCGCCTCGGGTATCTCCCCAACAAGTGCCTCGGGCCCGCTGATCGTCAGCGGCCGTCCTGATCGCATCAGTCCGAGCAGCTTGCCGCGCTTAACGCGCGCGCTTCTGAGCCTGCGCGCGCCCGCGTCTGGGCTCAGCGCACAGCGGTGATCGTGCTCGGTCGCCAGGCAGGTTGCCGCGTGGCCGCTCGGGGTCGCCGGGCAAGTCATCGAGCGGGTGATCACGCTCAGCCGCAGCCGGCAGCTGCGCTTCGTCCAGTTGCGGGACGACGACGCCGAGCGGCCGCCGGTGCTGGTCGTCGAGGACGTGGCCTGATCGGCCACTAGCGCCGCTCACCGTCGTCTCGTAGGTTCGCGTGGGGCCGGGTCGCGCAGCACGAGCACCCGCGCGCGCAGGGCGTTCAGCTCGCCGACACGCCCGCTGGTCGATTCCACCGCGTCCCAGCGGTACGCTCGCATTGGATGAGCAAGTCCTGGCCTGGAGGTAGTTCACAGGACACCCACCTCCGAGCGTGGCGAGAGCTGACGCCCGAGCAGCTGGCGGCATGGTCAGGCTTCCTCTGGACTCACGCCCACGTCGTTCGGACACTGGATCGCGAGCTCGAGCAGGAGCACGGGATACCCCTCGCGTCGTTCGACGTGCTGTTTCAGCTCAGCATCGCTCGCAACGGGGAGCTGTCGATCTCCGCACTGGCTGATGCCATCGTTCTCAACCAGAGCGGGTTGACTGGCCTGGTCGACCGACTCCAGAGCAGTGGATTCGTGCAGCGGGAACGGCGTGAAGCCGACCCACGCGAGATCCACGTCCGAATTACCGACCGCGGTATCGAGATCCTCGCGCAGGTCACGCCGACGCACATCTCCAGTATCAGGAAGCATTTTCTTAAGCGTCTCTCCGACAAGCAGACGGAGCAGCTAGCCATGATCTGGCACGCGCTACTCGCCCGGTGACCGTGCCGGTGCTGGCGAGGCTCATCGGTCGTGGGCGTGGGGGCGGCGGCCGCTCCCCATGCCCGTGCTATCTGGGTAGGGCGCGAAGGCAACACCGAGGGAACACGAGCGGGGCAGCGCGCGGGCGTATTCGCCTTGGGGCGATTCCTTCCTCTTGCGGGGCTTTCGCGTCCGAGACGATCTGAAGCTGCCTGCGGCGGTATCAGTCCTAACCGCCTAGGCTGACGAATGCCGCTCCCGGTGCCTCAGCCACCGAGGGCGGCTCATGGGAGCGCTGGCCGCATGCCAGGGAATCCCTCGCGGGGTCGATTCCCGCCGCCTCCATCATCGACCGAAGTCCGCTGCGGCTAACGCCGCAGCATGACGACTTCGGTCGATTTTCTTTAGCGGAGAGCCGCAGCGAGCCGACGCCGGCAAAGCCCGGCATCGGCGGCGAGTTGAGGAGAGAACGTCACAGCTTTGGCACGGTGTCTGACACCGTCGATCGAGCGAGGGCACGCCTGATCTCGCCGACCGTCAACTGCTCGAGCTCGGACGGTGGGCTCTCTGCATGGTTCATGGTGTGCTCCTCTCCTCGTTTGAAAGCGGCCCGGTCCGCGTCCTTTGAAGCTCGGAGACGAGCAGCGCTGGAATTCTGATCGTCGTGCTCCCGACCCTCACCGCGGGAAGCGCGCCTCGGTGGATCTGGCTATAGATCGTCTGACGCGAGAGGCCGAGCAGCTTGGCCGCCTCGCGCGGGCTGAGAAACTGGGCACGTGTCTCAGTTGCATTCATTATTAGCCAAGCTTATTCCCTTGATCGGTTGGCATAAGGTGAGGGTAGACGGGTGAGAACGCCGTCTCCCGCCTACGCGGCAGCGGGAGGTAGCCGGCGCGTGGACACTGCGCCCAGAAAACTCGCGAAAGAAGACACGCGCCGCGTGAGATGTTCTTCCGCCGACCGTTCGCGGACAACGACGAGAACGAGCCGAGGGCCGCATGACCGCGAGCGCCTCGCTCTGTTCTCCTTCACGGTGAGAGGGCGACCGCGCACGAGCCGCAGTCGCCCTCGGGGTCGCGGTTAGGTCATCTGAATCGCCTTCGAGCTGGCCGTCAGGTCAACTGGCGTGCCATTGAGCGTGCCGTGGAACGTGAACCGGAAGACGTAGCTGCCGGTCGGCTCGGTGCTCCCGTGAAAAAAGCCGTCGTAGAAACCGATCGTGTTCTCGCCCGGGAGAATCGCCGGGTTGAGGACGGTGGTGCAGGGCGGAGGCGCGATCGGATCGCCGCAGGTAACCGTCGACGGCCAGCGACCGGACGTGCCGAGCCGGTCGCTCACGTTCGGAGGCGGCGTGAGCGTCTCCTGACTGAAGACCGCTCCGTCGACGAGGATCGTCTCGTCGACGCTGGTGAGCACAAATGCGTTGGGCACGTTTGCTCGACGCCCTCCCACGAGCTCATTGGCCGGCGAATTCGAATTGATGATGTGGGCGTAGATCCAGGTTAAGTTCGCGGCCGTGCAATCAGGCCCAGAACAGGGCGACAGCGGCCCGCGATTCGACAGGACGACCTAGGCGGAAAGCCCGTCTCCCGGCGATGCAGCCTTTGCCGATGACGTCGTTAGGTCACACCCCTGACAACGACGGCGGTAGCTGCGGCCGCGGCGACGGCGAGAGCCGCTGCGACAAGGAGCAGTCGCTTCATTTGTGTTCCCTCCTACCTGCCCTCATGGACCCGGTTGGGTCATTGCCTGTCCGCAGACAAAGGCTCGCGAACGTCTCTAACGTGGCGCTAACGCGCTTCTAACTTCGATGCGCACGCGGGAGCCGCGCCTCTTCCCTCCCGGATGGCGGCCTCCTTCCCTCAGTGCCGTACGTCACCGATGATGCGCCTCCCGAGGGCCGACTTCAACCGGGCGCAGCCCGTATCTCAGCCGTGCTTGCGCTTGTAGGCGAGCTCGAGCTTTTGCGCCTGCCTGAGAGTCAGCGTCTCGTACAAACCTCTTGTGCCAGGCGTTCTCTGTCCGGCGCTCTTGTGCGCCTGTGAGGGGCGGCGGGAGCGCCCCTCACTCCTTGCGGACTCGATTAGCAGTTGTGGCAGATGATCACGGTCCCGGACACCGCCGTTCCAAGGTCGGCGAAGAGCAGATCGCCCGTGCCGAGGCTGGTGCCATCGACGGTTGCGGTTGCGGTCGCCTGGCGGTCGGTCCCCGTGAAGTGATCTACCTCGTGGAACCCGTCCTGGTGGAAGTTCTGGTTGAAAGTGCCTCGAGCGATGGGACCCTCGCCGGTCCAGTTGGCTGAGACGTCGACCGTGCCGGCATCGCTGCAGCCGATCAGGTTGAAGTCCGCGTCGTAGCTGCAGCTGGTCACGGGCACCGTTGCGCTCGCAGTGGCTGACGAGAGCTGACCGGCGACGCTGAACGAGACGCCGCTGTCCGCCTCCCCGAACACGTCCGTTGCCCCGGTGAAGTTGCCGTTGCTGTCGAAGTTTTCGGTGAACTCGTCGAGGAACAGGAGCGCATTCCCCCGCTTGTCTTTCTGGGCGAAGACGAACGTATCGGTGAACGAGGAGCTCGTCTGCGTTTCCCAGAGCGCTTCGGCGAAGGAACCGTTGAATTGGAAGTGGAAGGTCTCCGCCGGCGCAGCAGCGGCTGTGCTGCTGCCCCCGCCAAGCGCGACCAACGCAAAGAGGACTAACAACAAAGTGATGCGTCGCATAGCGCCTCCTCAAGCTTGAAGCCTTCTCGCGGGTGACTCCCGCGCACCCGCTGTCTCGGTCGCAGGTGAGGCGCTTGCCTCGAGACAACTCGAGCCTACGCCTCGTTCGTGCTGGTTTCAAGGACGAAGCTCGCACTAGCGCCCTCCGCCCGCCGAGCCGATCTCCCCGTCTTGGCCCCGGCAACCCATCTCTTCCGTGCTACGAGCAGACGCACTTGAAAGGTCCGCTAGGACCCTCGTCGACGCAAGCCGTCTCGACTCGGGAAGCCGTCTCGGCCCCGAGGGAGGAGGAGCGTCGACCTCGCAGGGCCGCTCGTACGGGATCTTCCGCCGAGCCCTCGAGCACGGGAACCTGCTCGTCGCCGAGACGACCGCGAAGGAGCTACCCCGCTCAACCTCACTCACGCGCTCGTCGAGGAGCCGCAGACCCAGGCCGCCTGAGGGCGAGTCGCGCTAGGCGGACCCTTCGTCGTCCGGAGGTTTCTCTTCTGACCCTGCGCGAAGAACGTGCATCACGTTGGAGGTGTAAGAGCTCGTACCCTCACCGGCATCCGGCCATAGCACTTCGGACGACTCGCTCGCGTCGATGATCGGAGCCGCGTCGACCTCGAGCAGCGAGAGTTCGATCCCCTTCGACGGCCACTCGATCGCAAACGTAAGGGTTCCTGGCGGCGGCAGCGGCCAGAGCCAGTACTCCTGGTTCCACTCGCCATCGCCTCCGTCGCCGCTCGAGGGAGAGAGGATCGGGCCGGGGGGCTCCATCTGCTCGCCCGCGGCGGCCCCGACGCCCCACGGGACGGATGCGCCGAGCGTTGTCGCCTTCCTGCCGTCCGCGAACTGAACTCCGAAACGGAGAAGCTCAGGTGGAAGCTCGCCGCCGAGCGGCTGCGGCATTGCCCCGGGGCCGAACGGCATTCCCAACATCGCCTCGTCGAAGCCTTCCTCACCCGGCCTGCTCCGCCAGCGAAGGGCCAACCTCAGCGAGACTCCTCTCGTGTAGGCGGTCACGCCCACGACCGCCACGGCGGCCTGATCGGTCCGCGCGAGCACGACTCGGAGAGGCACCACCACGCCGAGCTCGTTGCGGGGTGCCTGCAACCAGGGCGACGGCTGAGGGATCTCGAACGGTGGCGCGGGCTGCTCGGGAGGAGGCGGTGGCTCGAAGAAGCTCATATGCGGAGTCTGGCGCATCGTGCCTCGCGCGGCACTGGCCGGCGATGGTCACCGGGACGCGGCCCTGACCCTTCGGGCCATGGCCGCAAAGCCACTAGTCGCATGTGGACTCGCGGCGTAGCCTGAGCGCGGGCCGGGTCGTGGGATAACGGCAGAGGGCGTTCATTTCGCCGCCCGGTCCCTCATGGGTTCCCGCACACCGCAGTAGAATCGGGAGTATGGCGCCAAAGCGCCGTCACGCGTGGCTGGGCTTCGCGCTCTTCGCGGTCCTCGGAATCCTCGGTCTGTTCGTGCTGGATGGCACCGCTGCAGGAGTCACGTCGTTAGCGGCGATACTCGTCTTTATCGGAGCGTGCATCTATGCGCTGCGTGGGCAGGATGCTGACGTGGCCGCAGCCAGTCAACGGTCGGGCTTGCGCGGATGGCTCGGCGGGTGGTTCTGAACGACCCGCGAAGCGCGGCGCCTTCCGCGCCTCGCTGAGCCTCACACTTAGTCGCGGCAGACGAATGGCTAAGTGCCCCGCATCGCGGGCCGGTCGTGGGATAGCGGCAAGGCGCGTCACGCCGCCCACTCCCGGATAGGCTCGTGAGGGATGAACCTCCTCAGATGGTCGCTCGTCGGAATCGGCGCGTTCTTGTTCCTGTATGCCGCCCTTGTCCTCGCTCTCGTGATCGCCGGCAGACGCGAGAACGCCCGCGCGCTCGCCGGCTTCATCCCCGACTGCATCGGCCTCTGTGGACGGCTGCTCGGGGACCCGCGCGTGCCTCGTCGAAAGAAGGCGCTGCTGGTCGCGCTCGCGGGCTACCTCGCGCTCCCGTTCGATCTCGTGCCGGACTTCATCCCGGTCGCCGGTCAGCTCGACGACGTCGTGATCGTCGCGCTCGTCCTCCGCAGCCTCCTACGCGGAGGCGAGGAGTCGCTCGTCCGCGAACATTGGCCCGGTCCCGACAGGTCGCTCTCGCTCGTCCTTCGCGTCGCGACCTAAGTCGACCGGCCATGAATGCAAGGCGGTCTTACGGCGACCTCGACAGCGTGCCGCGAGCCCTGCTTCGGTTCCTACACTTTGTTCTGGCGTCCGGGGCGTTTGACGGCAAGACCCGGGACTTCCGCCAGCGACCTCTCCCCCTTGAGGTCCGCCTCGGCGCCTCTCGTGCCTCAGTCGCGACCGAACTCGCGCTCGGCGCAGGCCGGCTACGTGCTCGAGCAACCGGCCGAGGCGGACGGGCTGCGGCTGAGCCGCGTTGCCACGGCTGTAGAAATTCTGAGGTAGGCACCCAGGTAGGCACAGCACGTGCATTCCCGGCTTCCCTGGCACACCTGATCCGCGTAACCATGCGGTTTTGGCCTAGCCAAGAGCAGTAGAAAGGCGCATACGGGATTCGAACCCGTGCCGCCGCCGTGAGAGGGCGGTGTCCTAGGCCACTAGACGAATGCGCCCGGCGGACGCTTAGTGTAGCGGCGCCGGGGCACAACCGAGCCATGCTGGGATGGTGGCGGAAGCGCTCGGAAAAGCATCGTGCGAACAAGCAGCAGGGCGACCCGCACTCGCTCGACGTCGAAGGCGACCCGCGCGGAGGAGTACAGGATGAGGCCTACCGCAGCGCGGAGCCGACCGAGCTCGTGGAGGCAGACGGCGTGGTGATGAGCGGCCCCGGCGGCGCGCCACACGAGGGCGAGTCGCCGGACGAGCGCCGCAGGCGAGACCGCACCTAGGGGCAGTTCGCAATGCCGCCGGAGCCCGGCTTCGCCGGCGGGAGGCTGACGATCGCCGAGACTGCAAAGCTCTGCGTCGAATGGCCGGCATGTGAGCGCCTGAAGCTCGAAAACCGTGTAAGGAGGGGGCTCGTGGGGGAACCAGGGGGCTCCCCCGCGCTACCACTGCGGGGCTAGGATTCGAACCTAGACTACTCGGTCCAGAGCCGAGCGTCCTACCATTAGACGACCCCGCAACGTGCCATTGCGGCGAGGGAAGTGTAGCCCGCTCGGGGCACGGAGGCACTGACTCAGGCCACGTCCGCGGCCCAGTCTCCGTACAGCGACGTGTAGAGGCCGCGTTCGCGCAGGAGCTCATCGTGGTTGCCTTGCTCGACCACTCGGCCGTGCTCGAGGACGACGATCAGGTCGGCGTCGCGGATCGTCGAGAGCCGGTGCGCGATCACGAATGCGGTCCGTCCTGCGAGGAGCCGGCGCAGAGCCTGTTCGATCTTGCGCTCGGTGCCGATGTCGACCGACGAGGTCGCCTCGTCGAGGATCAGGAGCCGTGGATCGGCCAGCAACGCGCGGGCGAGCGCCACCAGCTGGCGCTGGCCCAGCGAGAGGCGGCTACCGCGCTCCTGCAGCTGGGTCTCGTAGCCGTCCTCGAGGCGCAGGATGAAGTCGTGCGCGCCGATGGTTTTCGCCGCGCGGACGACCTCGTCGGAACTTGCGTCAGGCCGCCCGAAGGCGATGTTCTCGGTGACGGTCCCTGCGAAGAGAAAGCCTTCCTGCGGAACGATCCCGAGTTGTCGTCGCAGCGAGGCCTGGGTCACGTCTCGCAGATCGTGTCCGTCGATCGTGATCCGCCCCTCTCGCGGGTCGTAGAAGCGCGCGAGCAGCTTCGCGATCGTCGACTTGCCGGCACCGGTGTGGCCCACGAGGGCGACCGTCGTCCCGGGCGGCACGTCGAGCTCGAGCCCGTGCAGTACCTCGGGGCCGTCGCCATAGCCGAAGCGGACGCCTTCGAACGCAACCCGTCCGTCGACGGACGGGAGGGAAATCGCGCCGGGCCGGTCGACGACCTCGGGCTCCTGGTCGAGGACGTCGACGATCTTGTCCAGCGCGGCCGTCGCGGAGAGAAAGGTGCCGTAGAGCTGGGAAAGCTGCTGCACCGGGTCGAAGAAGTTCTGGACGTAGAGCATGAAGGCGAACAGCGTTCCGAGTGTGACGTCGCCCTGGAAGTAGAGGTGGCCGCCGTAGCCGAGCACCACCGCGAGCGCGACCGACGAGAGCAGGTCGACGAAGGGGAAGTAGAGGCCGTTCAGCACGACCGTCTGCATGTTCGACTCGCGGTAGCGCTCGCTCACCTCGCGGAAGTTGCGAACGTTCGTCCGCTCGCGGGTGAAGGCCTGGACGATCCGCATTCCGGCGATGTCCTCCGCCAGCGTGGCGGTTACGAGCCCGAGGCGCTCCCGCACCGCGGCGTAGGCGCGCGCCGAGCGCGTTCGGAAGATGAACGTGGCGACGCTCATGAACGGGATCACGCCCAGCGTCGCCAGTGCGAGGCGCCAGTCGAGGATGAAGAGCAGGATCGCCGTGCCAAGGAGCGTGAGCGTGTTCTGGACGAGGCTCGTGACCCCGTCCGTGACCAGCTGGTCGATGGCTTCGACGTCGTTGGTGAGCCGGCTGATGATCACACCGGCGCGGTTCCGCTCGTAGAAGCCGAGCGAAAGGCGCTGGAGGTGGTCGAAGAGTCGGTTGCGCAGGTCGGCCAGGATCCGCTCGCCGACCCAGCCGGTGAGGTAGGTCTGGGCGTAGCTCGTGCCCCAGTTGAGGAGGCCGGCGACGAGGAACGCGCCGACGATCCACCAGAGCTTCGTCAGGTCGTTCTCGCCGATTGCGTAGTCGAGGGCGTACTTGCCCAGGAACGGCGGCGCGAGCGCCGTGGCCGTCGCGAGGAGCATCGCGACGACCGAGAGCACGGTGCGTGTCTTGTACGGTCGGGTGAGGCGGACGAGCGTCCCGAGCCGGCGACGCGTTCGCCGCCAGGACCAGTCCTCGACGTGCGCCCCCCGCTCACGCATCAGGTGCCCGCCGGGCTGCCAGACCCTCATGAGCGCACGCCTACCGACCGGCGCGCCGTGGGCCAAACCCCCGCACCCCCACCCAACATGAGGGTGGGGATGAACCCGCCGCCCACGGCGACGACGATACCCGTGGTCGACGCACGTGTCTGCGACCGAATTGGGCCGACAGCGTGGGGCGCACTCCAGCCGGGCACGCCGTTCCCGGGTACCACGGAGTCTCCACGGCTATCCCGTGCGGAGGCCCGGCTCACGACGCGGCCTCCAGGGCTTCCTCGTCAGCCCGCGCCTCGACCGCGTCGGCGAAGCGGCGCTCCAGCAGCCCGTGCTCGTAGATGTCGCCGTAGACCGGGCTCGTCTCCAGTAGCTCGTCATGTGTTCCGCGAGCCACGATCCGGCCCCTGTCGAGCACGACGATCTCGTCGGCGAGCGCGATCGTCGACAGGCGATGGGCGATGATCAGCGTCGTTCGATCCTTCATCGCGCCCCGCAGCCCGGCGCGGATCCGCGCCTCGGTCGTGGCGTCGACGGAAGCCGTCGCGTCGTCGAGGATCAGGATCCGCGGGTCGACCGCGAGCGCCCGCGCGATGGCGAGCCTCTGGCGCTGCCCGCCCGACAGGGTGATCCCACGCTCGCCGATGACCGTGTCGTAACCGTCGGGCAGCTCGGCCACGAACTCGTGCGCCTGCGCGACCCGCGCGATCCGCTCGACCTCGGCGTCGTCGAGGTCGGGCGCGCCGAAGGTGATGTTCTCGCGGACGGTCGTCGAGAACAGGAACGGATCCTGCGAGATCACGCCGATCGCCGCGCGCAGCGACGCAAGCGTGATGTCGCGCACGTCGACGCCGTCGATCATGACCCTCCCGGCCGTCACGTCGTAGAACCTCGGCACGAGGGACGTCAAGGTCGTCTTGCCGGAGCCGGTGTGGCCGATCAAGGCGATCGTCCGGCCGGCCGGCACGTCGAGGCTTACGCCGTCGAGCACCGGATGACCCTCGAGGTACTCGAAACGGACGTCCTCGAAGCGAAGGTCGCCGCCGCCGGGCGGCAGCTGGAGGGCGCCCCGCCGCTCTGCGATCTCCTCGGGCTCGTCCATGACCTGGAAGATCCGCTCGCCCGAAGCGGTCGCCCGCTGTGCCTGGCCGATCCACATTCCGAGCGAGCGCAACGGCATCACGAGCATGCCGAGGTAGAGGTTGAAGGCTACGAAGCTCCCGACCGAGAGCTCGCCATTCGTGACCATGCGTGCGCCGACGAGCAGGACCGCGGCCTGAGCGAGCAGCGGCAGCCACGAGATCAAGGGCACGTACAGGGCGCGCTGCCGGTTGGCCTTCAGCGTTTGCCGGAACACGTCCTCCGAGCGGGCGTGGAACTTGGCCGACTCCTGCGGCTCCTGGGCGAACGACTTCACGACGTGGACGCCGACGATGTTCTCCTCGGCGACGGTCGCCACGTCGGCGAGCTTCTGCTGGACCTCCCGCAGGGTCGGATGCGCGACGCGGCTGTACCTGTAGGCGAGCACGACGAGGACCGGCGTGATCGCCAGGGCGATCAGCGCGAGCTTCCACTGGAAGACGAGGAGCACGATGGTCACGGAGACGACCGTGAGCACGTTCTGGAAGAAGAAGATCAATCCGTAGCCGAGAAAGAACCGGACGCCCTGGAGGTCGACCGTCGCTCGTGACATCAGCTGGCCCGTCTGGTGACGGTCGTAGAAGCCGAACGAGAGGCGCACAAGATGGCCGTAGAGGCGCTGCCGCATGTCCAACTCGACGGACAGCGCCTGTCGCCCCGAGATGAGGCGTCGAGCCGCCATCAGGATCGCTCGCGCGAGCCCGAGTGCCACGACCGCGCCGACGAAGACCCACAGCTTCTGGCTGTCGTGTGGGCGCAGGGCTTCGTCGATCACGTGCTTCGTGATCCAGATCAACGCGATCTGAGCAACCTGCGACCCGACCGCGAGGACGATCGAGACGATCAGCGACAGCTTGTACGGGCGGAGGAAGCCGAGCAGGCGTGCGAACGTGTCTCGATACGGTGGCGTCTCCTGCACCCTAGAAACCTAGCGATCCGATATTTCGCGGCCGATGCGCCCCATTTCCCGGCGGATGAGGCCTGCAGCGGCGGCCACGCGCCTGCGGTTTGCGGGATCGTTGAGCCAGCCGCTCGCGCCGGAAGGGTGCGGAAGCGGGATCGCGACCGCGTCGTGCTGCTCGAACCGGCGGCCGACACACTCGGTGACGCTCTTCAGGCCGAGAAGACGGCGGGCGGCCAGGCCCCCGACCGGCACGATCAGCCGCGGTCGGATCAGCCGCAGCTCGTGCTCCCGCCAGAACGCACACAGCTCCTGCTCCGTCGGGGTCGGGGAGCGGTCGCCGCGCCCGCCCGGTGACCTGCCCGGGTAGCAGCGCGTGACCGAGGCGCAGTAGAAGGTCGCATAGAACTCATCCTCGTCGAGCTCGAGCCAGCGGCGGAGCGTGCGGCCGGCCCGACCGCGCCACGGGCGGCGCTGTTCGCCTTCGACCACGCCCGGCGCCTGGCCGAAGATGTAGGCGCGCTGACCGGTGTACGGCTGCACGACCGACAGCGACTCGAGCGGGTACCCGGCCTCGACGCACGCCCGGCAGACGCGATTGTCCCGCTGCAGCGAGGCGAGTGAGCGGTAGGTCGACCGCCTGCGCGTCAAGCGCGGACGGCGACGAACCAGCGGCCCGCGAACAGCGTCTCGGCGCCGCCGAGCTCAGCGGCCAGCTGGTCGGGCGAGAAGTAGCGCTTGTAGACCCCCCAGCGCGAGCCGTCGTTGAGGATCCGCTCCTGGTGCTCCTCGGGCTCGACCTCTGGCCGGACTGCCGAGTCGACGACGACCAGCTCCCGCGCGAGGCGGCGTGCCTCGCCGAGGAAGCGCTCGCGGTCCTCGTGGTCGAGATGGCCGTAGAAGTGGCCGGTGAAGACCCGCTCGAACAAGCCGTCCGCGAACGGCAGCGCCAGCGCGTCGCCCTGGACGAACGTCGCCTGAGGAGACTGGCGGCGGGCCTCCTCGAGCATCGCCGCGCTCTGGTCGAGGCCGACCACCTCCCCGGGCAGGTGTCGCGTGAGAAAGCCGGTTCCGCAGGCCACGTCGAGCGTGCGTGCGGGCTGCAGCGTCTCGAGCGCGGTCCGAAGCGCCGTAAGCTCGGCGTCCCATCCCGGGCGGTCTCGGCCCGCGAAGCGACCGACGCCGCGATACCACTCGTCGTACTCCGGGGCGCGACGTTCGTAGTACGCCTTCATCGCTCCTAGACTACGTGCGTGGCGCGACCGCTCGAGTCGGTGCCGAATTTCTCCGAAGGGCGGGATCAGGCGACGATCGACGCCCTGGCGGCGGCACTCGACTCGCGGGCGCATCTGCTCGATATCCACACGGACAAAGATCACAATCGCTCGGTCTTCACACTGGTCGGGTCGGGTGAGGGACTGGTCGAAGGGCTGTTCGCTGGGATTGCGACCGCGAGCGATCACATCGACCTCCGCAGCCACGATGGAGCCCACCCGCGGATCGGGGCCGCAGACGTGGTGCCGCTGGTGCCGCTTGCGCCGGAGGACGCCGGCCGGGCGGGCAAGGCGGCGTTGCAGCTGGCTCAGCGCGTGGGCGTGGAGCTCGGGCTGCCGGTCTTCCTATACGGCGAGCTGGGACGAGGTCACGGCCCCGCGTTCTTCCGGAGAGGGGGAACGGCGGAGCTTCAGCGGCGGCTTGACGCCGGAGAGCTGGCACCGGACTTCGGCCCCGCGCGGCTGTCGGAAACCGCCGGAGCGGTGCTCGTCGGCGTGCGGCGACCGCTGATTGCGTTCAACGTCAACCTGCGCGGCTCCCTGGAGGGGGCGCGCGAGGTCGCCACCGTGGTTCGCGAGGCCGGCGGCGGGTTTCCGGGCGTGCGCGCGCTCGGCCTGGAGCTGCCGAGCGCCGGGCTTGTACAGGTGAGCATGAACGTGGAGGACTGGGAGGCCGCCGCGCTGCACGAGATCGTGGCTCGGGTGGAGCGTGAGGCAACCGCGCGCGGGGCGGAGATCGTGGGCTCGGAGCTCGTAGGGCTGATGCCCGCCGGGGCGGCCGCGGTGGCAGCCGGGGCAGCGCTGAGGATCGACGGATTCGATGCCTCTCGCGTGCTCGAGCTGCGGCTGCTGGACATGTAGCTGGCCGGCGGCTCCGGGGGCACCACGTGGCACCTTCGTCACGGTCCGGGCACAGACACGCGCGAACCTCCCCGATACGATCGCTTCGGGGAGGAGGCCGGGCGAACCGTACTCAGGGACCCTGGCGCCCGGGCGAGGGCTCCCGAAGTGCGGGATACACTCGCTGCGTGATCGAAAGCAGGGCGCTGACGGGCGACGACCTCTCGCTCGCGGACGTCTGGGAGGTCGCGGTCAGGGGCGAGCCGGTCACCCTGACGGATTCCTCGCGCGAGCGCATGACGGCGGCTCGCGAGATCGTCGAACGGGCAGTGCACGGCGTTCGGGAGCACACGTACGGTGTCAACACCGGCTTCGGCCGCTTCGTCTCGCGTTCCATCCCCGAGGAGCTGACCGAGGAGCTCCAGCTCCGCCTGCTGCGCAGTCATGCGAGCGGCGTGGGCGAGCCGTATCCCGACGAAATCGTCCGAGCCGCGATGCTGCTGCGCGCGAACGCGCTCGCGAAGGGGTACTCGGGCGCGCGCGTCGCCACGGTCGAGTTGCTCGTTGAATGTCTCAACCGCGGTGTCCTGCCTGTGGTGCCGAGCCGCGGTTCGGTCGGCGCGAGCGGCGATCTCGCACCGCTGGCCCACCTCGCGCTGCCGCTGATCGGGGAGGGCGACGCGTGGTTCGAGGGGCGGCGCTTGCCGGGAGGCGAGGCACTGGCGGCGGCCGGGTTGGTGCCGGTCCGCCTCCAGGCGAAGGAGGGCCTGTCGCTCGTCAACGGGACGCAGTTCATGGCGGCGTTCGGTGCGCTGGGGGTTATTCGAGCGCGGCGGCTCGCGAAGACCGCCGACATCGCGTGCGCGCTCTCGCTGGAGGCGCTGCAGGGCTCACGAACGAGCTTTCTGCCCCAGGTTCAGGCACTGCGGCCGCTGAAGGGCCAAGCGGCCTGCGCTGCGAACGTCCTGCGGCTGCTCGAGGACTCCGCGATCAACGAAGCGCACCGCTGGTGCGACAAGGTGCAGGATGCGTACTCGCTGCGGTGTGCGCCCCAGGTGCACGGCGCTTCACGTGACCTGCTCGACTACGCGGCCGAGACGGTTGCGGTCGAGGTCAACGCCGCCACCGACAATCCGCTCGTCCTCGTCGACGACGAGATGCTCGTCTCGAACGGGAACTTTCACGGGCAACCGCTCGCGTTCGCCCTCGATGCGCTCGCAATGGCGGTCTCGGAGCTCGCGAACATCTCGGAGCGGCGGGTCGAGCGATTGGTCAATCCCACTCTCTCGGGCGGGCTGCCGGCCTTCCTCACGGGTGACGGCGGGCTCAACTCGGGCTTCATGATCCCGCAGTACGTTGCCGCGTCGCTGGTCAGCGAGAACAAGGTGCTCGCGCATCCGGCCGGAGTCGACTCGATTCCGACAAGCGCCGGTCAGGAGGATCACGTCTCGATGGGAAACGCATCCGGGCTCAAGGCCTGGCAGGTACTCGCCAACGCGGAGCGGGTGCTGGCGATCGAGCTACTGGCAGGGGCACAGGGTGTGGAGTTCCTCGCCCCGCTGCAGCCGGGGCGGGGCGTGCGCGCCGCGCGCGAGTTCGTGCGCGAGCTTTCACCCCGCCTCCGCGACGATCGGCCTCTCTCCGGCGACATCGAGACGGTGGCACACGCGATCCGCGAGGGATCGCTGGGTCACGCGGTCGAATCCGAGGTCGGTGAGCTCGACTGACCAGCGAGAACGGAAACAATCCGGCCAGGCGCGCCTCGAAGCACCCCTACCGCGACAGCGCCATCGCCTACGGCGCGCTCGGAGCACTGGTCGTGATCCTCGGGTATGCGACCGGCAGCGGCCTGCTCAAGTCCTTCGCCGGCGGGATCATCGCGTTCCTGCTCGCAACGGCGTGGACGTGGTGGCGGTTTCGGTCACGGGAACGCGCCGCGGAGCAGCGGAAGCCGTGAGCGTCACGCGGTCGGTCGACGAGCTGGTCCAGGCGCTGTGCGGGGACCTGTCGTCCATCCGCGCGCCACGCGGAACGGAGCTGCATGCCCGCTCCTGGTCGACCGAGGCGCCGCTTCGGATGCTGCTGAACAACCTGGACCCCGAGGTCGCGGAACGGCCGGAGGAGCTCGTCGTCTACGGCGGCTCGGGGAAGGCGGCTCGGAGTCCGGAAGCACTGAGGGCGCTTGTCCGCTCCTTGCTCACACTCGCCGACGACCAGACGCTGCTCGTCCAGAGCGGGAAGCCGGTCGGCGTCTTCCGGACGCATTCGTTCGCGCCGCGTGTGCTCATCGCCAACTCGCTGCTCGTCCCCCGCTGGGCGACCTGGGAGGAGTTTCGGCGGCTCGAGGCCCTTGGCCTGACGATGTTCGGGCAGATGACCGCCGGCAGCTGGATCTACATCGGCAGCCAGGGGATCCTGCAGGGGACGTACCAGACGTTCGTCGCGGCAGGTGAGAAGCACTTCGGCTCCGCGGATCTCGCTGGGCGCACAATCTTGACCGCCGGTCTCGGCGGAATGGGCGGCGCGCAACCGCTGGCGGCGACACTTGCCGGGGCGGCGAGCCTGTGTGTCGAGGTCGATCCCGAACGCATTCAGCGCAGGCTCGAGACGCGCTACCTGGACGAGGCTTCGGAGTCGCTCGACGATGCGCTCTCGCGCGTGCGAGCTGCGGCGCGGGAGGGTCGCGCGCTCTCCGTCGGGCTGCTGGGAAACGCAGGAGAGATCGTCCCCGAGCTCGCTCGCCGAGGCGAGCCGTTCGATCTCGTGACCGATCAGACGGCGGCCCACGATCCGCTGAACGGCTACGTGCCGGTGGGATTGTCCGTGGATGAGGCGGCGGGGCTGCGCTCGCGAGATCCTGACGAGTACGTTCGCCGTGCTCGCGACTCGATCGCGCGGCACGTCGAGGGGCTGCTGGACTACGTCCGGGCGGGCAGCTATGTTTTCGATTATGGCAACAATCTCCGAGGGGAGGCGCTAGAGGCCGGGGTAGAGGAGGCGTTCACATACCCGGGCTTTGTCCCGGCCTATATTCGGCCGCTGTTCTGCCGTGGAGTCGGTCCGTTCCGCTGGGCAGCCCTCTCCGGGGATCCGGACGACATCGCCGCCATCGATCGGAGACTCCTCGAGCTGTTCCCGGACGACGCCGGCCTCCAGCGGTGGTTGACGCTCGCGCCCGACCGCGTCGCGTTCCAGGGGCTGCCGGCTCGAATCTGCTGGCTCGGCTACGGGGATCGCGCCAGGGCTGGACTCGCGATCAACGAGCTGGTGCGAGACGGTCAGGTAAAGGCTCCTGTCGTCATCGGCCGCGATCACCTCGACTCCGGTTCTGTCGCCTCGCCGTACCGCGAGACGGAGGCGATGCAGGACGGATCGGACGCGATTGCCGACTGGCCGATCCTGAACGCGTTGCTGAACGTCGCCGCGGGCGCGACCTGGGTGAGCGTGCACCACGGCGGGGGCGTGGGGATCGGCAACTCGATCCATGCCGGCATGGTGGTCGTTGCCGACGGGGGCGACGAGATGGCGGAGCGGCTCGAGCGGGTGCTGACCACGGATCCCGGAAGCGGTGTCCTGCGTCACGCCGATGCCGGCTACCGGGACGCCCTCGCGGCTGCGCAGGAGCACGGGCTCGAGCTGCCGCTTCCGCCGACTTCCTCGGACCGCTCGTGACCGAAGGCGCCGACGGCGCGTCCAGGCTTCTCGTGCGCGATCTGGCGCAGCTCGCGACGCCCTCTGCCGCGGCGCGGCCACCGTTGCGTGGCGCGGCGCTTCGAGACGTCGAGGTGATCGAGCAGGCGTTCGTGCTCTGCGAGGACGGTCGGATCGCCTCGATGGGGCCCATGGGAGAGCTCGATGCGCTTGAGGGCGAGGTCGAGGAGCTCGATGGCAAGGGCCTTTCCGCGGTCCCCGGCCTCGTCGACTGCCATACGCATCCCTGCTTTCTCGGCGATCGGGTCGACGAGTTCGCGCTGCGCGCGGCGGGGGCGGGCTACGAGGAGCTGCACGCGGCGGGGGGTGGCATCCTCTCGACGGTCCGCGCCACGCGGGCGGGCACTGAGGCCGAACTCGGCGCTGCAGTCCACCGCCACCGTGAATGGATGCTACGTGGGGGCACGACGACGTTCGAAGGCAAGTCCGGCTACGGGCTCGACCGCGAGACCGAGCTGGCATCAGTTCGCGCCGTCGCCGACGCGGATGGCTCGCCCACCTGGCTCGGCGCCCATGCTGTGCCTCCCGAGTTCGATGACGGCGACGCCTACCTCGACTTCGCCCTCGCGGAGGTGCTGCCCGCGGCTGCGCAGATCGCCGACGCCGCTGACGTCTTCATCGAGGAGGGCGCGTTCACTGCCGGGCAGGCTCGACGTTACCTCGAAAAATGTAGGCAGGCCGGCCTCGCGCTTCGCCTGCACGGGGACCAGTTCACGGAACGCGGCGCGATCGATCTGGCGATCGAGCTCAGGGCGCGGTCGGTCGACCACCTCGAGGCAACCGGCGATCGCGGTGTCCGTGCGCTTGCGGCAAGCGACGTCGCCGCGGTGCTGCTGCCGGCGTGTGCGCTGTTCCTCGATCGTCCCATGCCGCCGGCGCGCGAGCTCGTCGACCGGGGTGCGGTGGTCGCTCTCGCAACGGACTTCAACCCGGGCAGCGCGTTCTGCGAGAGCCTTCCACTTGTCTGTTCGCTCGCCTGTACGCAGCTGCACCTGTCACCCGCCGAGGTCCTTGCCTGCTGCACCCTCAACGCAGCGCACGTGCTCGGCCGTGCCGAGCGGTGCGGTCGCGTCGCGCCGGGCTACGACGCCGATCTCGTCCTGCTCGACACCCCGGACTGGAGGCATCTCGCATACCACCTGGGCGGCGACGTCGTAACGGCTGTGATCCAGCGAGGCGTCGTCGCGTGGAGCCGCTGACCCCGCGCTAGGCTTGCGGCGATGCCCACTCGTAAGCAGCGCCGCCGGCGCCAGAAGGAGCGCCGGCACGAATACGAGTACGTCTACGTCGACGACGCGGGCGACGAGGTCGAGGTCGACGAGGACGAGGTCACCGCGGACAGCCCCCGCCGCAACGGGAAGCGCGACACGAAGCAACCGGCCAGGAAGACGCAGCAGAGCCGTCCGATCAGGACGGTTTCACCGCCGTCATGGAGCCGGGTCGCCAAGCGGGCCCTGGTGTTCGGGCCGCTGATCTTCATCGCCTTCTCGTTGATCAACAGCGGCCAGCCGGTCGTCCAGCGGCTCGCGGTCGCAGCGCTCTACACGGCGTTCTTCGTGCCGCTGATGTACCTGATGGACCGCACGATGTACCGGACCTACCTGCGGCGCACCGGCCAGCAGGGGCCGCAGAAGGCGACCCGCAAGCGTTAGGTCGTCGCGGGCGCTCCGGCGCTCCGCTCGTCGCCGCGGTAGTGGCCTGGCCCCGGCCACGGTGCGAGGAAGAGCAGCAGGCGGGCTCCTTCGCGGGTCGAGACGGCACGGCGCTCCTGCGGCTCGAAGAGGAAGAGCATCCCGGGCGAGGCTTCGAACGTCTCGTCGCCGACGTCGATCTGGACGGTTCCGTCGACGACGAGCAGGAAGGCGTGCTCCTTCACCTCGTGCTCGCCGAGCCGCTGGCCTGGCTCGAGGCCGATTACCAGCGCACGTGCGGGTCTCGTCGGGTCGAGCACCACTGGCGAGCGGCTGCCGCCGGGCGTCTCGATATCGCGGAGGTTCCAACTCTGCATCGGCGTTTCCGTACCCGCCTCGCCTGGGTCTGACACGGACGCACTTTCGGCACACTCTCGACACAGACACGTGCGGCCTCAGGCGCTAGGCTCGCAGTGGGGAGGAGGCCGGGCGCGCCTGAACTAAGGGACGGCCGGAGGCGGCCGCACAAGGGCAGCGGGCGCGGCCGCGCAAGCCGCACACCTCGAACGTTTCTGCGGTTCCGGGAGCTCGACGGAGCCCGGTTAGACTCACCCTCCCGTGAGCACACCGCCCACTCTCGCCGTCGACCGCTACGAGCTCGGCCCGGTCGGAACGAACTGCTACGTCGTCCGCGCCTCTCGCGAGGGTGAAGACGCGGTAGTGATCGACCCGGGCGGCAACGCAGCCGAGCTCATGCTCGAGCTCGCCCGCAGCGGCGCGCATTGCGCGGCGATCCTGATAACGCACGGCCACTGGGACCACCTCGGCGGGGTCGCCGACCTCGCGGAGGGCGCCGAGGCGCCCGTTTACATGGCCGAGGACGAGCGTGCGCTGCTGGAGAACTTGCCCGACCTCGTCCCGGAGGGCGTGGTCGCGCGCCCGCACACCGCGGACACGTTCCTCCACGGCGGCGAGACGCTCGAGCTCGCGGGGATCAGCTTCGAAACCCTCAACGTCCCCGGGCACTCGCCCGGCCATCTCGCCTACCACGCCGACGGCTGCCTCTTCTCGGGCGACGTCCTCTTCGCAGGCTCTGTTGGCCGAACCGACCTCCCAGGGGCCGACTGGGACACCCTCGTCGAGTCGCTCCGGATGCTCACCGAGCGCTTCCCGCCCGAGACGCGCGTCTATCCCGGTCACGGCCCGCCGACGACGCTGGGCGCCGAGCTCGACCGCAACCCCTTCCTCATCTCGCTGCGCGCCTCGTGACGACCTTCGAGGCGCCCCGAGGCACTAACGACATCCTCCCGTCCGAGCAGCCGCTCTGGCGGCTGGTCACCGGCGAGGCCGAGCGCCTCTGCTCGCTCTACGGCTACCGCCCGATCCAGACGCCGACCTTCGAGGACACGGCGCTGTTCGAGCGCACGTCGGGGGAGGGATCCGATGTTGTGCACAAGGAGATGTACACCTTCGAGGACAAGGGCGGCCGCTCCCTCACGCTTCGGCCCGAGGCCACGGCACCGATCGCGCGTGCGTACCTCGAGCACGGCCTCCACCGCGAGGCGCAGCCCGTCAAGCTCTACACCCTCGGGACCTTCTACCGCTACGCCGCGCCACAGCGCGGCCGCTACCGCGAGTTCTGGCAGCTCTCCGTCGAGGCGATCGGATCGGACGACCCGGCGGTCGACGCCGAGATCATTCAGCTCTACGACGAGCTGCTCGCGCGCCTCGGCGTGACGAACTACCAGCTCCAGCTCAACTCGATCGGCGACGAGAAGTGCCGCCCGAAGTACCTCGAGCGACTGACGGCATGGCTCGACGAGCACGAGGACGTTCTCGACGACGAAGCCCGCCATAAGCGCGCGACCAGCCCGCTGCGCGTGTTCGACGTGAAGAGCGAGCGCGTTCGGGAGGCACTGGCCAAGGCCCCGAAGATCGGGGACTCGCTCTGCGACGAGTGCCGCGCGCACTTCGAGTCCGTCAAGGCGCACCTGGAGAATTACGGGGTCGAGTTCGAGCTCGAGCCGACGCTTGTACGCGGGCTCGACTACTACACGCGCACGGCGTTCGAGTTCGTCGACGACGCGATCGGCGCCCAGAGCTCGATCTGCGGCGGCGGGCGCTACGACGGGCTGATCGAGGAGATCGGCGGCAAGCCGACGCCTGCGATCGGGTTCGGGGCCGGAATCGAACGGCTGCTGCTCTCGCTGGAGGCCGCGGGGACCGAGGCCGAGCCTGCGGCGATCGACGTCTTCGTCGCGCTCCAGGACGGAGACGACAAGCCGCGCGTCCTGCCGCTCGTCCAGGAGCTGCGCCGGCGCGGGCTGCGCGCCGACATCGACTACGGCGGCCGCTCTCTCAAAGGTCAGCTCACCCAGGCGGGCCGGCTCGGCGCGAAGGCGATCGTGGAGTGGGGGCCCGAGCGCTCGACGGTGCGCAGGCCCGGCGAGCGGGACGAAGACGTACCTACCGCCGAGCTCGCGGAGCGGCTCAGGTGAGGTGGCGCGACCTGAAGGCGGGCGAGCTCCGCCCCGAACACGTCGGACAGCGGCTCGCGCTCGCCGGCTGGGCCGCGCGACGTCGCGACCACGGCGGGCTCGTCTTCATCGACTTGCGCGACGAAAGTGGACTCGCACAACTCGTGATCAACCCCGAGCGTGCGCCTGCAGCCGCGGAGGTCGCCCACGACGTCCGCAACGAGTTCGTCCTCCGCGCCGAGGGCGAGGTCGCAGCCCGCGCGCCCGAGGCGGTCAACCCGAACCTCCCCACCGGCGAGGTCGAGCTCCAGGTCGACGAGCTCGAGATCGTCTCCCGCTCCGAGCCGCTCCCCTTCCAGCTGGACGAGGAGAACGTCGAAGAGGGCACGCGACTGCGGTACCGCTACCTCGACCTGCGGCGCGGGCGGATGCAGCGCAACCTGCGCCTCTCGGCAACCGTCGTCGCGGCGATTCGCCGCTTCATGGACGAGCAGGGGTTCGTCGACGTGTGGACGCCGAACCTGACGGCGGCCACGCCAGAGGGCGCACGCGACTTCCTCGTCCCCGTGCGGCTCCAGCCGGGCCGGTTCTTCGCGCTTCCGCAGTCACCCCAGATCTTCAAGCAGATCCTGATGGTGGCCGGATTCGGCCGCTACTACCAGATCGCGATCTGCTTCCGGGACGAGGATCTCCGGGCCGATCGCCAGTTCGAGTTCCGCCAGCTCGACCTCGAGCTCTCGTTTCCGACGCGGGAAGAGGTGTGGGACACACTCGAGGGCGCGGTGGTCGCCTCGTTCGAGGCGCTCGGGCGCGAATCGCCGCCGCGCCCGTTCCTGCGGCTCACCTGGCACGAGGCCATGGCGCGCTTCGGATCAGACAAGCCCGACCTGCGCTTCGGGCTCGAGCTGCACGACCTGACCGAGCAGACGCGCGACTCCGACTTCAAGGTCTTCGCGCAGGCGCCGAGCGTCCAGTACCTCACCGTGCCGCAGGAGCTCTCCCGCACCGAGCTCGCCTCGCTCGAGCAGCTGGCGAAGGACTGGGGCGGGAAGGGGCTCGCGTACCTGGTCTTCGACGAAGAGGGCGAGGTGCGTTCGCCGATCGCCAAGTTCCTCTCCGCCGAGGTGATCGAGGCCGTGCGGCCGGACGAGCCTGCGGCGACGGTGCTCTTCGGCGCGGACGAGCCGGGCACGGTCGCCCGGGTGCTCTCTGCGGTGCGCAACCACCTCGGCCGGGAGCTCGGCCTGATCGATGAGACCCGCGACGAGTTCCTCTGGATCACCGACTTCCCGCTCTTCGAGTGGGACGAGGACCGCGGGCGCTGGACCTTCAGCCACCATCCGTTCACGGGCGTGCGGCCCGGCGACGAGGACCTCATCGAGTCCGACCCGGGCCGCGCGTTGAGCCAGGCGTACGACCTCGTGTGGAACGGGTGGGAGCTCGGCTCGGGCTCGATCCGAATCCACGATCCACAGATCCAGCGCCGCGTCTTCGCCGCGATGGGCATCACCGAGGAAGAGGGGAACGAACGGTTTGGCTTCCTGCTCGAAGTGCTGCGGATGGGGGCACCGCCGCACGGCGGCTTCGCGTTGGGGCTGGAGCGATTCGTCGCGCTGCTCGCCGGCGAGCAGAACATCCGCGAGGTGGTTGCGTTCCCGAAGACCGCGAGCGGCTCCGAGCCGCTGACCGGCGCGCCGACGCCGATTGCGCCGGAGGTCCTGGCCGAGCTCGGAATTCAGGTTCTGCCGCGGGACCACTGACTGCGCGCCCAGGCAGCAGTCATACTCCGTCGAGTACCGGCCGGCCGAGGAGGACGAGCGAGCAGATGGCAAGCGAAGGCGAAGACCAGGACGCCAGCTAGGCTCGGTCCATGCTTCCGGGCCGGTTCGGTCTCCGCTTCGCGCTCGAGGCGATCTTCCTGGTGCTGGTTGCGGTCGGCGCCGGCGTCGCCGACCTGCGTCCCCTGGTGATCGTCGGCGTAGTCGCCGCCGCGTGGCTGCTGGTGGCGATCATCGAGTACACGGCGAACCGGATCGCCTCGGCACCGGTCTCGTATGTGCTCCCTCCGCGCGAGGAGCCTCAAGAGGAAGACGAGGAGGAGCGCGTCTTCTGGCCTCCCCCCGAGGAACGGACAGTCGTCGCGCCGCCGGAGGAGCGCGTCGAGCAGGAGCCCGAGCCCGAACCTGAGCCCGAGCCCTTGGCCGAGCCCACGCCGGAGCCTGAGGCTGAACCGGAGCCGGAGCCGCCTCCGCTCCCGGTGGCGGAGCCGGAGCCTGAGCCTGAGCCCGAACCTGAGCCGGAGCCGCCTCCGCTCCCGGAGCCGGAGCCTGAGCCCGAACCGGAGCCAGAACCTGAGCCGGTGCCGCCTCCGCTCCCGGTCGCGGAGCCGGAGCCGGAGCCTGAACCGCAGCCCGAACCGGAGCCGGAGCCTGAACCGCAGCCCGAACCGGAGCCGGAGCCGCCTCCGCTTCCGGTCGCAGAGGTGGAGCCGCCGGTCGCGGAGCCGATCGAGGAGCCGCCCAAGCGGCGCCTGCGCTCGCTCTTCCGCCGAGCTGAGCCCGTGGAAGCGCCCCCTCCCGCTCCTCCGCCGAGGCACGTGAGGCTGCTGCCCAGGCGCTCCGCCGATGAGTCGAGCCCGGCCGAGCAGGAGGTGGCGGAGCTTTTCGGCCGGTCCGAGGAACGCGAGGAACGCGGCGGGTGAGGATCCACGTCTTCCAGAAGGTCCTTCGGTGACGGCCGCCGCCGCGCAGCGCCAGGTCGCCCTCGCCGGGATCGCGCTGCTGGCGGGAATCGGTGCGCTCGCGCTCAGCTCGCGAGGAAACGGCCAGCCCACCGCCCGCATCCCACAGCCGGTGTCCGCAGCGGGCGGGTGGTACTCGGCGCTCGCCGGCCCGGAGCAACCACGGTACGGGAGCCGAACGCGCTGCGGTTACGTGCTGCAGCCGGGCACCGTCGGGGTGAGGGACTCCGTTCTCCCGTGCGGGATCCTCGTCTACGTCGCGTACAAGGACAGCCCCGAGATCCTTACCCGCGTGATCGACCGCAGGCCGGTGCGCCCGGGCCGGAGATTCGACCTCACGCCGAAGCTCGCGGAGGAGCTCGGCGTCGACGGCGTGCAGCGCGTTCGCTGGGTCTTCGCGCGCTAGAGTGAGCGTTTCGAGCCTGTGCGTGCTCGGGGCTTCTCTGTAGAACCAACACCAAGTGAGAGGGAGCTGTTGTCCGGCCGGGGCGCTTCGGCGCCGCGGGAGGCGCGGCACCCACCTGGCTAGACCAGGTTCACAACGGGCCCCGAGGCATCGGCAGGTTGGAACGAACGGGGGGACCGCCAGTCGGTTCCCCCGTTTGCGTTCGGCGCGGGGTGTCTATCCCAGGGCATGCCGTTACCGAGGCAGGTAGCCCACTTCAACCGCCGTGTGACCAATCGCGTCACGCGCCACGTGGCCGGGTGGATGCCGGGATTCGCGATCGTGATCCACGTTGGCCGTCGATCCGGCCGAGCCTACGAGACGCCTGTGAACGTGTTTCGCGACGACGGCCGCTACGTGTTCGCGCTGACCTACGGCCCCGAGAGCGACTGGGTTCGCAACGTGTTGGCAGCCGGCGGCTGCCGGATCAGGACGCGCAGGAGGACGATCGAGTTGCGCGATCCTCGGCGCTTCTCGGACCCGGGCCGGCAGGTCGTACCGCCACCTGCGAGGTGGATCCTGGGTCTCATCCACGTGGACCAGTTCCTCGCGCTCTCGCCGGCGAGTGAGGGCTGATCCGCCTTGTGGATGCATTGGCACGAATTCGTTGCAGCGATGTGGCAATGCAAGATCTGACCCCGGGTTTGCCGCTCGGAGCAGACGCCCCCGTCACGGTGGGACCTTGCGATCGCTAGCCTGGGTCTCATGGTCGAGGTTGTCGGCGACTCCTCGCGCGACGGCCGGTGGGTGCTCGTTCGGTTGGCGGTCGACGGCGGGCGGATCATCAGCGCGGAAGCCGAGGGGCTCGAGCGGCCGCTCGCCGGGCTGACGCTGCTCGAGGCGGCTGCCGTGGGCGGTGACGCGCTCGCGGTCGATGCGCTCGCGAACGCGCTCGGGCCCGTCTTCGGAGCCGCGCCGAAGAAGGGGCGCGTCGCCGTGGCGATGAGTGGCGGGGTGGACAGCGCGGTCGCGCTCCTGCGCGCGGGGCCCGATGCGATCGGCGTGACCCTTCGCCTCTGGCTCGACCCACGCGGTCCGGATGCCGAGCGGGCCTGCTGCTCGCCGGAGGCCGTGCTCGCAGCGCGGGCGACGTGCCATCGTCTCGGGCTCCCGCACGTGACCCTCGACCTGCGCGAGGAGTTCCGCCGCGCGGTGGTCGAGCCGTTCGTGCGCGGCTACGCCGAGGGCCTGACGCCGAACCCGTGCATCCGCTGCAACGGCAGCTTCCGCTTCGCCGAGCTGCTCGCGTTCGCCGAGCGCGCCGGGGCCTCGAGGCTCGCCACCGGCCACTACGCACGAATCGTCGAGCGCGACGGGCGGCTCCTGCTGGCCCGGGCGGCGGACGCGCGGAAGGACCAGTCGTACATGCTGGCGCGTCTCGACCTCCGCTTCCTGGAGCGCCTCTGGTTCCCGCTCGGCGAGCAGTCCAAGGAGGAGACGCGTGCCGAGGCCGCCCGCGCGGGGCTCGAAGTGGCCTCCCGCGCCGAGAGCCAGGAGGCCTGCTTTCTCGCCGGCGGCAACTACCGCGACTTCCTCGAGCGCCATGGGCTCGGCTCCCACGAAGGGCCGGTCGTGGACGAGAGCGGTAAGGAGCTCGGCCGACACGCCGGCTACTGGCGCTTCACCCCGGGCCAGCGGAAAGGGCTCGGCGTCGCGGCCGGCGAGCCGGTCTACGCGCTTCGAAGCGAGCCGCGCACGAACACCGTCGTGGTCGGGCCCCGAGCCGCGCTCGCCACCGGCGAGGTGACGGCGCGCGGCCGGCTGCACGCTCCCGTCGCCAGGGCTCATGCGAAGCTGCGCTACCGCTCGCCGGCCGTGGCAGCCGACGTGACGCCCACCGAGAGCGGTTTCCACCTGCGGCTCGACGAGCCCGCGTACGGCGTGGCGCCCGGCCAGGCCGCGGTGCTCTACGACGGCGATGCCGTGGTCGGGGCGGGCACGATCCAGCCAAGTGCCTCCGAAACCTTCGAGGCGGCTCGCGCGTTTGAATCGGCGGGCGAATGATCGGCGACCAGATCACGCTGACGATTCCGCGCGAAGAGCCGTTCCACGAGGTCGCGCATCTCGTGCTGGGCGGCGTCGCCGCGCGGCTCAACCTGACCTTCGAGAGCATCGACGACCTCGAGACTGCGCTCGAGGCGGTTCTCGAGCGCGCCTCCGAGGACGGCGAGGTGACCGTGGAGCTCGTGCTCGAGGAGGGCGCGATCGTCGCCCGTGTCGGACGGTTCTCGTCCGCCGGCCTGCGCGCCGAGCTGGAACGGGAAGCCGACGACGCCGTCACCCTGCGCCGGATCCTCGACACCGTCCTCGACGGCTACGAGCTCGACGGCGACGGCTGGCTCGAGCTGCGCAAGGACGTCGAGCATGCGAGCGCCACGTGACGCACGACAGCGACAAGGTCCTGCTCCACCGCTACCACGAGCAGGGCGACCTGGCTGCCCGCGAACAGCTGATCGAGCAGTACATGTCGCTCGTGCGCTCGCTGGCCCGGCGCTACTCGTACCGGGGCGAGCAGCTCGAGGACCTCGTCCAGATCGGAGCCATCGGCCTGATCAAGGCGATCGATCGCTTCGACATCAACCGCGGTGTCGAGCTTACGACCTACGCGACGCCGAACATCATCGGCGAGATCAAGCGCCACTTCCGCGACCGCGGGTGGTCGGTGCGCGTCCCGCGCGGGCTCCAGGAGCTGAACATCCAGCTCTCTCGGCTGATCGAGGAGCTCACGGTCCAGCTGGGCCGCTCGCCGACGATCGCGGAGCTGGCAAAGGGGGCCGAGGTGAGCGAGGAAGAGGTGCTCGAGGCGCTCGAGAGCGGCCGCGCCTACAGCTCGCTTTCGCTCTCGGCGGGCTCGAGCAATGACGAGGACGGCGAGCTCGACCCGCTCGAGTCGCTGGGCACGGAGGAGCTCCAGTACGAGGTCTCCGAGGACCGGGCCGTGCTCGCTCCGGGCTTCCGCGTGCTGGACGAGCGCGAGCGGAAGATCCTGCACCTGCGGTTCTTCGAGGGCCTGACCCAGTCGCAGATCGCCCAGCAGGTCGGGATCTCCCAGATGCACGTTTCTCGGTTGATCCGGCGCTCGCTCGAGAAGATCCGCGACGAGATCGCAGGCGACGAGCTCGAGGAAGCGCAGCGCCGCGCTGCGAGCGGCCCCTAGGCGGTCTGCTCCCAGATCCAGTCGGCCACCTGCGTGACGACGTCCGGGCCGCCGTCGGCGAGCACGTCGTGCCCGACTCCTTCCGGGCGGAGGAGCTCGACCTGCGAGACAGCGCTCGTGAAACGGGCCAGATCGTCCTCCGCCGCCCACGTCCCAGCGACCAGCAGCACCGGCAGCCCGCTCGCGGCCAGCTGCGCCCACGTCGTGGAGGGAAGCGCGAGAGCCGTCCCGTGCTCGATCGCTGCCACGACCCTCGGCGGGACGGTGACGGCGGCCGTCTCTCGCGCCTTGGCCTCGTTTCGTTCCACGTACGCCTCGTACGGCAGGAGCGGGTCGAACGGCGGGTCCCAGTAGCCCGCGTCGAGGACGACGAGCGCGGTCAGGCGGTCCGGGTGGCGCGCCGCGACGTGGCAGCCGACGTCGCCGCCCCACGAGTAGCCGACGAACGCAGCGCGCTCGATCGAAAGGGCGTCAAGCAGGGGCGGGACGAGATCGGCCAGCGCGTGAGGGTGGTACGCGGGCGGCTGCAGCTCCGGCGACTGCCCGAAGCCGGGCGCGTCGAGTGCGAGCACCCGAAATCCGCGGCTCGCGAGGAGCGGTCCTGCCTCGCCGAGGGCGAGGCTCCCCCGCGAGGCGAGGCCGACCCCGTGCCAGTAGAGGAGGGGGCGAGCGTCCGGCTCGCCCCAGCCGCGGACGAACACGCTTGTCCCGGCGGCGTCGAGCCGGTGTCCGTCGCTGAGAGCGGGCAGGACCTCCTCGCGTAGAGCACGAGGCACCACGACTCCGAGCCGTTGCTCGGCCTCGCTCGACGCGGAGAGGTAGGCGCCGACGGCCTCGTCGATCGTCGAGGGCTCGCCCACGACGCCGAGCGGCCCGAGCAGGAAGTCGTGCATCTTCGCCAGCTGGTCGCGCACGAGCTCCTCCGGGCCGCCGGCGCGTTTCGCCGCGAGCCAGAGGATCCAATCCCAGAAGTGCGCGTCCAGCGCGACCAGCGTGTCGGCGCTCACCCGCCAGGGCGGCCGCTCGCGCATCGGCTCGCCGGGGAAGATGAGGTCGATCTTGGTCGGCCCGGGCAGCATCAGCATGTAGGTCGGTCGGTCGCCGAGCGGGTCCCACTGCTGCGCGAGTGGCTCCAACGGCGCCACCAGCTCGGGCAGTGCCTCCGCGAGCGCCGTGAAGTCGTCGGTCTGCACCGCAAAGTCCCAGTCCGAGAGCGGCGTCTCGGTGCCTGCTGCGCGAGATCCCGCCAGCTCGACGCGGCGAACCGACGGGTCTTGCCCGAGCAACTCGGGCACGCGGGTCACGAAATCCACCGCCCGTAGAATCTCAGCCGTGCAGACGACCGCCGAGCTACGCGCGGGCTACCGCGAGTTCTTCGAATCCAAGGGCCACACGTTCCGGCCCTCGGGCTCGCTGCTCCCGCGGGCCGACGACAGATCGACGCTCCTGGTCTCGGCGGGCATGCAGCCTCTGATGCCTTTCTTCCTCGGCTTCGAGGATCCGCCGGCGCCGCTGCTCACGACGGTGCAGAAGGTGTTCCGCACGCCGGACATCGACGAGGTCGGCCTGAACGCGAGGACGCTGACCTTCTTCGAGATGCTCGGCAACTTCTCGTTCGGTCAGTACTTCAAGGAGGGCGCGGTCGAGCTCGCCTGGGAGTTCATGTTCGACCGGATGAAGCTCGACAAGGACCGTCTCTGGGTCACGGTGTTCGCGGGCGATGCGGAGCTCGGGCTCGGCGAGGACGAGGTCGCGGTCGGAGCCTGGGAGAAGATCGGCATGCCGCCCGAGCGGATCGTGCGCCTGCCGCGCGCAGACAACTTCTGGTCGGTCGGCGGCCCGGGACCCTGCGGCCCGGACTCGGAGATGTTCTACGACTGGGGTAAAGACGTCGGTTGCGGCCGCGCGGAGTGCGCCCCCGGCTGCGATTGCGAGCGCTTCCTCGAGTTCTGGAACCTCGTCTTCATGGAGTTCGAGCTGCACGCGGACGGCTCGCTGACGCCCCTGCCGAAGCAGAACATCGACACCGGAATGGGCCTCGAGCGAGCGGCGCGGATACTCCAGCAGGTCGACTCGGTCTACGACACGGACGGGTACCAGTCGATCATGGGCTGGATTGCGGAGCGGTCGGGCGTCGCGTACGGCGAGAGCGTCCAGGCGACGAAGGCGCACCGGATCCTCGCCGACCACGGGCGCGGCATGACCTTCCTCGCCGCGGACGGCGTGACGCCGTCGAACGAGGGTCGCGGCTACGTGATGCGGCGCGTGATCCGGCGGGCGGTCCAGCAGGCCGGCCGGATCGGCCTCGAGCCTCCGTTTCTCGCGGGGCTCTCGCGGGTCGTGGTCGGACAGATGGACGAGGCGTACCCGGAGCTCGGCGAGAAACGCGATGAGATCGAACGCGTGCTCACCGCGGAGGAGGAGCGCTTCTCCGAGACGCTGGCGCGCGGCCTGACGCTGTTCGAGGAGGCCGCGGCCGACGGCGAGATCTCCGGCGAGGAGGCCTTCCGCCTGCACGACACGTACGGCTTCCCGCTCGAGCTGACGCAGGAACTCGCCCGCGAGCGCGGACTCCCCGTCGACGAGGACGGCTTCCGCCAGCGGATGGAGGAGCAGCGCACACGCTCCCGCAAGGCGGTCCAGGAGGTCGAGGTGCGCGTCTCGGGCGACACGCGGAGCGAGTTCGTCGGCTACGAGAAGACCGAGGTGCTGACGGCGATCCTCGCCTACGAGGACCTGGGCGACGGCCGCTTCCAGGCGAAGCTCGAACAGTCGCCCTTCTACCCGGAGGGCGGTGGGCAGGTCACCGACGCAGGCTTCATCGAGAACGAGGAGACCGGCGCCCGCGCGGAGCTCGTAGCGGCGGCACGGCTTCCCGACGACGACCAGGTGCTGACCTTTGCGGGCGAGGGCTTCGAGGCGGGGATGCGCGTTCGGGCGGTCGTGCCTTGGCAGGTGCGGTTCCCCACGATGGCCAACCACACCGCGACGCACCTGCTCCACAAGGCGCTGCAGGACGTGCTCGGTGACCACGCGCGCCAGGCGGGCTCGGCGGTGCGGCCGGACAAGCTCCGCTTCGACTTCACGCATCCGCAGGCCGTGACAGGTGAGGAGCGTGCCGAGATCGAGCGGCGCGTGAACGAGGCCGTCTTCCAGAACCTGCCGGTGCGGGCGTACATCGTCCCGATCGAGGAGGCGCGGCGGCTCGGCGCGATGATGCTCTTCGGAGAGAAGTACGGGGACGAGGTGCGCGTGGTCGACATCGCGGGCTACTCGCGCGAGCTCTGCGGCGGCACGCACGTGCGGGCGACCGCGGAGATCGGGCCGTTCGTGATCACCTCCGAGAGCTCGGTCGGCTCCGGCACGCGAAGGATCGAGGCCGTCACCTCCGGCGAGGCGTACGCGCTGCTGCACGGGCGCGCGAAGGAGGCGGAGGAGCTCCGAGCCGAGCTCGAACGGGCGCGGCGCGAGGGCCCGCGGCGCGTGGAGAAGGTCGAGGTGCGGGTGGAGCCGCGCAGCGAGGAGGCGATCGGCGGCGTGAACGTGTTCGTCGGCCAAGCGGCCGGGGTGGACGCCGAGGTGTTGCTCGCAGAGTCCGACCGGATCAAGCAGGAGCGCGCGCCGGCGGCGGTCGTGCTCGGCGCGAGCGAGGACGGGCGGGTCCACCTGGTCGCGAACTTCGACCGCTCGCTGGAGGGCCGCCTCGATGCGGTCGCGGTGATCCGCGCCGCGGCGGCCGAGGTCGGCGGCGGCGGCGGTGGCCGCGCAACGATGGCCCGCGCAGGCGGCCGGAACCCGGAGAAGCTCGACGACGCGCTCGCGAAGGCGGAGGAGGCGCTGCGGCGCGCTCTCGCTTGAAAATTCTTGCGGTCGACTACGGCTCCGCGCGCACAGGTGTCGCGGTCTCCGACCCCACGGGCACGATCGCCAGGCCGCTGGGTGTCGTCTTGCGCGCGGCGAGCGAAAACGGGCTCGAGCGGCTGGCGGCCCTGATCCGCGAAGAGGGCGCCGAGCGAGTGGTCGTCGGGCTGCCGCTGACCCTGCGCGGTGAGCACGGCGCCCAGGCTCAGGAGACCGACGCCTTCGTCGAGGCGCTGCGCGCAGCGGTCGACGTCCCGGTCGAGAGCTACGACGAGCGCTTCACCACCGGGCTCGCGGCTACCGCTGGCTCCGGCGATGCGCCCGAGGACGCACGCGCAGCGGCCCATCTCCTCTCCAGCTACCTCGCGTGGTCGAGCAGCGCACGGGAGTGACGCCGCCGCGGCCGCGGCCGCCCCGGCGTCCGCCGAAGGCCGTCGTCTACCGCCGGCGCCTGGTCGCGGTCGGGGTGCTCGTCGCCGGCATCCTGATCGCCTGGTTCGCGTTCGCGAGCGTCCGCGGCAGCGACAAGGCCGCGCCGCCGCCGCCGCCGAAGACGCAGGCGGGCCCGCCGAAACCGCTCCGGATCGTCTTTCCCGAGGGGTTCACGCGGAGGAAGATGGCCGAGCGGGTGACGGCGGTGGCGGGGATCGCCCGGCGCGAGCGCGGCAAGCAGGTGAGGCTTCGGGCGAGCACCTATCTCGCCGCGAGCGTGAAGCCCAGGCCTCAGCCCGGCTTCGGCTCCCGCCGGTTCCCGCTGGAAGGCTTCCTCTTCCCGGCGACCTACGACTTCACGCCGCGCACGACCTCGGCACAGCTCGTGGACGCGCAGCTCCAGGCCTTCAAGCGCAACTGGGCGAAGCTCGACCTCCGGTATGCCCGCTCGAAGAACCTGACGCCGTACGACGTCCTCACCATCGCCTCGATGATCGAGAAGGAGGCGGCCGCGCCGGAGGAACGCCGGCTCGTGTCCGCCGTGATCTACAACCGCCTCCACGAGCGGATGGCGCTCGGCATCGACGCCACACTGCGCTACGGGCTCGACATCCCGCCCACCGAGTCGATCCACCAGTCGCAGCTCGACAACCCGACGCCGTACAACACCGGCAAGCACACCGGCCTGCCGCCGACCCCGATCGCCAGCCCGGGCCTGGCCTCGCTGCAGGCCGCCGCGCACCCGGCGAAGGTGGACTACCTCTACTTCGTGCGCAAGCCGGACAAGAAGCACCACTTCTTCACCTCGAGCTTCGCCGCATTCGAGCGCTACAAGGCCGCCCACGGCTACCGATGACGCGCGTCGCGCTGCTCGGCCTGCCGGTGGCGGAGTCGCTGTCGCCGCGGATGCAAAACGCCGCCTTCGCGGCGCGCGGTCTGGACTGGGAGTACACGGCGCTCGAGGTCGAGCCGGCGGGGCTGGCGGACGCGGTGAGCGGCCTCGACGCCGACGGCTACGCGGGAGCGAACGTGACGATTCCGCACAAGCAGGCGGTCGTCGCGCTCTGCGACGAGGCGGAGGGGGAGTCGGTGAACACGCTCGTGCTGCGCGGCGGGCGCGTGGTCGGGCTCAACACGGACAAGGAGATCGTCGCCGGGATCGAGGCCGAGCGCACGTGTCTGATCGGGGCCGGTGGAGCCGCGAAGGCGTTGCTGCCGGCCCTCGCGGGGGAGGTGCGTGTCTTCTCGCGGAGCGGGGACTGGCCCCCCGACGCGGCCGGCTGCGAACTGGTCGTGAACGCGACGCCGGTGTGGGACGAGCTGCTCGTCGTGCCGCGTGCGGAGCAGGCGGTCGTCGACCTGGCGTACCGCTCGGACGGGCGGCCCACCGCGCTCGTGGCCGCGGCTCGCGCGGCGCGCTGCAGGCTCGTGGTCGACGGGCTCGAGGCGCTCGTGCGGCAGGGCGCGGCCTCGTTCGAGCTCTGGACGGGGCTCCCGGCGCCTGTTGAGGAGATGCGGCGCGCCCTAGGCTTAGGAGCGGTTTGACTTGAACCCGACAGCTCCGACCGGTCATTTCAGACGGAGGCGCGGCAAAGCCACGCCTCCTGACAGCGGCACCGCAAGCGGCGCCTTGGAACTGTGACGCTGATGCTGACGACCGCCGGCGAGTCGCATGGGCCGGCACTCGTCGCGATTCTCGGCGGGCTGCCCGCGGGTCTTTTGCTCGACCGAGGCGCCATCGACGCCGACCTCGCCCGGCGTCAGCAGGGCTACGGCCGTAGCCCGAGGCAGAAGCTCGAGCAGGACACGGTCGAGGTGCTCGCCGGCCTGCGGCACGGGCGGACGCTCGGCACGCCGCTCGCGCTCGTCGTCCGTAATCGCGACCACGAGAACTGGGCGTGGGGGATGAGCCCGTGGCCACCGGAAGGGAAGCCGGCCGGGAAGGGCGCGAAGCCCGTGACGCTGCCCCGGCCCGGGCACGCCGACCTTGCGGGGACGCTGAAGCACGGCCTCGCGGATGCACGCGACGCCCTCGAGCGCGCAAGCGCGCGGCAGACCGCCGTGGCGGTGGCTGCGGGCGCGGTGGCGAAGGGGCTGCTGGCGGAGATCGAGATCGAGGTCACGGGGCGCGTCGTCACCAAGGAGCTGGAGCGGCGCATCGACGAGGCAAGGGCAGAGCGCGACACGGTTGGCGGGGTCGTCGAGGTGGTCGCGCGAGGTGTCCCGCCCGGGCTCGGCTCGTACGCCTCGAAGGACGAGCGGCTCGACGCGCGGCTCGCGGCGGCGCTGATGGGGATCCAGGCGGTGAAGGGCGTCGAGATCGGCGCGGGCTTCGAGCTGGCGGACCGGCGCGGCTCGGAGGCGCACGACGAGATCATGGCGGAGGCGGACGGGACGCTCTACCGCGAGACGAACCTCGCCGGCGGGATCGAGGGCGGGGTCTCGAACGGCGAGCCGCTGGTCGCACGAGCAGCGATGAAGCCGCTGCCGACGCTGATGCGGCCGCTCCGCTCGGTCGACCTCGAGACGGGCGAGGCCGGCGAGGCGCTGGTCGAGCGCAGCGACGTCGCGGCCGTCGAGGCCTTGGCGGTCGTCGCCGAGGCGTCGGTCGCCTTCGAGCTGGCGCGGGCGGCACGCGAGAAGTTCGGCGGCGACGCGCTCGGAGATTTCGTCACGGCCTGGCGCGAGTACGTGGAGCGGATTCCGTGGCGCATGCGCTAGACCGGCACGTTGCGCTGATCGGCTTCATGGGCGCCGGCAAGACGACGCTCGGCCGGTTGGCGGCGCACGTGCTCGGGCGCCGGTTCGTCGACCTCGACCGCGAGATCGAGCGGTCGGTGCAGGCGACGATCCCGGAGCTGTTCGAGCAGCGGGGCGAGGCGGAGTTCCGCGTGCTCGAGCGGGAGGCGACGCTGTCCGCCCTGCTCAACGATCGGCCTGCAGTGCTGGCGCTGGGCGGCGGTGCGGTCGAGGCCAAGTCGATCCTGCGCACACTGCGTAAGAAGGCGCTCACCGTGCTCGTGGAGGTCGACCCGGGGACGGCGTGGATGCGGGTGGGGGCGAGTGCCCGGCCGCTGGCGCGCGACGAGGAGCGCTTTCGCGAGCTCTTCGCCCGGCGGGAACCGGTCTACGCGGAGGCCGCGGACGCGGTGGCGACGGACGTCGACGGAATCGTCCTCGCGGCGGCGGGCATCACGGTCGAGGAGGGCTCACTGGCGCGGCTGCCGGAGCTCGTCCCCGACGGGGAGGTGGAGATCGTCGGCGACGCTCGGCTGCTCGGGCTCCACCGACCGCCGCTCGAGGCGCCGGTGCACGCCCTTCGAGGTGGGGAGGAGGCGAAGAGCATCGGCGCGGTCGAGCGGTTGTGGCGGGAGCTGCGGCTCGGCCGGGAGGGCACGATCGTCGCCCTCGGCGGCGGCTGCACCACGGACGCCGCCGGGTTCGCGGCGGCCACGTACATGCGGGGGGTCGACTGGGTCGCTGTCCCGACGACGCTCGTCGGCCAGGTGGACGCGGCGATCGGCGGCAAGACGGCGGTCAACCTTCCGGAGGGCAAGAACCTGGTCGGCGCCTTCCACTGGCCCGTGAGCACGGTGATCGACCCCCTGCTGCTGGAGACGCTGCCGGAGGGCGAGCGCCGTGCCGGGATGGCAGAGGTCGTCAAGACCGGGCTGCTCGCGGGGGAGCCGCTCTGGGAGCTGCCCACGCCGGGCCTCGTTCGGAAGTGCGCGGCGTACAAGGCGGCGGTGTGCCTGCGCGACCCACACGAGCGCGGCGAGCGGGCGGTGCTGAACCTCGGGCATACCTTTGCGCACGCGCTCGAGGCGGCGGGCGACGACCGGCGGCCAAGCCACGGCGAGGCGGTGGCGCTCGGGCTGCTCGCCGCGCTGCGCCTTTCGGGTCTCGAGACCACGGCTGTCGACGAGGTCTTGCAGCCGCGCCCGGTGCAGGTGAACCGTGACGCCGCGTGGGCTGCGCTCGCGCGCGACAAGAAGGCCCGCCACCGCACGCCGCGGCTCGTCCTCCTCGAGGCGCCGGGGAAGCCGCTGACCGGCGTGGAGCTCCCCGAGAAGGAAGTTCGAGCCGCCCTCGACGAGCTGATCGCCGACTGAGCGTCGCACTTCCGTTTCCGTGTCTGACACCGACCGAAGCGGAAAGGCCTGCTCGTTAGGGGGTTTGTGGAACGTTCGTGACGCTCCTGTTCGTGTGTCTGACACCGGGGTAGGCTCCCCGCCATGCGCGTGGCCGTGCTCAACGGCGTCAACCTGGACGTCCTCGGGCGCCGCGACCCCGCGCTGTACGGCGGGCTCAGCCTGAACCAGCTCGAGAGCCGTATCTACGAATGGGGGCGCGACCTCGAGCTCCAGGTCGACTGCCGCCAGACCAACAGCGAGGCCGAGTACGTCGGCTGGTGCCACGACGCCGACGCGTGGGCCGGTGGCGTGATCGTCAACCCCGGAGCGTGGACGCACTTCAACTACGCGATCCACGACGCGCTCGAGCTGGTTACGGTGCCGGTTGTGGAGGTCCACCTCTCGAACGTCGACGAGCGCGAGGAGTGGCGCCGGCACTCGGTGATTGCCGACGTCGCGGTGACGAGGATCGTCGGGAAGGGGCCCGACGGCTACCGCGAGGCGCTCGAGTTCCTGGCGGAGCAAGGCAAATGAGGCGCATCGATAGCCTCCGCGAGAGCCTCGAAGAGCCCCTGCTCGTCACGCACGGCGTCAACGTGCGCTACCTCGTCGGCTTCCAGAGCTCGAACGCGGCGCTGCTCGTCGAGCCCGACCGTGTCCGGCTGTTCAGCGACTTCCGCTACGCCGAGGCCGCGCGCGCCGTGGAGGGAGTCGAGTTCGCCGAGACCAAACGCTCGCTCGCCGTGTCGCTCGCCGAGCTGCTCGAGGGGCGGATCGGGTTCGAGGCCGACGCCGTCTCATACGCCAACTGGGAGACGCTGAGCGCCGGCGAGGGGCTCGAGCTTGTCCCCCGCCGCGGCCTCGTCGAAGCGCTGCGCGCGGTCAAGGACGACGGGGAGCTCGACGCGATCCGCCGTGCCGCCGAGATCACGAGCGAGGGGTACGCGCGCCTGGCCGAGGAGCCCTTCGTCGGCCGCACGGAACGCGATCTCGCGTATCGGCTCGACGGGCTCTTCCACGAGCTCGGCGCCCATGCGCCCGCCTTCGAGACGATCGTCGCCGCAGGCCCCAACGGCGCCCGCCCGCACGCGCGCCCGACCGACCGCGAGGTCGAAGCCGGCGAGACGGTTGTGATCGACGCCGGCGCGATGGTCGACGGCTACTGTGCCGACTGCACCCGCACCTTCGCCACCGGGCCGCTCCCCGACGAGCTGCAGAACGCGTACGCCGTCTGCCTCGACGGCCAGCTCGCCGGCCTCGCGGCTGTCCGTACGGGAGCGACCGGGATCGACGCCGACACCGCGGCGCGCGTTGAGATCGAGGACGCCGGGCTCGGCGAGCAGTTCGGTCACGGCCTCGGTCACGGCGTCGGCCTCGAGGTCCACGAGGCGCCGCGGCTCTCTCGCGAGTCGACGGACACGCTGGCCGCGGGCAACGTCGTCACGGTGGAGCCGGGGGTCTACCTCGAGGGGCTCGGCGGCATCCGGATCGAGGATCTCACCGTCGTCGCCGACGGCGGTCCGGAGGTGCTCACGAGCTTCACGAAGGACCTGGTGACGGTCAGCTAGAGTCGGGCGCCGTGGCCGAGACCGTCTCCACGAACCAGTTTCGGAACGGCATGCACATCCAGCTCGAGGGCTCGGTGTGGCGCATCCTCGAGTTCCAGCACGTGAAGCCCGGCAAGGGCGGCGCGTTCGTGCGCTCGCGCCTCCGCAACCTCGACTCCGGCGCGGTCGTGGACAAGACGTTCCGCGCGGGCGAGAAGTTCACGCGCGTGCGCACCGAGGTCAAGGAGGTGCAGTACCTCTACGACGCGGGCGACGACGTCGTGTTCATGGACACCGGGACGTACGAGCAGTTCTCGCTCCCGCACGCGGCCGTGGAGAACGCGCTGCCGTATCTCGAGCCGAGCTCGACGGTGCAGGTGCTGTCGGTCGACGACCGGCCGGCGGGTGTTCAGCTGCCCTCGTCTGTCGAGCTGGCGGTGGCCGAGACCGAGCCCGGCGTGCGCGGCGACACGGTCTCGAACGTGACCAAGCCGGCGAAGCTCGAGACGGGAGCGGTGGTGCAGGTGCCGCTGTTCGTGAACGTGGGAGACCGCATCAAGGTCGACCCGCGCGAGGGCCGCTACATCTCACGGGCGTAGCCTCGGCCCAGCCACTCCTCGCCGTCGACGGTGAGGCGTCAGGCGGCGAATTGGGCTACCGAGCGCCTGGCGATGGTGTCGATTACGACGAGGTCGTCGATATCCCGACGCTTGAAAGGCTCCTCGAGCTCCGCGGAGATCGCGGCCCGGATCTCTACCCCCGTGATCGGCCGCAGGCCGAGCGAGCCGCATCAAAGTGCGAGCGCGCTCTAGGACGTACTTTCGCGAGCGGCGCTAGGCTCCGGCCGTGCCTGCGCTCGTCGACACGACGATCCGCCTGCTCGGCCAGGAGCCGCTGGCGGGCCGGATGCCGACGGCCGCGCTGCTCCGGCTCGCGGAGATCCTCGACGAAGCCGGCTTCGCGTACCTCGAGGTCTCCGGCGGCGGTGTCTTCGACACGGCCGTGCGGCGGGGAGTGGAGAGCCCCTGGGAGCGGATCCGCGCGCTCAACGAGCGGACGAAGACGCCGCTCGCGATGGCCCTCCGCGGGCGCTTCCTCGTCGGCTCGCGCCCCGTCGGGAGCGAGTTCGTCGGCCGCTTCGTCGCCTCCGCCGCCGAAGGCGGGATCGAGGTCTTCCGCCTCCACGACCCGCTCAACGACGTGGAGAACCTGCGCGAGGCGGGCCGGGCGATCACGGCCGCCGGCAAGGAGTTCGACGCTGGCCTCGTCTTCGGCTCCGGCTACACGAACGAAACCGAGGCGCTCGTCGAGCAGGCGCGCAAGCTGCCCGAGCTGGGCGCCGCTCGCGTGTTGCTGCACGATCCGTCCAGCTCGCTCCAGCCGCAGCGGGCGCAGGAGCTGGTCGGGACGCTGTCCGAGGCGAGCGGCCTCCCGGTCGGCCTCTACTGCCAGGGCGCGGGCGGAAACGCGATGGCGGCCGGGCTCGAGGCGGCTCGGGCGGGCGCCTGCCTCGTCGCGTGCGCCGTCTACCCGGTCGCGCTGACCGTGCACCGGATCTCTGGCGAGGCCCTCTCGACCGCGCTCTCCGGCCTCGGCCTCGACACCGGCGTGGACGTCGACCCGCTCTGGCGCGCGTCGGAGCTCGTGGACGAGCACATCGGCGATGAGCCCGTGACCCCGCTCGCGCCGCGGATCTCGGTGCGCGCGGCCGAGCACCTGGTGCCGCCCGGGCTCGTAGCGTCGCTCGACACGCAGCTGCGCACGCTCTCCGCCGGCGACCGGCTCGACGAGGTGCTCGACGAGCTGACGAGGATCCGCGAGGAGGTCGGCTGGCCACCGATCGCCTCGCCGATCGGCCAGATCCTCGGCTCGCAGGCACTGATGCACGTGCTCTCCGCGAGCCGCTACCAGACCGTCGTCGACGAGCTGCGGTTGCTGATCGAAGGACGCTACGGCAGCCCCCCCGGCCCGATCGACGATGCGATCAAGCGTGCGGTCGCGCTCTCGGGCGGGGCGCCGGCCGAGGAGGCTCCCGTCGACCTCCACTCGCTCCGCGAGGAGGCGAAGGGCCTGGCCTCGAGCGAGGAGGAGCTCCTGCTGCTCGCGCTCTTCGGCGAGGAGGCCGAGCCGCTGCTGAAGACGATTCGCGGGCGGGCGAGCCGCGAGGAAAGCCTGGCGGCGGGCGGCGTCGACCAGGCCCGCGCGGAGCGGATCCGCGAGATCGTCCGGATCGTCCAGGAGTCGGGCGTGGGCGAGGTGACGATCGAGGAGGCCGGCATGCGCGTCTCCGTGCGGCGGACACCCGAGCCGCTCGAGGCCCCGCTCGTCGGCGCGGACGAGAGCGCGCGCGAGCCCGCAGCGGCTGCGGAGCTGCCCGTGCCCGAGGTCGACGGCTTCGTGCGCGTCGAGGCGCCGATGGTCGGCGTCTTCTACCGCGCGCCGCAGCCCGGGGCACCGCCGTACGTCGAGGAGGGCGACACCGTCGCGCCGGGCCAGACGCTCTGCGTCCTCGAGGCGATGAAGCTGATGAACGAGATCAAGGCGGACTTGCCGGGCATCGTTCGCGCCATCCACGTGGGCAACGCGGAACCGGTCGAGTTCGGGCAGCTGCTGTTCGAGCTCGAGCCCGTCGGCCCGCCGCTCGACGCCGTTTAGTAGTGCCCCTCCCAGCAATGCACGCCGGTCTCTCGCCCGCTATCACGCTGCGCCAGAGCCCTCCCTCGCCCTTGTGCAGGCTGCCAGCCTGCGCCGCGGTCGAGTGGGGACTCTGGCTTGGTGCTAGCGACCGAGAGCCTCGGCAGCATCACGGGAAGAGGCACTGATGTTCAAGCGGGTCCTGGTCGCAAACCGTGGCGAGGTGGCGGTCCGCGTGATCCGTGCGCTACACGAGAGCGACGTCGAGGCCGTTGCCGTCTACTCGACCGCCGATCGCGACTCGCTCCACGTGCGCCTGGCCGACCGCGCCGTCTGCGTGGGGCCCCCGCAGGCGAGCGAGAGCTACCTCAAGATCCCGTCGCTGATCGCGGCTGCGACCACCACCGGCTGCGAGGCCGTCCACCCCGGCTGGGGCTTCCTGGCCGAGAACCCGGCCTTCGTCGAGGCGTGTGCGGACAACGACCTCGTCTTCGTCGGCCCGAGCGCGGACGTGATGGCGCGGATGGGCGACAAGGTGCTGGCGAAGGCCGAGATGCGGGCGGCCGACGTCCCGCTCGTTCCCGGCAGCGAAGGCGCGGCAACCGTCGAGGAGGCCCACGAGGCCGCAGACGAGGTCGGCTACCCGGTACTGCTCAAGGCCTCGGCCGGCGGCGGCGGCAAGGGCATGCGGCTGGTTCAAGGGCCGGAGGAGCTCGAGCGCGCCTACACGACCGCCTCGCTCGAGGCCGAGGCGGCGTTCGGCGACGGAACCCTCTACCTGGAGAAGGCCGTCTCGCCGGCGCGCCACGTCGAGATCCAGGTGCTTGTCGACGGCAACGGCGGCGTGCTCACGCTCGGCGAGCGCGAGTGCTCGGTCCAGCGGCGCCACCAGAAGCTGATCGAGGAGTCGCCCTCGACCGCGCTGGACGGGGAGACCCGCGAGGCGATGGAGTCGGCTGCCGAGCGCGCGTGCCGCGCGATCGGTTACCGGAACGCCGGCACCTTCGAATTCCTGCTCGGGCCCGACCGCTCCTTCTACTTCATCGAGCTGAACGCGCGCCTGCAGGTCGAGCACCCCGTGACCGAGCTCGTCACCGGGATCGACGTCGTGCGCGAGCAGCTGCGCATCGCCGCCGGCGGGGCGCTGAAGCGGACCGGGCGCGTCGAACGGCGCGGACACGCGATCGAGGTGCGGCTGAACGCCGAAGACCCGCGCAACGAGTTCGCGCCTTCACCGGGAAGGATCACGCGCTTCCGCCCGCCGCTCGGGCCCGGCGTGCGGCTCGACACGTACGTCGAGGACGGCTCCGAGGTACCGCCCCACTACGACTCGCTGCTCGGCAAGCTGATCGTGTGGGACGAGACGCGGCCGGAGGCGATCGAGCGCGCCCTTCGCGCCCTGGGCGAGCTCCAGCTCGACGGCGTGCCCACCACGCGCGAGCTCGCAACCGACATCCTGCGGAGCGAGGAGTTCGGCAGCGGCCGCTACTCGACCGACTACCTGGCCGAGGCGGGGGCGCGGCTGCCGGCGATCGTCGGTTGACCGAGCCGCTCGTCTTCCGGGGCCCGAATGGGTCGATCACGGTCACCGCCGGAGCACTCACGCGGCTCGTCGCGAGCGCGGCCCAGAGCGTCGAGGGGACACGCGTGCGCCGGCCCAAGCGCGGGGTCGAGGTGACGCACGGCGACGGCCGCGCGTCGGTCTCGCTCGAGCTCGCCGCCGACTACGGCGTGCCCTTGCCGGAGCTGGCGCGCTCGGTGCAGGAGCGTGTGGCCGACGCGGTCGCCAGCGTCTCCGGGCTCGAGGTCGAGCGCGTCGATGTCGAGATCGAGGAGATTTCCTAGTGGCCGGCCGCCGCGCTGCGCGCAGGACCGCGCTCTTCCTGCTCTACCAGTGGGACGTGACCGGTCAGGAGCTCGCATCGCTGTACGAGGGCGAGATCGATCCGTTCTCGCTCGAGCTCGCCGAGAGCGTGATCGAGCGGCACGAGGAGCTCGACGCGCGGATCACGGCGGCGGCGAACGAGTGGACGGCCGACCGGCTGGGCTCGCTCGAGCGCAACATCCTGCGCATGGCGATCCTGGAGCTCGACCGCGGCGCCGTCCCCGTCGAAGTGGCCATCGACGAGGCGGTCTCGCTCGCGAAGCGCTACTCCTCCGAGGACGCGGGCAGGCTCGTTAACGGCATACTCGGCCGGATTGTGAAGGAGGCGCCCGCGTGAGAGTTGCTTTGTGGCCGGTGTTGGAACGGCCGCACCGGCAAAGCCGGCACGGCCTCCAGGCGGCATCGCGAGCGATGCCTTGGGCCGGCTCGTGAAGGAGGCTCCAGCGTGAGGGTTGCCTTGTGGCCGGCGTTGGAACGGCCGCACCGGCAAAGCCGGCACGGCCTCCAGGCGGCATCGCGAGCGATGCCTTGGGCCGGATCGTGAAGGAGGCGCCCACTTGAGCGCAGAGGAACGGCTAAGGAGCGCGGAGGAGCTGCTCGACAGGCTCGAGCGCACGCGCGAGCGACTTGAGCAGACGACGGACCCCGACGAGGCGATCGAGATCCTGACCGAGCTGGCCGCGATTGCGAAGGAGGTCGAGGCACAGCTGCAGCAGGCGAAACGGGAGGCGGAGTCGTGACGACAAATGAGGAGCTGCGGGCGCTCGTGGAGTCGTATCTCGCCGAGCTGGCGCTGACGCCCGAGCTCGGCGGGCTCGAAGAGTCGATGCGCCACGCCCTCGCGGGCGGCGGCAAGCGCGTGCGGCCGGTGCTCTGCCTGGCGACGGCCGAGGCCGCGGGGGCCGAGCCCGAGGCGGCGCTTCCGGCCGCGGCGGCGCTCGAGCTCGTGCACAACTTCTCGCTCGTCCACGACGACCTTCCCGCGCTGGACGACGACAAGGTGCGGCGTGGCCGCGCGAGCACGTGGGCGGAGTACGGCGAGGCGGTCGCGGTTCTCGCCGGCGACGCGCTGCTGGCCGAGGCGCTGCGGCTCGCCCTCTCCTACACCTCGCCCGCGGTCGCGCGCGAGCTCGTCCAGGCCACGCTCGGCATGATCGGCGGCCAGTACCTCGACATCATGGGCGGCGGCGACGACCTCGCCGCGCTGCACCGGCTCAAGACCGGCTGTCTCTTCTCCGCCTCGGTGGCGTGCGGACTATGGGTGGCCGAGGTGCCGGAGGCCGAGCAGCGGCCGTGGCGGGCCTTCGCGGACGAGGTGGGGCTCCTGTTCCAGATCGTCGACGACATCCTGGACGAGGACGGCTACCTGCTCGAGCACGGCCCCGAGGGCGCGCGGGCGCTGGCCGACGAGGCGGCAGATCGCGCACAGGCGCGGCTGGCCGAGATCCCGGCCGACACCTCTGTGCTCTCGGGGATCGTCGCCGGACTCGCCGCCCGCACGTCTTGACGGCTCCTGAACCGCGGCTCAGCAACGACTCGGCCCAGCTCGTGCCGCGCACGTCCTTCGACGGCACGGAGCTGCGCTTCGACTTTCCCGGCCTCGAGATCGGAGTTGCCGAGTACGACGAGGGGCCGACGGGTTGCACCGTGTTCGCGTTCCCCGAGGGGGCGGCGTCGTCGATTGACGTTCGCGGCGGCTCGCCGGGAGTCAGCGGCGCCGCGTACGACCTCGTCCACGCCATCTGCCTCGCCGGCGGCTCGCTGTACGGGCTTGAAGCTGCCGCCGGCGTCGCGGCCGAGCTGCTGGCGCGGCGGGGGTACCGCACCGGCTGGCTCGACATCCCGCTCGTCGCGGGCGCGATCGTCTTCGACTGGGGGCCGCGCGACAACGCCATCTACCCGGACAAGCAGCTCGGGAGAGCGGCGCTGAGGGAGGCGCGGCCCGGTCGCTTCCCGATCGGGCGCCGCGGCGCGGGCCGCTCGGCGACCGCCGGCAAGCTGTTCGCCTACGACGAGGGTGAGCCTGCCGGGCAGGGCGCGGCGTTCCGCCAGGTCGGCGAGACGAAGCTCGCGGTCTTCACGGTCGTGAACGCGGTCGGCGCGATCGTCGACCGCGACGGGAACGTCGTTCGCGGCCAATACGACCGTGCGGCGGGCTTGCGGCGCAAGCTGGTCTCCGGGGTCGAGGAGCGGCTCGCGGCCGGGACGCCGGTGCGTCCGCCACCGGGCAACACGACGCTGACCGTCGTGGCTACGAACCTGCGGCTCGACCAGCGGCAGCTGCGGACGCTCGGACGCCAGGTTCACGCCTCGATGGCCCGCGCGATCCAGCCGTTCCACGCGCTCGAGGACGGCGACGTCCTCTTCACCGTCTCGACAGCCGGGATTGAGAAGGACCCGCTCCTGGACACGACCGCGCTCGGCGTGGTCGCGTCGGAGCTCGCCTGGGACGCGGTGCTCTCGCTGGCCGACGAGCCCGTGTAGTAGTGCCCCTCCCAGCAATGGACGCCCGTCTCTCGCCCGCTATCACGCTGCGCCAGAGCCCTCCCTCGCCCTTGCGCAGGCTTCCAGCCTGCGCCGCGGTCGAGTGGGGACTCTGGCTTGGTGCTAGTGACCGAGAGCCTGGGCACCATCACTGGAAGGGGCACTAGTGCCGAGGAAGCGACTCGACGTGCTCCTCGTGGAGCGCGGGCTTGCGGAGAGCAGGGCCCAGGCACAGTCGCTCGTGCTGGCCGGCCGCGTGCCGGGCTACGAGAAGGCCGGTCAGCAGGTCGACGAATCGGTCGAGCTCGCGGTGATCGCGCCGCCGCCGTACGTCTCGCGCGGCGGCGAGAAGCTCGCGCACGCCCTCGTCATCTTCGGCGTCGATCCCGCCGGCCGCGACTGCCTCGACGTCGGAGCCTCGACTGGAGGCTTCACGGACGTTCTGCTCCAGCGCGGCGCCTCGCGCGTGATCGCCCTCGACGTCGGCTACGGGCAGCTGCACCCGCGCATCCGGGCGGACCCTCGCGTGACCGTCCTCGAGCGGCAGAACGTGCGCGCGGTGCGGGAGTTGCCGTTTGCCCCGAGCCTGGTCGTCTGCGACGTGTCGTTCGTGAGCGTTCGCAAGGCGCTGCCGCCGGCGCTTGCGCTGGCCGCTCCCGGCTGGGAGGCGGTCGTGCTCGTGAAGCCGCAGTTCGAGGCGGAACGTGGCGAGACGCGCCGCGGGGTGGTCCGCGACCGTGAGGTGCACCGCCGCGTGCTGCGCGACGTGGCGCTGGCCGCCGCCGGCTGGGGAGGGGAGGTGGCCGGGGTCGTAGACTCCGGCCTGCCCGGCCCGAAGGGGAACCGCGAGTTCTTCCTCCAGCTGGTGCAGCGAGAGCGGCCAGAGATTCCCGATGACCTCGACGACTGGATCGACCACGCGACGAACTGAGGTGCGGCGGCTCGCCGTCATCACGCACGGGAGGCCGGAGACGATCGGCGACGCGCTCGTGCGGCTGCGCACCTTGGCGAAGGAGCGTGGGATCGAGCTGGTGCTGCCAGACGAGGAGGTGGCGAAGCACGGCGACGGGCCGGCCGGCGCAGTCGAGAACGTGGATCTCGCGGTCGTCCTCGGCGGAGACGGCACGATGCTGCGGGCGTTGCGCCGGTTCCTCGGCACGGCAGTGCCGGTGCTGGGCGTCAACCTCGGACGCGTGGGCTTCCTCGCCTCGATGGAGGCGGATTCGCTCGAGGAGGGCCTCGGCCGCGCGCTCTCGGGCGCGTACGAGGTGGTCCGGCTGCCGGTGCTGGAGGCAGCCGCCGATGGTGGCAGGTGGCCCGCGGTCAACGACGTGGTGGTGACGAGCTCCACCCTCGGCCGGATGATCGAGCTCGGCTGGGCGGTGGGGAACGAGGACCTCGGCGTGCAGCCATGTGACGGGCTGATCTGCTCGACGCCGTCAGGCTCGACCGCCTACAACCTCTCCAACGGCGGGCCGGTGATGGTGTGGGGGCTCGATGCAATGGCAATCACGTTCGTCGCGCCGCATTCGCTGCACGCACGCCCGCTGGTCGTGCCGAGAGGGCGGGCGCTGAAGGTTACGAACCGGACGAGCACCATCGGGGCAACGGTGCTGGCGGACGGGCAGCCGGTGCACGAGCTGGCTCCGGGGGACGAGGTGGAGGCCCGTTTCGTGGATCAGTGGAGCCTGCTCGCGACGCTTCCAGAGAGCACGTTCTTCAGCCGCTACCGCCGGACGTTCTCCTCGGGCTGAGACACGCCGTCCACCCGTGCCCGCGTGGCGGGCCGGCTTCGGACCCTGCGGAGCGTTCGTCACAGCCTGCGGAGCAATCGTCACAGGATCGGCACGAACCCGTCACACACGCGTGCGCGCCGGGGCGGTACCGTCCCTAGCCCCCACCCACCCAGGGGCGCGCGTGAACAAGAACCGGCGCGGCGGCTACCTGGCTGATTCCGCCGGTCGCCGCACGCCGCGCGCGGACGTAGCATCCAGACCGTGCTTCGGCGCCTTCGTATCGAGAACCTCGTTCTGATCCGCGAAGCCGAGCTTGTTCTCGCGCCTGGACTGAACGCGATCACGGGCGAAACCGGCGCCGGCAAGACGATTCTCGCCCAGGCGATTGGGCTCCTGCTGGGCGCGCGAGGAGACGCCGCGCTCGTGGGGCCCGACGGCGACGACGCGTACGTCGAGGCGGAGCTCGACCCGCCGATCGGGTTCTTCGACGACGACGAGCTCGCCGCGCTGTCAGAGCTCCGGCCGGAGGACGAAGACGGCCTGGTGCTCGCCCGGCGCGTGTTCCCGGACGGACGAACCCGCGCCTACGCCTGGGGACGCAGCGCCGCCCGCGAGGACGTCGCTGCTGCGGCGGAGCGGCTGATCGCCATGTCCGGCCAGTTCGAGCAACGACGCCTTGCGCGTGCGTCGTACCAGCTCGACGTCCTCGATGCCTTCGCCGGCGACCGGCAGCAGCGGCGGCGGGCCGAGCTGCGACGCGCGTGGCGCGATCTCAGCGCCGCACGGCGTCGCCACGAGGACCTCACCCAGAACGCGGCCGCCGCCGAAGCGCGAGTCGCCGAGCTGCGGGCGCTCGTGGAGGGCATGGACGGGCTGACTCAGGACACCGAGGAAGACCTCCGCGCCGAGCGCGAGCGGTTGCGGCACGTGACCGAGCTGGCAGAAGGTGCGTCCACGGCCGCCGAAGCGCTTTCCCCCGAGGACGGCGACGGAGCGTCGGACCTCGTCGCGAGGGCCGAGCGCGCGGTCGCTCCGCTTGAGCGCCTCGCTCCGGAGCTGGAGCGCGCCGGCAACGAGCTCCGTGACCTCGAGCTGCGCCTGCGGGAGACGGCGTCCGAGCTGCGCGGGTTTCTCGCGTCGCTGGAGGCCGAGCCGGACCGTCTCGAGCAAGTCGAGTCCGAGCTCGGCGCGATCGCCGAGGCAAAGCGGCGTTTTCGCTGCGACAGCTACGAGGAGCTGCTCGGCCAGGCAGACGAGGCCCGTGTCGAGCTCACCGCGCTCGAGGGAGGCGCCGATCCGGTTGCGGCCGCCGCCAAGGCGCTGGCCGAGGCCGAGGAACGGGCCGCGAGCCTTGCCGCGGAGCTGCGCGCCGTACGCCACTCCGCGGCGGAGAGCTTCGCCGCCGGGGTCGCCGGAGAGCTGGGCGGGATCGGCCTCGGCGAAGGCGAGTTTCGCGTCGAGCTCCGAGAGCGCGAACCGGGTGCCACGGGGACTGACGAGGCTGCCTTCCTGATCAGGCCGAATGCGGGCCTACCGTTCGCGCCGGTCGCGGACACCGCCTCGGGCGGCGAGCTCTCCCGCATCGCCCTTGCGATCGCGGCGGTCGGGGGCGGCGAGACGATGGTCTTCGACGAGATCGACGCGGGGATCGGGGGCCAGACCGCGCATGCGGTGGGCGAGACCCTGCGTCGCCTCGCCGAGCGCGCGCAGGTTCTGACCATCACCCACCTGCCGCAGATCGCGTCACTCGCCGAGCGGCACTTCCGCGTCGAGAAGGTTCCGGGCGACCCGACGCACACGACGATCGAGCAGCTCGGAGACGACGAGCGAACCGCCGAGCTCCGGCGCATGCTGGGCGGCGAAGAGTTCATCTCCGCCGTGCAGCAGCACCAGCAATGAGCTTCGTCGAGTTCACCGGACGAGCGAGGCTCGGGCGCCGGACGAAGAACCTCGTCAGCCGTCTCGGGCCTGACGACGTCGCGATCATCGATCACCAGGACATCGACCGCGTCTCCGCCGAGGAGCTGCTCGAGTCGGGCGTGCGCGTCGTCGTCAACGTGGCGCGCTCCCAGACGGGCCGGTTTCCCAACCCCGGGCCGCTGTTGCTCGCGCGTGGAGGCGTGCGGCTGATCGACGCTCCGGGAGCTCCGCTGTTCGACGAGCTCAGCGACGGCGAGGACGTCACGGTCCGGGGCTCGAGCATCTTCCGCAACGGCACCTGCGTCGCGAACGGCCGGACGCTCGGCGCGGACGAGCTCGGCCGTGCGCTCGCCGAGCAGAAGGGGCGCGTGACCGAGGCGCTCGAGGGGTTCGCCGAGAACACCCTGGAGTACCTCCGCGACGAGGGGCGCCTGCTCGCGGAAGGGGTCGACTTTCCGCCGCTCGAGACCCGGTTCCGCGAACGGCACGCGCTGGTCGTCGCGCGAGGGCCCGGCTACAAGCGCGACCTCGCGATCGTGCGTCCGTACGTGCGCGACTTCAAGCCGGTTCTGGTCGGCGTCGACGGCGGAGCGGACGCGCTGCTCGCGGCCGGATCGAAGCCGAACGTGATCGTCGGCGACATGGACTCGGTCTCGGACGAGGCTCTCCGCTGCGGTGCGGAACTCGTCGTCCATGCCTACCGCGACGGAGCGGCGCCCGGCGCCGCCCGTCTCGATCGCCTCGGGCTCCGCTACTCGACCGTGTCGGCGCCCGGGATCAGCGAGGACATCGCTCTTTTGCTGGCCTTCGAGAAGGGCGCGGAGCTGATCGTCGCCGTCGGGACGCACTTCAACCTGATCGAGTTCCTCGAGCGCGACCGCGCGGGGATGTCGTCGACCTTCGTCACGCGGCTGAAGGTGGGGGAGATTCTGATCGACGCGAAGGGCGTTTCGCGCCTCGTGAGCCGCCAGGTCGGTCTCTGGCCGTTCGTCCTGCTTGCGGCGGCGGGCCTCGCCGCAGTCGTCGTCGCGATCGTCGCCTCGCCCGGCCTGCGCCACTTCATCGGCCTGCTGAGCCAGCGGATTCAGGACCTGCTCGGAATCGGCTAGCACCGCCGCTTGCGTGTGCTCGGCCGGCACCGAAGCGCGTCCGTCCTGAAGTCCGCCGCCTCGGGTCCCGTGGCCCGTCGCGCTCTGGACATGGCCGTTTCGGCCATGTCCCTGCGCTGGAACCCGTTGACCTCCTCCCCGATGCGATCCTAGTGAGAAGAGGCGCACGCATGGTCACGAAAGCGTCAAGGAACAGCAACACTTCGCGCCGCGCATGCCAACCTACACCGAGACCCGCGAGCTGCTCGCGCCGCTCGACGACGTGTGGCTCTTCCTCGCCGAGCCGCATCACTTCTCCGACTGGTGGCCGGGCGTGGCCGGCGTCCACCCCGACAAGCGCGGCCTCGCGCCGGGAGCGCGGTGGTCACTTCACGGAAGCATGCGGCCCACGCTCATGCGCCGACCGGCGTCGGAGTCGACGCTCCTGGTCCGCGAGGTCGACCCGCCAGTCCGCGTCTCCTGGTACATGACGGCCGAACGCCTCGACGCGGAGCTGACGCTGGCCGACTCCGGACCGCGCCGCACGCGCGCCGAGCTCACGGTCACCGGCCCCTTCCTCGTAGGGCTGCGCCGCTCCCTGCCACGCAACGCGCTCAACCGGCTGCATGCCCTGTGCCAGACTGCGGCGGAGCTCTGAATGTTCGACCTCCGTTACCACGTCGCCTCGCTTGCGGCCGTCTTCCTCGCACTCGTGATCGGGATCGTCGTCGGCGTCGGCATCTCCGACCGCGGGCTCGTCGACAGCGGGAAGCGCAGCCTGCTCGAAAGCGAGGTCGCCCGCCTGCAGAAGCAGCTCGACAAGGCCGCGCAGCAATCGAATGACCGCGACCGCGACCAGCAGGCAGCGCGCACCTTCATCAGCGAGACGTACCCTGCGCTCGTCCACAGCCGCCTGCGCGGGAAGAAGATCGCCGTCGTCTTCGTGGGCTCGGTAAAAGGCGACATTCGCTCTGCGGTCAGCCGGGCCCTCACCGACGCCGGCGCGCAGCAGTTGCGCCTCCGTGCGCTGAAGGTTCCGATCGACATCCGCCAGCTCGAGGGCAGCCTCTCGTCACTGCCCGCAGCGGACGGGCTGACGGGCAGGAGCAATCTCGAGAGCCTCGGCCGGGCGCTCGGGCAGGAGCTGATGTTCGGCGGCGACACCCCGCTGTGGAACTCGATCACCGACTTGACCTCGCTCGTCGAGGAGCGGACCGGCGGGACCAAGACTCCCGCGGACGGCGTCGTGATCATCCGCACCGTGCCGCCACAAAAGGACGGCACGAGCCGCTTCCTGCTCGGGCTCTACTCGGGCCTGGCCTCGAGCGCCGCTCCCGCGGTCGGAGTCGAGCAGACCGACGCCGCCGATTCGGCGACCGCCATTTTCCGCCAGGCGGGCCTCTCGACGGTCGACGACATCGACACGCCCGTCGGGCGGCTCGCGCTCGTGCTCTTGCTCGCCGGGCAGCCCTCCGGCCAGTACGGGGTGAAGCACTCGGCGACCGACGGCGCGCTGCCGCCGCTGCCGACGCCCCCGGCGGGTGGCTGAGCCGCTCACCGTCCTGGTCGCGGCCCGGGACGAGGAGGCGCGAATCGGGGCGACGGTCGAGGCGCTCCGCGCCGCGTTCCCGGATGCCGAGATCCTCGTGGCGGACGACGGCTCGCGGGACTCCACGGCCGCCGCCGCAGAGGCGGGCGGCGCGCGGGTCGTCCGCCTGCCGCGTCTCGGAAAGGGACAGGCGCTGACGCTGGCCGAGGGGGAGGCCCAGCCCGGACGGCTGCTCCTCTGCGACGCCGACCTCGACGGAGATCTGGCGCCGCTCCTCGAGTGCGCAGCCGACCTCGCGATCGCCGCGTTCGCCGAGCGCAAGGGGGGCGGCTTCGGCGTCGCGAAACGCACGGCCCGTGCACTCGTCCGCGCCTGTAGCGGCTTCACCGCGCGAGAGCCGCTCTCGGGTCAGCGTGCCCTCTCACCTGCCGCGCGGTCGGCCTGCTTCCCGCTCGCACCCGGCTTTGGCTGCGAGGTGCGGATGTCGATCGACGCCGTGCGCGCCGGCCTGGGCGTCCGGGAGCACGAGTTGTCGCTGCGCCACCGCCCGACCCACCGAGATCTCCGGGGTTTCCTCCACCGGGGCCGCCAGCTGCTCGATGCAATGCTCGCCTGCGGGCCCACCGCATTCAACTACCGCGGGCTGCGCCTGCCGCTTGTCGGCGCGCTCGTGGCGCTGGCCGGCGGCCGGGCCCCCGCGCGCACGAGGGTCGGCGTCGCCGCCGTCGCGTTGCTGGGCCTGGCCGACGACCTCTGGAGCGGCCCGGAGCGCGGCTTCCGCGCGCACTTCGGCAGAGGTTCGACGACCGGCGTCGCCAAAGCCGTCGGCATCCCCGTCGTCGCCCTTGCCACGACGCGCTCCCTGCGCGGGGCGACCCTCGTCTCGCTTGGCGCCAACGCGCTCAACCAGCTCGACACACGACCAGGTCGCGCGCTGAAGGCCTTCGCGGCCGGAGCAGCCGTCGTTCGCGGCCCGGCCGCGGGCTACCTGCCGGTCGCCGTCCTGCTCGCTCCATACGATCTTCGCGAGATGACGATGCTCGGAGACGCGGGGGCGAATGCGCTGGGCGCCGTGCTAGGTTATGGATCCGTGGGCAAACTCACGGGCCGGGGCCAGATCCTCTCCATCGCAGCACTCGCAGCGCTCACCGCCGTCGGCGAGACGCGCTCCCTCGGGACGCTGATCGAGCGGGCCCCGGGCCTCTCGTACCTCGACCGCCTAGGGCGCGTCTGATGGCGCGCCGGCCGCCGAAGTACGTCTTCGTGACCGGCGGCGTCGTCTCGTCTCTCGGCAAGGGCATCACCGCGGCGTCGCTCGGCCGCCTGCTGAAGGCGCGCGGGCTGAAGGTGCAGGTGCAGAAGTTCGACCCGTACATCAACGTCGACCCCGGCACGATGAGCCCCTTCCAGCACGGCGAGGTGTTCGTCACCGAGGACGGCGCCGAGACCGACCTCGACGTCGGCCACTACGAGCGCTTCATCGACGAGAACCTCTCGCGGACGGCGAACCACACCGCCGGAGCCATCTGGGACCGGGTGATCCGCAAGGAGCGGAAGGGCGAGTACCTGGGCTCGACGGTGCAGGTCATCCCGCACATTACGAACGAGATCAAGGAGCGGATCCGGAGCGCGACAGAGTCGACCGACTGCGATGTCGCCGTTACCGAGATCGGCGGCACCGTCGGCGACATCGAGTCGCTGCCGTTCCTCGAGGCGATCCGCCAGTTCCGCCGCGAGGCGGGGCCCGAGAACGTCTGCTACGTGCACGTCACGCTCGTCCCGTTCATCGACACCGCAGGCGAGTTGAAGACCAAGCCGACCCAGCATTCGGTCAACGAGCTGCGCCGTATCGGCGTCCACCCGGACATCGTGGTCGCCCGTTCGCGCGACCCGATCTCCGATGACATCCGCGAGAAGATCGCGCTCTTCGCCGACCTCGACGCGCGCGCCGTGATCGCGAATCACGACGTCTCCGACCTCTACCTCGTGCCCTCGGCCCTGCAGGCGGAGGGCTTCGACGACCTCGTGTGCGAGAAGCTCGGCCTGCCTCGCGGTGAGGCCGACCTGGGCGAGTGGCTCGAGCTGACCGAGCGGATCCGTGCCGAGCGCGCCGGGGAGGTCGAGATCGCGCTCGTCGGCAAGTACGTCAAGCTCCGGGACGCCTACCTCTCCGTGCACGAAGCGCTGAAGCACGCGGGCGTCCACCACGGCTGCTCGGTGCGCGTGCGCTGGTTCGACGCCGAGGGCATGACGCTCGAGGAGGCGCAGGCGGAGCTGGAGTCGGTCGACGGCGTGCTCGTCCCCGGCGGCTTCGGCTCGCGCGGGTGGGAGGGAAAGATCCTCGCGTGCCGCGTCGCCCGCGAGCGCGGGATCCCCTACCTCGGCGTCTGCCTCGGGATGCACGTCGCCGTGTCCGAGTTCGCGCGGCACGTGGTCGGCTTCGAGGGCGCCAACTCGACGGAGATGGATCCCGAGACGCCGTACCCCGTGATCGACCTGCTTCCCGAGCAGAAGGAGATCGAAGACCTCGGCGGGACGATGCGCCTCGGCGCGCAGGCAGTCGAGCTCGCGGAGGGAACACGCGCCCTGGCGGCCTACAACGAGCTCGTGATCAACGAGCGGCACCGGCACCGCTACGAGGTGAACAACCACTTCCGCCCGCGGCTCGTGGAGGCGGGCCTCGTCGTCTCAGGCACCTTCCAGGAGGGGCGGCTGGTGGAGATCGTCGAGCTGCGCGACCACCCGTGGTTCGTCGCGAGCCAGTTCCATCCGGAGTTCAAGTCGCGGCCCACGCGGCCGGCTCCGCTGTTCCGGGATTTCGTCGGCGCGGCGTTTGTCCGTTCTCAGGAGCGGGCCGGCATGGCCGTCAGCACCGCTGCCGGCTAGGGATCAGGCCAGAGAACGGAGACGTAGTAGGTGATTCCGGCGATGCTCGTCTCGCTGGAGCGATGGCGGAGGTTGCGCTTGCTTCCGTCCTTGCAGACGACAGTGGTGCGGCCGGCGAGCTCTCCGGTCGCGATCATCGCCTCGAACTCGCCCTCGGCCTCCGGGTAGCGCGCGACGTCCGTCAGCTTCAGCGCCAGCAACTCCTCGCGGGAGTAGCCGAGGAGCTCGCAGGCGGTCACGTTCGCGGCGACGTAGCGCATCTCCTCGTCGGCAACGAGGATCGCCACCGGCGCGTGCTCGACGGCTTCTCCTAAGAGGACGCTCTGCACGAGGGGCTCCGACGAGCTCACCGATCCAATCTATCGCGCGCGATTACGATCGCCTAGTGGCCAAGCCGAGCTGGGCACCGGATGTCCTGTCGCTCTTCCTCGAGCTCGCGGCGCTGCCGAGCCCGCCCGGGGAGGAGCGCGCCGTCGCGGACCGGGTGCTCGACTACCTGCGGGCGCTCGGGCTCGAAGCCGACGAGGACGACGCAGGCGCCAAGGTCGGCTCGACGATGGGCAACATCTTCTGCCGGTTGGGGCCGGCGGGCGGTAGCGGTACGCCGCTCTTCTTCTGCGCCCATCTCGACACGGTGCCGCCACAGGCGACTATCGAACCGGTCGTGGGCGAGGACGAGGTGGTGCGGAACGGCGCCGGCACCATCCTCGGCGCCGACGACAAGTCCGCCGCGGCGGCGATGCTCGAAGCGGCGGCGCGACTGGTCGAGGACGGCCGGCCGCACTCGGGCGTCGAGCTGCTGTTCACGCCCAAGGAGGAGGTCGGCCTGTTGGGCGCGACGGCATTCGACGAGTCCCGCCTCCGGGCTCGGCAGGGCTATGTCTACGACCACGCCGGCCCGATCGGTGAGGTGATCCTCGGCGCTCCTTTCCAGCAGAAGCTCGACGTGCGCTTCCACGGGCGGGCGGCGCATGCGGGGATGGTCCCCGAGGAGGGCCGCTCGGCGATCGCGGCCGGCGCTCGCGCGATCGCCGACCTCAGGCTCGGGCGCCTCGACGAGGAGACCTCGGCGAACGTCGGCCGGATCGAGGGTGGAACCGCGCGGAACGTGGTTCCGGAATGGTGCAGCTTCGCCGCCGAGGGGCGGAGCCACGACGAGCGGAAGCTCGCCGACCTCGTGCGCGAGATGGTCGACACGGTCACTTTCGCGGCCAGCCTGGAGGAGTGCGAGGTCGAAACGCAGGTCTCGGGCCTCTCGCCCGGCTACCGCTTCCGCCGCGACGACCTGCCGGTCCGCCTTGCGGCAACCGCGCTCGAGCGTGTCGGACGGCAGCCGTCGTACATCCTCTCCGGCGGCGGCGCCGACGCGAACGTCTTCAACGAGCGGGGCCTGCAATGCGTCAACCTCGCGAACGGAATGACCGACATCCACACCCCCGAGGAGCGGATTGCCGTGGCCGACCTGCACGAGATGGTCGACGTGACTCTGGCGCTGGTCGAGGCTGCGGGCGAGGTCGAAGATGCCGCTTAGCCTGCGCCGCGGGCGGGTGACGGCGATCGAAGAACGTCACGAGGGCCTGGTCCGGATGGAGGTCGACGGCGTGGGCTGCGTTGCCTACCCGTCGCTGACCGGGCCGGTGGCGCTCGACGACGACGTCCTGGTGAACGTCCAGGCGCGGGAGCTCGACCTCGGTTCCGGCGGCTTCGACGTCCTGTACGCGAACCTGACACGCGGCCTCGGGCTCGGGCCGGAGGACGGCGCACACGTGATGCTTCTGCCGTACACGCCGCTCCAGCACGCGCGCCTGCACGTGGAGGAAGCGTCGGAGCCTGCGGGTCGGCTCGCCGGCATGCCGGTGTTGTGCTGCTCCCTGCACAGCCAGGTGGCGCCGGTGTGCGCAGGGCTCGCCGGCCTACGCGTGGCATACGTGCAGCTCGCCGGTGGGGCCCTGCCCGTCTCGCTCTCGGACACGGTGCGGGTGCTCGAGGAGCGCGGGCTCGTGGCGACGAGTGCGGCGGTCGCGCCGTGCTTCGACGGAGACGTCCAGTGCGTCTCCGTGGCCTCTGCGCTCGGATGGGCGCGGGAGGGTCACGATGTCGCCGTCTGCGCCATCGGCCCCGGGATTGTGGGCACCGGCACGCGCTTCGGCCACGGCGGCGTCGCCGCCGCCGAGGCAGCCAACGCCGCGCTCGCGCTCGGAGGCGTACCCGTCGTGGCCGCACGGGTCTCGGGCGCGGACGACCGAGCGCGCCACCGCGGGCTCTCGCACCACACAGAGGCCGTGCTCACACTCGTTCGGGGCGAGGCGGTCGTCGCGGACTCCGGGGGCGAGGGCTGGCGCGAGGCGTGCGCGGGGCTTCCGCTCTCGCATATGGGGCGCGGTTCCGAGGAGGACCCCGACTTCTTCGCGGCCGCCTACGCGGCGGGACTTGCCGCACGCGAGCTCCTGGCGGGCGGCGCGATGTAGTAGTGGAGCAAGGTTTCGGGTGCGACGGCCCAGGGCTCACTGTGGACGCGGCGCCAGCCGCGTCGTTCGTAGAGCCGAATCGCGTCCCGGTCCTTGTCGGTGACGTCGAGCACCGGCCGGAGCCCGCGGGTGGCTGCCTCCACGCTCGCCGCCTCGAGCAGCGCGCCGCCGATCCCGGCGCCGCGTTCACGGCCTGCGACGAACAGGCGCGTGATCGACGCGAGCCGGTTGGGCGGCAGACCAGTCGCGGCCGACCAGGCTCCTGCTCCGGCGTCGGCAGTCGCCCCCCGGAGAGCGACGTGCCCGGCGATCCGGTCGTCCACCTCGGCGACCCAGGCCGCAAGCGTTCCGGAAGGGGAGAGCCATTTCGCAGGATCTTCCGGCCAGGAGACCGGGTAGCCGTCGGTGCGATGGAGCGACTCGAGGATGCGCACGCACCGGCTCAGGTCGCGAACTGACCGGGGTCGGATGCGCAGCTCCATTGCGCTGGATCGTACGGAGTCCAGTCCCTGCGATGCGGCTCGGAGGACGGCGAGCTCGAGGATCGAGCCGTCTCCGTCCGGTGCCTCGATCTCGCGCTCGAGCTCCGGCTCGAAGCCGTGCGCGCGGACCTCGCGTTTCACCGGGTCGGTCGGCACGCCGCTTCGAGGGCTGCCGTAGCCGCGGAGGATGAGGCGTCCGCCGGGCGCAACCGGCCGCGCCGACTCAGTCACCGCCCCGTAGTTCGGTTCGCCCGGCCTCCTCCCCGAGGCGATCGTATCGGGGTATGGCGCACGTGTCTGTGACGCTTCGCGCCGAGTTCGTGACGGCTCATCTACAACGTTCTCGCGCACTAGGGAACTGCGCGAAAAGCTAGGGTTTTCGCCCCGATGAAGGTTGGAGTCGTCAAGGAGATCAAGCCCGACGAGTACCGCGTCGCGCTCACGCCCGCCGGGGCGCGCGAGCTCGTGGAGGGCGGGCACGACGTGCTCGTCGAGGCCGGCGCCGGCGACGGAAGCTCGTTCCCGGACGATGCCTACCGCGCGGTCGGGGCCTCGCTCGCGTCCGCCGAGGAGGTCTGGGGCGACGCCGATCTCCTGCTCAAGGTCAAGGAGCCGCTGCCGGCCGAGTACCGACTCGTACGGGATGGGCTCGTTCTCTTCACGTACCTCCACCTGGCCGCGAACGAGGAGCTGACGCGGGCGCTCGTGGAGAGCGGGGCTGCCTGCGTCGCCTACGAGACGGTCGAGACCGACAAGCACGCCTTACCGCTGCTCGCCCCGATGAGCGAGATCGCCGGCCGGCTCGCCGCGCAGGCGGGCGCCTACTTCCTGGAGAAGCCGCTCGGCGGGCGCGGATTGCTGCTCGGCGGAGTCCCGGGCGTGACTCCGGGCCATGTGCTTGTGATCGGCGGAGGCATCGTCGGCTACAACGCCGCCGTGATCGCGCTCGGGCTCGGCGCGAACGTCACGATCCTCGAGCGCTCGGTCGACCGGATGCGGTACCTGGACGAGATCGTCTCCGGACGCGTCAGCCTCGTGATGTCGTCGGCGCTCCAGATCGAGGAGTCGATCGTCGAGGCAGACGTCGTGATCGGGGCCGTCCTGATCCCGGGCGCCGTGGCTCCGAAGCTGATCACCCGCGAGATGCTCGGCGTGATGAAGGACGGAGCCGTTCTGTGCGACGTCGCGATCGACCAGGGCGGCTGCGCCGAGACCTCGCGGCCCACCACGCACAGCGAGCCGGTCTACGTGGTCGACGGCGTCACGCACTACTGCGTCGCGAACATGCCGGGCGCCGTGCCGATCACCTCGACGAAGGCGCTCACGAACGTGACGCTGCCCTATGTGGAGGCGATCGCCGACCACGGCCTTGCAGAAGCGGTCGCGCGCGATCCCGCGCTTTCCCGCGGCGTCAACGTGCTCGACGGGAAGGTCACCTACGAGGCCGTTGCCGAGGCCCACGGCCTCGACTACCACCCGCTCGAGGACGTCCTACCGCTCTCGCCCGTGTAGCGAGGCGCTACTTGGTCGGGCTGATCTTCACGACCAGCCAGGTCGTCGCAGCCGCGAAGACGATCACGCAGGCGCCGAAGACGACCAGCAGGAGCATGCCGATGATGGCGTCCATCGCCGACCTAGAATAGCCGCGTGCCGCGCGCCTGCGTGATTGTTCTGGATGCCGTGGGCGCGGGAGCGCTCCCGGATGCCGACGAGTACGGCGACGAGGGCTCTGACACGCTTGGCAACGTCGCACGGGCTGTCGGCGGCCTTGACCTGCCGAACCTCGAGGCGCTCGGGCTCGGCAACATCGAGCCGCTCGAGGGCTGCCGACCGCAGCCCGGCGCGCCCGCGGTCGCCGGGCGGCTGCTGGAGCGCTCGAAGGGCAAGGACACGACGGCGGGGCACTGGGAGCTGATGGGCGTCGTCACGCCGACGCCGTTCCCCACCTACCCTCAGGGCTTCCCGCACGACGTGATCGACCCATTCATGCACCGGACGGGGCGGGGCGTCCTCGGCAACAAGCCGGCCTCCGGCACGGAGATCATCCAGGAGCTGGGGGAGGAGCACCAGCGCACGGGAAAGTGGATCGTCTACACGTCCGCCGACTCGGTCTTCCAGGTTGCCGCGCACGAGGAGACGATCCCCCTCGAGGAGCTCTATGCGGGGTGCCGCATCGCGCGGGAGATCCTGACGGGGAAGCACGCCGTCGGTCGGGTGATCGCGCGACCCTTCATCGGCGAGCCGGGCAACTACGAGCGGACGCCGAACCGGCACGACTTCTCGCTCGAGCCTCGCCGGCCGAACTACCTGACGCTCGTGCGGGAGGCCGGGAAGACCGTCCACGCCGTGGGGAAGATCAACGACATCTTCGCGGGATGCGATATCGACGAGTCGCGCCCGACGAGGTCGAACGTGGAAGGGATCCAGCAGACCGAGATGCTGCTGCGGGAGCTCGACGAGGGGCTCATCTTCACGAACCTCGTCGAGACGGACATGCTCTGGGGCCACCGCAACGACCCCGTCAACTTCCATCGCTGCCTGCAGGATTTCGACCGCCGGTTGCCAGACCTGCTCGACGCGCTGCGAGATCAGGATTTGCTGATCCTCACCTCCGACCACGGTTGCGACCCGACGACGCCCTCGACCGACCACTCGCGTGAGTACGCGCTCCTGCTCGCGTACGTACACGGCCGCAATGCTGCGGGCCGGATTCACGAGGAAGGCGAGTTCGCGGACGTCGGCGCCACAGTCAACGCCTGGCTGGGGGGAAAGGCGCCAAGGCGCAGGATCCCCGGCGAGCCGATCGTCGAGCCCTAGTGGCGGCCACTCGTCCATTGGTCGGGCGGCTCTTCGGGCCCGCATGATGCGCCTGAACGACCCTGACCTCGTCCGGAAGCAGTACGAGACCGAGGGCGGGCTGGCGGTGCGCCGCGACTCGCAGCGCAGGTTTCTCGAAGGCACGGACGCCTTCGACGTTGCGCTCGAGGCTGTGGTGGGGACACGCCCAGGACGTGTTCTCGAGGTCGGATGTGGGATGGGCGAGTTTGCAGAGCGCGTTGCACGTGAGACCGGGGCGGAGGTGATCGCCACGGATCTCTCGCCGCGAATGGTGGAGCTGACGGGTCGGCGGGGTCTGGACGCGCGCGTGGCCGACGTTCAGGATCTCCCCTTCGCGGACGCGGAGTTCGACTGCGCCGTGGCGAACTGGATGCTCTACCACGTACCCGACGTCGACAGCGCTCTCGCCGAGCTCCGCCGCGTGCTGAGGGCCGGCGGAACGCTCGTTGCGACGACGATCGGCGCGCAACATATGGCCGACGTCTGGCAGCTCGTGGGCTTCGGGGTCCCGCTGCGGGAGTTTTCTCGTGAGAACGGGGAGGAGGCGATCCGCCGCCACTTCGCGCGGGTCGAGCGAAAGGACGTCGATGCGACGTTGGTGTTCCCGGACGAGGCGGCAGTCCACCGATACGTCGAGTCGACCGTCTTCTCCGACGCCGTGCCGCGACCGCTGCCTTCCGTCGATGAGGCGTTTCGCTCGCGGACGCGCACGACCGTCTTCGTGGCAGAACGATGATCAGGCCCGCCGAGCTGATCGAGCGCAAGCGCGACGGCGGCGAGCTCGCGCCCGACGAGTGGGACGAGCTCATGCTCGGCTACGCGCGCGACGAGATCCCCGACTACCAGCTGGCCGCTCTTTGCATGGCGATCTTCTTCCGTGGCCTGAGCAGTCCAGAGACCTACGCGCTGACGCAGGCGATGATCGCGACCGGCGAGACGGTCGACCTACACTCGGCACTCGGCCGCAAGGTGGTCGACAAGCACTCGACCGGAGGTGTCGGCGACAAGACCTCGATCGCCGTCGGGCCAATCGTCGCAGCATGCGGTGTCCCCTTCGCGAAGATGAGCGGCCGCGGGCTCGGGCACACGGGCGGAACCCTCGACAAGCTCGAGTCGATTCCCGGCTTCCGCGTCGAGCTCTCGACCGACGAGTTCATCGAGCAGGTGCGCGATGCGGGCATGGCCATCATCGGCGCAAGCGCGAATCTCGTCCCCTCGGACAAGAAGCTCTACGCCCTTCGCGACGTCACTGCGACCGTCGACAACTACTCGCTGATCGCGGCGAGCATCATGTCGAAGAAGATCGCCGGCGGGGCCGACGCGATCGTCATCGACGCGAAGGTCGGAGACGGCGCGTTCATGAAGTCGCTCGACGACGCCCGCGCGCTGGCCCAGGCGATGCTCGACCTCGGTGCCCGTGTGGGGCGCGAGGTCGTTTGCTTGCTGACCGACATGGACCAACCTCTGGGGCACGCGGTTGGCAACGCGCTGGAGATCCGTGAGGCGATCGACACGGTCAAGGGCGAGGGGCCAGCCGACTTCCTCGAGCTCGTGCTCGCCACCAGCTCGAGGCTGCTTGTGGTCTCCGACCTCGGCATTGACGAGCACGAGGCTCGCATCCGCGTCACCCAGGCGATCGCCGACGGCTCAGCGTTCGAGGCGTACGAGCGATGGATCCGTGCCCAGGGCGGCGACCCCGACGAGGGCGTGCTGCCGAAGGCGACCGTGGTCCGCGAGCTACCTTCCGACCAGGACGGCTACGTGAGCGCGCTTGGTGCCGTCGCCGTGGGGCAGGCGGCCCTGTACCTCGGGGCTGGCCGCCGCACGAAGGACGAGTCGATCGACCACTCGGTCGGCATCGTCTGCCTCCGCAAGCCCGGCGACAGGGTCGCGGCAGGCGAGCCGCTCGCGGAGATCCACGCGGCCTCCGACGCCGATGCCGATCATGCAGCCCACCAGCTCGCGGCGGCTTACACCATTGCGGACGAGCCACCGCTCCCGCGGCCCGTCGTGCTCGACGTTCTCGGCTAGCCATCGCACGACTGCCCTGAGCAGACAGGATCCACCCTCGCCCGATTAGGCTGGCTGGCGTGCCCGAGTTGCCCGAGGTCGAGACCGTCCGGCGCCGGCTCGAGCCCGTGCTCGTCGGCCGTCGCTTCGAGCGCGTCGAGATCCTCGACTCGCGGTTGACGCGCCCATTCGACCCCACCGAGGTGGCGGCCGAGCTGGAGACGGAACGCGTCGTCGCTCTCGATCGGCGCGGCAAGTATTTGGTTGTTCGATTCGAATCCGGTCGCGCTCTCCTGATTCACCTCCGAATGACGGGGACCCTGTTGCACGTCAACGGCGGCCGGCCTCCGGTAGCCGACACACACCTACGTGCCGTTGTCAGTTTAGACGACGGATCGGATGTCGTCTACCGCGATGTCCGAAGGTTCGGCACGTGGCTTCTGGTGGGGCCGGAAGAGGCCGAGCCCTACCTGCGTGCGCGCCTCGGAGGGGAACCGCTGGCCCGCGCATTCACGTCGAAGCGGCTCGCCGAAGCGCTCCGCGGGCGGCGAGCGCCGGTCAAGGCCGCCATCCTCGATCAGCGCCGGCTGGCGGGTGTCGGGAACATCTATGCCGACGAAGCGCTCTGGCGCGCGCGGATCGACCCCCGGCGTCCCGCCGGTGAGCTGAGCGAGGACGAGCTTCGCGCCTTGCACCGCGGCATCCGCGCGGCCCTCAGGGCGGGAATCGCCCGCCAAGGAGCCACGCTACGCGATTACCGAACTCCAGACGGGGGCTCGGGAGCCATGCAGCACGAGTTCAAGGTCTACGGGCGCGAAGGGGAGCCGTGCGAGAGGTGCGGGCGGCCGATCGAGAAGATCCGCGCCGCTGGCCGCGGCACCTGGTACTGCCCGGGCTGTCAGCACTAGAAGCGTCATTTACAAGTCATACGCATAGACGTTTCAGACCGGACCAGAGCGGCGATAGCTTCGGCGTCGAGGACAGTGGGGTCCATCCGAGGGCGGGGCGCTAGTCCCGCTCTCTCTTTTTCTATGCAGCGGCGCGGCGCTCGAGCTCGCCGCTGCGATCGAGCTGCCAGAGCTCCGTGTAGCCGCCGATCGGCTGCCCGCCGATGACGATCTGAGGCACGGTCCAGCCACCGGTCTGCTCGAGCAAACGGCGGCGGAAGTCGGGATCCTCGTCGAGCGAGATCTCCTGGAACTCGAGCCCGCGCGACTCGAGCAGCGTTTTCGCCCGAATGCAGTAGGCGCACCAGCGAGTCGTGTAGACCTGAATCGTGGCCATGGTGCAAGGAAGGGGACCCGAGACACCGATTCCCGGCCTGTCCCGGCTCTACACTTGACCACTCATGGCCGGCCGCTCCTACACCACCGAGGCGGTCGTGTTGCGCTCGTTCCGCTTCGGCGAGGCAGACCGCGTGCTGCACCTCTACACACTCGACCGTGGCCGTGTGGGCGCCATGGCGAAGGGCGTGCGGAAGACGAAGTCGCGCTTCGGCGCTCGTCTGGAGCCGCTGAGCCACGTCGAGGTGCTCCTCCACCAGGGGAGCGGCGAGCTGCAGACCGTCACCGGCGTTGACCTGATCCGGTCGCACCGGGCGGCGCGCGAGCAGCCCTATCGCCTCGCCATCGGCCTGGTTGCCGCCGAGGCCATGTTGCGACTCTTTCCCGAGCAGGAGGCGAACGAGCAGGCGTTTCGGGCCCTGACGCGCTTCCTCGAGCTCCTCGACGAGCTCGAGCCCGGGCCGGGGCGGCCGCAGACGGACCCGCTCGCTCTCTCGTTCCAGCTCAAGCTCCTCTGGCTCGCCGGCTACCTGCCGCACGTCACGAGCTGCGCCGAATGTGGTGCCGAGACGGGGCTCGCGGGGTACTCGCCGCGCGCGGGCGGCGCGGTCTGCGGCAACTGTGCCAACGGTGCGCTCCCGCTCTCGCGCGAGGGCGTGACCGGGATCGAGGGGCTCCTCAGCCGACCGCTTGCCGAGGCTCGCGGCGCCGGGCTCACGCCGCGCGGAGCGCGGGAGGCTCTGAACGTGATCACCGGCTCCTACGAGTACCACGGCGGATTCCGGCTCCGAACGCTCGCGTCCTGAGGCATGTGAGGGGCCCGAAAAGGGCGAGCGGGCCCATATCGGGCCCGCTCGCGGAGGCATGCGTGTCCACGGACAGGACACCATCAGGACGATCGCGCCGCCGTGTTTCTTCCCTAGGATGAGCGGCTTGGCGACGCCGACCTTCCAGGATACGATCCGAGCCCTCGAGGGGTACTGGGCCGACTACGGGTGCGTGCTCATGCAGCCGTACCACACCGAGCTGGCAGCCGGGACGATGAATCCGGCGACGTTTCTCCGCAGCCTCGGCCCGAGGCCCTGGAAGACCGCGTACGTCGAGCCGGTGCTGCGCCCGCAGGACGGCCGCTACGGGGAGAACCCGTACCGCTTCCAGCACTACTTCCAGTACCAGGTCGTGATCAAGCCGGCACCCGAGGACGTGCTCGACCTGTACTTCACCTCGCTGGAGGCGATCGGCATCGACCTCCGTCGTCACGACATCCGGCTGGTCGAGGACGACTGGGAGCAGCCCACTCTCGGCGCCTGGGGCCTGGGCTGGGAGGTGTGGTGCGACGGCATGGAGATCACGCAATGGACCTACTTTCAGCAACTCGGCGGCTTCGATGTCGAGGTCGTGCCGGCGGAGATCACCTACGGGCTCGAGCGGCTGGCGATGTTCCTGCAGGACAAGGGCAGCGCGCTGGAGCTGGAGTGGGCTCCCGGGGTGACCTGGGGCGACGTCTACCGCGAGAGCGAGCGGGAGTGGTCGACGTACAACTTCGAGCTCGCGCCCGTGGGCGTGCTCGCGCGGCGGTTCGACGAGCACGAGGCAGAGTGCCGGCTGCTGCTCGAGCGGCGCCTTCCGCTGCCCGCCTACGACCAGGTGCTGAAGGCGTCGCACACGTTCAATCTTCTCGACGCCCGCGGCGTCCTGTCGGTCACCGAGCGGGCCGCCTACATCGGTCGCATCCGCAACCTCGCGCGCGAGGTCGCGCGGGCCTACCTGGAGCTGGAGGCAGATGGCGTCGCTGCTGCTTGAGATCGGGTGCGAGGAGCTTCCGGCCGGAGCCTGCCGGGAGGCCGAGCACCAGCTGCCCGCGCTTGCCGAGCGCGAGCTGGGCGTAGTGCCCGAGCAGGTGTTTGTCGGCCCGAGACGCCTGGCGCTGCTCTTCCACCAGGTGCCCGAACGCACTCCGGACGAGTGGGTCAAGGGCCCACCGGTCGAGCTACGGGACAGGGCGGCTGCGGGGTTCGCGAAGAAGCAGGGCGTCGCTGTCGAACAGCTGATCGAGCGCGACGGCTTCCTCGGCGTTGAGCGCCCGGGCAGGCAGTTGCGAGACGTCGTCCCCGGGGCTCTGGACGCAATCGTGCGCGGGCTGTCGTTCGCGAAGTCGATGCGCTGGGACGACAGCGGGATCCGGTTTGCGCGACCGGTTCGCTGGACGCTCGCGAAGCTCGACGGCGAGACGGTGGTCGGGGAGTGGAGC
>JBKPAM010000009.1:0-5929 GCA_046726435.1 Actinomycetota bacterium
GGCTCCATAAAGGCTCCATCCGTCGTTGTCAGCCTTGGCTACACAGCGCTCGGTCGCACGAGCGTCCCGCCTCAGCTCGCGCCCCAAGGAAATGTTTGCGGCCTTTACGCCACCGAAGTGCGGGCTATTGCCGATACGCGACGGATGTTACGAGGGCAGAATCGACTTTCCCGCCGAGGGACAACGTCGATGCAGGTCGAGATAACTCTCGCTAGCCGGTTCGGCAGCCGTTCACGTCGCTTTTTGTGGCACTTCGCGGAGATGCTGGTCGTGATGATGCTCGGCATGTGCGTGCTCGGCGTTGCGTTCCGCGAGCTTCACGTCCTGCTCTTTGGCAGCGGCTTCGACGCAGCCTGGCGCGATCACATCGGGCTGGCCGCCTTCGCGATGGCGTTCAACATGACTGTGCCAATGGTGCTCTGGATGCGCTACCGCGGCCACACCTGGGAGCGGGGCGGTGAGATGGCCATGGCGATGAACCTGCCCCTGCTGCCGGCCTTTGTGCTCTACGCGTTCGACGCGATCCCGGCACGCGGCGTCCTTGGGATGCAGATGATGCTGATGATCCCAGCGATGCTGGCGGCGATGCTCTACCGCAAGGAGGAGTACAGCGCGCCTCATCACCGCGCCTCGCACCGGCGGCGTCGACGCTGGTTCGCCCCCGCTCATTAGTGACGGGCTCGCCTACCTCTACTTCATGAAGGACGAACCCGAGCAAGTCGCGTCAGCGGGGGCGGGCCACGTTCGCCACTGGCAGGGCTGGAATTGGAGCAATGTCAGGGAGGCCCCCTCTTTGCGGATCGCTCGGGGCGCCTGATCGTCTTCGACGCGTCCAGTCTGAAAGAGGCACGAGGCGCCGTTGAGTCGGACCCGTTCGTCGTCAGAGATCTGCTCGATGCCTACTGGATCAAGGAGTGGTCACGGAGTAGTCGCGTAGCGCCTAAACACCGATGCCTAGCTTGCGCAGTTCGACAATCGCGGCCCTGGGCCAGCGGATTGTGTCGGGCGAGAAGGGCAACATGAAGGGCATGCCGTTGGCTTCCCGGAGCGGCTTTCCTTCCTTGAGGACGCGGTAGTGGCCAGGCATGGGTTCGACAGCCAGACCTGCGGCTTCAAGGCGGTGGATGAATTCGCGCACGTCCTTCCTCATTTCGTGGACAGCTACGTCAGCCTTTCAATCGACTTTCTCGATCGGCAGGCCGCCGCGTTGCCACGCGACGAAGCCGCCGGCAACCTCGGCTGCGCCGTTTCGCAACGTTGCTTTCGATCGGACGGCGTGTTGGCAGAGGTAGATCGTTCCCTCACCGTCGGGATTGAGGACATGCCGTGCGAGTGAGACCGAGATCGCGCCGGGCGGAGCGCCGTAGCGACGGCGCTCGATCTCGGTCCGAAGGTCGAGTAGTTGCGCGTCGCCGCGCTGTAGGAGCCTCCAGACTTCCTGCGGCGCGACGGATCGGAGCGCCCTCTGATTGCGGGGATCTTCGTCCTGCGTCTGCACGGGAAGAAGAAGATGCTAATGCTGGTGCGAGTCGCGGTTCGCCAGCCTAACCGCCGTGTAGACGACGGCTCCGAGCACGAGGATCCAGAGGAGCATCATGGGGACCATCCAGAACCAGGCCCACCGTCGTTCCAGTCCATCACGTTGTCTCACCTCCTCACGTGAAGATGATCTGGCCGCCGGCGGCTTTCTCGTAGAATTCGCCGACGGAGATGATGTCCTCGACCTGCGGGACAAAGCCCTCCATCGTCAGCCCGAACATGTCGACGCTCGCCTTGCAGGCGTAGAGGTGGACGCCGGAGTCGTGGACGAGCTCGATGAACTCCGGGATCGGCGGGATGTCGATCTTCTCCATCTGCCGCTTCATCATCCACGTCGCGAACGCCGAGAAGCCGGGCAGTGCGCCGAGCCAGGTGGGCATGTGCATGCCGGGGTTGCCGACGGTTGCGACCTTGATGTGCTCGAAGCGGTCCTTGCGGATGGCGTCCAGGCCGAAGAAGGTGAAGAAGAGGTCCGCCTCGATGCCCTCCATGCGGGCGCCGTTGGCCATGATCAGCGCCGGATAGATGCCCTCGAGCGATCCCTTCGAGACGACGATCGCGACCTTCTCGATCGTCTTAGGCTGGGATGTCTCGATCTTCGGTTGTTCGAGCAGCTCGGTCATCGCGCACTTCCTTCCTTAGATGCAGCCCTTGGGCTTGGGGATGCCGCCGATCTTGGCGGCGAGCTTGGCCGGGCCTTTGGGGAAGAGCTGGTAGAGCTCCTTGACGGGGACGCCGGACTCCTTGCCGAGCGAGCGGATCGAGGGAGCGTTGCCGGTCGCCAGGTAACGCTCGCGCATGAAGCGCACCACGAGCCAGTGGCGCTCGGTCAGCTCAGCGATGCCGTTCCCGCGTGCGATCGCCTCGGCGATCGGCTCGTTCCACTGCTCGGGCTTTGTCATGAAGCCCTCGGCGTCGACGTCGACCGGGGCATCGGCGATCAGGGTAATGGTCATCTCGTCCTCCTCTCAGGCGGGGACAGGCGTCCGCTTCTTCCCGCTCCTCGGCATCGCTGGCCCGATCCCAGCGATGTCGCGTCCGGGCAGCAAGGCGTGCCAGTAGACCCACTGGAACAAAAGCTTGCCGAGGTGGTTGAGCCGCGACTCGCGCAGCAACGGCAGCCCGAACGCGGTCGGGAAGTGTCCGGGCAGTGGCTCGACCTCGTAGTTGAAATCGATCAGCAGCGCCTTCTGGAAGCCGGTTTCGATGAAGCAGTTGGCGTGGCCGTCGTAGCCGGCTTGGAGGTCGTGGTCGGTGAGGTAGCGGACGATGTTGTCGGCCAGCACCTCGGCCTCAAAGTGGGTGACTGAGCCGGCCTTCGAGGTCGGCAGGTCGGTGGCGTCGCCGAGCGCGAACACGTTCGACTTGACCGGTGTCTGCAGGGTCCGCTTGTCGGTGGGGACGAAGCCGAGCGCATCGCCGAGGCCGGGTGAACGCTCGAGGAAGGCGGCGCCGCCGTGGAGTGGGACGGTGACGAGGAGGTCGAAGTCGAGCTCGCGCCCGTCGTAGGAGATGAGCTTGCCGCCGATCCCGTCGATCTCGCCGGCGTTGAACTCGGTCACCAGCTCGACCTCCTTCTCTGCGAGCAGGCCGGCAAGCTGCTCGGAGGCGATCGGCTTGGTGAAGGCGCCGTCGAGCGGCGTCGCGTAGACGAGCTCGACCTTGTCGCGGATCCCGCGCTCGCGCAGGTGCCAGTCGGCCAGGAAGGCGAACTCGAGCGGCGCGACCGGGCACTTGATCGGCATGTCGACAAGGTTCACGACCAGGCGGCCGCCGTCGAAGCGCTCGAGCGCGCCCCGCAGTGCTTCGGCCCCCTCGGGGCTGTAGAAGGTGAAGACGCGCTCGTTCCAGCCCGGCCCGCTCAACCCCTCGGTCTCCTCGGGCTGCAGGCGGACGCCGCTGGCGACAACGAGCACGTCGTAGGGCAGCACGTTGCCGTCGTCGAGCACGACCTCGTTCCGCTCGAGCACGACTGAGTCGACCTCGTGTTCGTGGAAGACGATCCCGCCGCGGAGCTGGCGACGCCGCGGGCGCACGATCTCTCCCAGCTGTGTGAGGCCGAAGGGGACGAAGAGCAGGCCGGGCTGATAGACGTGCCGGTCGTCGCGATCGACGACGTGGATCTCCGCCTCGTCCTGCTCGAAGCGGCGGCGCAGCCGGTTGGCGGTCATCGTGCCGCCGGTGCCGCCGCCGAGAATGACGATCTGCGTCTTGCTCACGATGTGCCTCCTGCCTCGACGAGCGCCCGATTGGCTTCGCGCGGGCGCGAGATCGTTTCGGCGAACACGATCCCTCCTTCAATCGACCGGCGAAGCGGGCACGCGCGCGCGACCCGGGCTAGTCGCTCGAGTTGGGCGTCGGTTAGATCGCCGCGGAGCTCGACCGAGACGTCGAACTTGCGCGGAGTGGAGTGATGGTCGTAGTCGACGGCGACGCGTACGTCGCCGAGCTCCCAGCCCTTCGTGCGCCCGTACTGCACGAGCGTCACGGTGACGCAGGCGGCAAGCGCGGCGGGGAAGAGCTCGTGCGGTGACGGGCCGCTCCCCTCGCCACCGAGCCGCTCGGGCTGGTCGGTGATCAAACGGTGCTGACCGTCGATGACCACCTCCTGCCGGAGCGTGCCGGGGATCGAGCGGGCTGTCGCGGTGAGGCTCATCGTCTGCCCCCAAGCCTGCCCGGGTCGGGCCGGCGCGCCATCGGGGGCATCGCGGAACCAGGTGCGGACAACTACGCAGCTGAGTAGTTGTCCGCACCACGATCAGCGCGCCTGCGGATGGCAGGCGCGCCACGCGCGACCAGGATGGGCGCAGATGACCGTCACGCACCCGCTCCCGGATGACCTGGTCGAGCTGATCGCCGAGCGCTTCCGCGCGCTCAGCGAGCCGACCCGGATCAAGCTGCTCGACCGGCTGCGCGAAGGAGAGGCGACCGTGCTCGAGCTGACCGAGCTGATCGGAACCACCCAGCAGAACGTCTCCAAGCACCTCGGGGTCCTGCAGCGCTCAGGGATTGTCGCCCGCCGCAAGCAAGGCAACTTCGCCTACTACCGGATCGTCGACCAGGGCGTCCTCTCGCTCTGCGAGGCGGTCTGCGGCAGCCTGCAAGCGCAGGTCGAATCGCTCCGCCAGCTCGTCGCAGAAGTGAGCGCCTGATGCTCGAGCTCTACCAGACCGAGTGGTGCCCCGCCTCGCGCCGTGTCCGCGAGCACCTGACCGAGCTCGGCGTCGACTACATGATCCATCAGGTCCCAGTGGAGCGAGAGGCGCGAGCAGCGCTGCTCGCCGCGACCGCCAGCGACAGGATCCCGACGCTTCTCGTCGGCGGCGAGACGGCCATCGTGGGCGAGGAGGCAATCGAGCTCTACCTCGACGAGCACTTCGTCGAGCCGCCCGAGGCCGAGGCGCACCGCGCGAAGGCTGCGAAGGCGCGCCACCGCTACCTGAAGGAGGAGTGCGAATGCTTACAACCGGCTACACACTGAGCCGCACGACGAACAAGCCGTTCGGGGCGGCCGTCGAGCGCGTCCGGGCCGAGCTGGCGAGCGACGGCTTCGGCGTCCTGTGCGAGATCGACGTGCAGAAGACGCTACGCGAGAAGCTCGGTGTCGAGCAGGAGCCGTACCTGATCGTCGGTGCCTGCAACCCGCCGCTCGCACATCGGGCGCTGAGTGCCGAGCCGGAGCTCGGTGTGCTGCTGCCCTGCAACGTCGTCGTCTACCAACGGTCGGGCGAAACGCAGATCGCCGCCGTTGATCCCGAGCGCATGCTCTCGATCGTCGACAACGACGAACTCGCGACCGTCGCGGCCGAGGTGAAGGCGCGCCTCGCCGACGTCGTCGACCGCGCAGCAGCAGGCTGACGGCACCCGCGATGCGTTGTCTCTTTGCAAAACGGACAACGAAATTGCGACGGCGGTGAGCCGCATTTCGTCACCATCGATGGCGGGCCTGCGTCGCGGCAAGAGGTTGCCTTGCCGGACTATGTTGACGGCCCGCGCTGTGCTCGCTCGGAGGGAGGAACGGTGGGTTCGCCTGACCGGGCGCGAGCCCCTTTTACATACCCCAGCCGGCGAACGGGTCGTGTGTTCCGGGTTCGACATGCCAGTACTCGCGCAGCTCGCGGCAGCGGCCGTCGGCCTCGAAGCGGAGGAGGAGGCAGCCGGGGAGCGTCACCGCTTCGCCGTCGTCGATCATTGTCGTCCACCACTCGACCGCCACGCGGCTGCCGTCGATGAAGGGGCGGCCCATCCGGACGTGTTTGTCCCGCTGCGTGGCGGCGTTGCGACAGGCGTAGGCTTTGATCTCGTCGTGGCCGCGAAACGGCTCACGGAACGGGGCGGATCGGTAGTTCGCGTCCTCGGTAAAGAGCGAGGCCATCAGATCGTCGTCGCC
>JBKPAM010000010.1:0-5346 GCA_046726435.1 Actinomycetota bacterium
GCGAGCGTCTCTGCCCGCGCCTGCAGCTCAGCCTCAAGCTCGGCGATCGAGCGGCTGAGGCTGCGGCAGCGGGTGACGAGCTCACGGGCGATCCGCACCTGGGTCGTCTGCTGGCGGCGGGCCAGCCAGCGGCCGAGCCGCTCGAGCCAGAGGCCGCGGTCGAGCGCTGCCGGCGGCACCGTGAGGCTGGGATCGAGCTCGTGCAGGTGCCAGCGCAGACGCTGCTGGGCCCGCCGCCGCTCGGCGAGCAGGTCGCCGCGGTGATCGAGCAGCAGCTTGAGCTCGCGCAGGCGCTCCTCGCCGGCACGCGGGTGGTCGAGGCGCGGCTCGCGCAGCGCCGCCCGGGCGATCGCGAGCGCGTCGAGCGCGTCGGACGTGCCGCGCACGAGCGGCTCGCCCGCCACCAGCAAAAGCCGCTCGAGGCCGCGGCTGACGTGGGGACAGTCCTCGAGCGCCCAGAGCCGCTCACCCGCGAACGATTGCGCCCAGCCCAGCAGGGCGGTCTCGACTGGACCGCTCCAGTCACTGAGCTCCCGGCCGAGCTGTCTCGGGAAGGCGGCGGCGATACAACGCCGCCAAGCCAGCTCTCGGGCGACATGCGGGAATCGGGTCAGCCGCCGCCGCCCGAGTCTGCGCCGCTCAGCGGACGCCACCACCCGGCGAGGATGACATTGAGTGCGGGAATGACCCACGACTTCCGGGCGCGTTGCTAGCTGCACGCTCCCGCTCGGCTCAGCCCGACGCTGGTTAGGGTTGGTCATGGCGTACAGGAACGTCGCCGACCTCGCTGTTAGGGAGTGGGGTGATCCGGCCGAGTCGGGGATTCTTCTGTGGCCGGGGATGGGGTTCACCAGCGCTTACTTTGCAGGCAGCGCGTCGTTTCTTCCGGGTCGCTCGGTCGGCGTGGACCCGCCGGGTTGGGGGCGTTCACCCATGCCCTCCAGCTACAGCTACGAGCACTTGGTGGGTCTTGCCGTCGAGGCAATTCGTGCCTGCGACTGTCGGGGCGATGGTCGGCCATTCGCTCGGTGGAGACATCGCGCTCGGTGTGGCGGACGACCCGCCGCCGGGACTCCGGGCCGTCGTGCTGGTCGACGGTGGCTACCTGGAACCGATGGATCGCGTTGAGCTTGGCGCGCCGGACGCCGCGGATCGCGAAGCGATGGTGGCCTCCATGCGGGAGAACGAAGCTCGCTTTCCCGACTGGGAAACGGCGCGAGGCGAGATCGCCAAGTTTGTCGGAACCGAGGAGCTCACTCCGGAGACGGAAGCGGCATTTCGGGAGTCGCTCACGGAGATTGATGGAGAGCTTCGCGAAGCAGCCCCACCGGAGCGGGCGGCGGACTTGCTTATGTCAATCGCGAGCGCCGCGATCGACGTGAGAACACGTGCTGCAGCTGTCTGCGTCCCGACCCTTCTTATCGCTGCCGGGCAACCGCCGGAGTCACGCGAGATCAAGCAGCGGGCGTGGGAAAGGTTCGCCTCCGCGTCGCCGCTCATCGAGTTGCACCTGGCCGAGGATTGGGGTCACAACTCGCTTCTAGCGAACACGCAGGAATGTGCCGCGGTCATGTCGGCGTGGCTGTCGCCGCACCTGCAGCAGTGAGACCCGCGCCGGGCGCCGGAATTTTCCCTCGAGTTACTGGGCGGGGGCGGTGGGGGGTCGCCAGCGGCCCCAGCTCGACCATAGCCAGCCGGCGAAGGCCAGCGCGACGATCGCGAGGAACAGCAGGATCCACTCGACCGGCGCGGACGTGTTTCCGTGGAGGACCTGGTGGCCGGGGCCGGGTGGCACGAGGGGGGTCGACGGTGGCGATTGAAGGCGAGGTCGTGCGCCGGACGTGGCGAGTGACACCCTGGGCTCCCCGGTCAGGAGCAGCAGCGCTGAAACGATCAGTGCGATCGCCGCAAGTGCCGTGAACGCCATGAGGGCGAGCGGTCTCCGGCGAGAGTGCCCTCGCCTGGGCGGTACGGGGATGATCCCTCGCTCGCGTGCCCAGGAGGCAGCGAACGCACGCGGGTCAAAGGCACTGCTTCCGAGGAACTCCTCGGCGGAGATGCCTTCGGCTTCGGCTTCCCCTAGGTCGGCCGCGAGGTCCGCTGCCATCTCCTCGGCGAGTGGGTCAGGGACACCGAGTCGCCTCCACTCCTGGCGGCACTGCTCGACGAAATCACTCATGAAGCCACCTCGATCTTGACGGGAGCGAGCACCGCGTCGACGGCATCGCGGGCAGCTCGCCATTCGGATACGCCCAGCGCGAGCGCTACTCGGCCCGCGCTCGAGGGGCGGTAGTACTTCCGCGGCGGGCCTCCGTTGCTCGCAGCGCGGTATGTCTCCACCAGACCGTCACGCTCCAGACGCCCCAGCAACGGATAGATCGAGCCCTCGCCGACGATCGCGAGACCGCGGTCGCACAGCCGCTTGGTCATCTCGTAGCCGTACGCCGGCCCCTCGTCCATCACCGCCAGCAGGCAGAGGTCGAGCACGCCACGGAGCAGCTCCGTTCGCCGCTGAGAGCCGGGTGCCATGCACCGCAAGGTAGCACGGCACACCCTTGCCTCGCAAGGCTTTTCTCAAGGTGGACGTGCGTGCAGTCTCTCGGCCCGTTTCCGCGGTGACCCCGCAACGCTGTGGTAACCAGTTAGACCCAGGTTCGTAACCCACGGTCCGCAGGCGAATCGGGAGGATACGGCCCTCGTGGCTGTGAGTACCCATGAGGCCCAGCCCCGGTTCCTGAACCGGGAGCTCTCGCATCTGGACTTCAATGCACGCGTGCTCGAGGTCGCGGCCGACGACAGCGTGCCGCTGCTCGACCGCGTGAACTTCTGCTCGATCTTCTCCTCGAACATGGACGAGTTCTTCATGGTGCGGGTCGCAGGCCTGATGGACCAGGTCGCGGCCGGGCTGACCGTGCGCTCGGCGGACGGGCTCACGCCGCAGTCCGCGCTGCGCGGCATCCGCGAGCGGACGCTCGACCTGGTGGGCCGGCAGGCGAAGCTCTGGAAGCGACAGCTGAAGCCCGCACTCGAAGCACAGGGAATCGTCGTCGCCGAGATCGAGGACCTCGACCGCTCGGAGCTCGAAGAGCTGGAGCGCGTGTTCGACCGCGAGATCTTTCCCGTGCTGACGCCCCTCGCGGTCGGGCAGGGGCAGCCATTCCCCTACATCTCCGGGCTCTCGCTCAGCCTCGGCCTGGTCGTGCGCGACGAGGAGAGCGGGGAGGAGCGGTTCGCGCGCGTGAAGGTGCCCGAGCTGCTGCCGCGCTTCCTGCCGATCGGCTCGCGCGGCCTCTACGTGCCGCTGGAGCGCGTGATTCGGTACTTCCTCGGCTGGCTCTTCCCGATGATGGAGATCGTCGAGTGCACCCCGTTCCGCGTCACCCGCGACGCCGATTTCGCGGTCTCGGACGAGGCGGACGACCTGCTCGAGGCCGTCGAGCTCGAGCTGCGGCGCCGCCGCTTCGGCGAGCCGGTGCGGGTCGAGGTCTCCGGCTCCTGCACCGGACGCATGCTCGAGCAGCTGAAGAGCGGCCTCGACGTCGACGACGACCAGATCTACCTCGTCCCGGGGCTGCTCGACCTGTCCGCCCTGGTTGAGTTCGTCTCGCTCGACCGGCCGGAGCTCAAGGAGGACCCCTGGGTGCCGGCGGTGCCCACGCGATTCGTCGACGACGACGGCGACGCCCTCTTTGCCGAGCTGCGGAAGGGCCCAGCGCTCGTCCACCATCCCTACGACTCGTTCGCCCGCACATTCGAGACGTTCGTGCGCACGTCGGCGCACGACCCCCGCACGGTGGCCGTGAAGACGGCGGTCTACCGCACGAGCGACGACTCGCCCCACGTGCCCGCGCTGATCGAGGCGGCCGAGGAGGGGAAGCAGAGCGTCTGTCTGGTCGAGCTGAAGGCACGCTTTGACGAGCGCCGCAACATCGAGTGGTCGCGGGCGCTGGAGTCGGCGGGCGTCCACGTCGTCTACGGCTTCCCGTCGCTGAAGATCCACGCGAAGGGCACGCTCGTGGTGCGGCGCGAGGCGGACGGGCTGCGGCGCTACGCGCACATCGGCACCGGCAACTACAACGCGGTCACCGCTCGGATCTACGAGGACTTCAGCCTCTTTACGGGCGACGAGGAGATCACCGCCGACCTGGCGGACCTCTTCAACCACCTCACCGGCTTCGGCCGCCCGCAGGCGTTCCGGAAGCTGCTCGTCGCGCCGTTCACGATGCGGCCCGCGCTGGTCGAGCACATCCGCGCCTGCGCGGAGGCCGCCGAGACGGGCAAGCAGGCTCGGATCCGGCTGAAGGTCAACCACCTCGCCGACGAGGAGATCGTCTCCGAGCTCTACGGAGCGGCTGACGCAGGCGTGGAGATCGAGATCTTCGCCCGCACGACCTGCACGCTCTGGCCGCGCAAGCGCGGTGGCAAGGAGGACATCACCGTCCGCACGCTGCTCGGCCGCTTCTTCGAGCACAGCCGCTTCTTCATCTTCGAGGCCGGCGATGAGCGCACGTTCCTGATCGGCAGCGCCGACCTGATGCCGCGCAACCTCGACCACCGGATCGAGATCCTCGTGCCGGTCGAGGACGCTCGCGGCCAGCGCGAGCTGTCGCGCACCTTTGACACGATCATGGAGGACACACGCTGGTCGTGGGCCTTGCTGGCCGACGGCACCTGGGAGCGCGTGCGCGGGAAGAAAGGGCGGCAGGGGCAGAGCCTGCATGCGGCCCTCATGAGACGGGCTCGAGCGAGGGCGAGGCGTGCGAACACCGTTGGCCGCTCGCGCTGATTTGCCTTCCGACGCGGAGGGAACAATGGGCTCCGTGCGAGTGGCGATCGTCGACGTGGGGGCGAACACGCTCCGCCTGCTCGTGGCCGTTCCCGACGGCTTCGGCGTTCGCGCCCTGCGCGAGGAGCGCGCGCAGCTCGGGCTCGGCGAGGAGGTGGAGCGCTACGGCTACATCACGGCGCGGAAGTGCGCCGAGGCGGTCCACGTCGCCCGCGCGCAGACGCGCCGGGCACGGCGGCTCGGGTGCGAGCGGATCGAGATCCTCGTCACCTCGCCCGGGCGGCAGAGCGCGAACAGCGACGAGTTCGCGGATGCGCTCGCGCGTGGGACCGGGGTGCCGGTACGGATCCTCAGCCGTGAGGAGGAAGGCGGTCTCGCGTGGGACGGTGCCGTGGCCGCGCTGGACGATCCTCCGGAGAGCATCGCGGTCTGCGACGTCGGCGGCGGCTCGGCCCAGGTCGTGGTCGGCACGCTCGTCGCCGGGCCCGCCTGGGTGCGCTCGGTCGACCTCGGCTCGCTGCGGCTGACCGCGCGGCTGCTCGCCGCAGACGGTGACCCGC
>JBKPAM010000011.1:0-2959 GCA_046726435.1 Actinomycetota bacterium
CCGCGGTCGCGATCCGGAGCCACGCGACTCCGACGGGCGGCACGAGCGCGAACAAGAGGACGGCGAACGCCGGGCCCAGGTAATGGAAGATCGCGCTGCCGACGAAGTACGAGTAACCGGGAAGGTCGCCAACGCGCCTCGTAGCCCGGAACAGCGCCCCCGACACGTCTCGCACGAGCTCATTTTCGGTGACGAAGGCCAGCTTCGCCTTTACTTGCCGAACCTATTTCGGGTAGAAGACAGTGGAAACCACGGACTTTCCGCCGTTACGCTTTAGGCGATGCTCGACGCGGTGAACCAGGCCATCCTCAAGGAGCTCCAGCGCGACGCGCGACTGTCGATGGCCGAGCTCGGGCGGCGGGTGAACCTGTCTCCGCCGGCAGTCGCAGAGCGCGTGCAGCGGCTCGAGCGCGAAGGCGTCATCCTCGGCTACCACGCCGAGCTCGACCCCACGAAGCTCGGCTACGCAGTCGCTGCCGTGGTCCGTGTCGCTCCGGCGACACGCCAACTCGACAAGATCCGCCAGATCGCACGCGAGACACCCGAAGTCGTCGAGTGCCATCGCATCACCGGCGAAGACTGCTTCTTCCTCAAGCTGCACCTGCATTCGATCGACGAGCTCGAGCCCGTGCTCGACCGCTTCACGCCATACGGCCGCACCACCACCTCGATCATCCACTCCTCACCCGTCGATCGCCGGCCTCTTCCGTTCGCCCGCGCGGCCAGGAGCTGACCCGAGCGTCAGGCGGGGATGGCACCGAGTTGCTGCATCAAGCCGACGCCGTCGAACTGCGCCCAGATGTCGGTCACGCGACCGTCCTTGAGGCGAGGAACGCCAGCACGCGCTCGGTGAGCAAGGCCGCGGCGACGGGGTCGTATGCCGGGAGCGAGGAGTCGGCGAACAGGTGCTCCTCGCCCGGGTAGAGGAAGAGCTCGGCCTGGTCGGTCGAGTCGACGAGCGCCCGCGCGGCCTCGAGGTCTTCGTCGAAGAACGGGTCGGCCTCCTTGCCGTGCACCTGCACCGGGACGCCCGCGGGCCACGCGTCCCCGAACTCCGAGATCGGGAGGCATGAGTACATGAGCAATGCCCCGCGGGCGCCGGGCCGGGTCTGCGCGAGCTGCTGGGCGACCATGACTCCGAACGAGAAGCCGGCGTAGACGACGTGGGGGCCGATGCCCTCGGCGGCGGCCACCCCGCGCTCGGCCAGCCCGCCGAACCCCGCTTCGCGCGCGAAGGCCATGCCGTCCTCGATGGTGTCGAACGTGCGCCCGTCGAACAGGTCGGGCGTGTGCACGGTGTGCCCCGGCTGCCGCAGCTCGTCGGCGAACGACCGCACTCCGTCGGTCAGCCCCTGGACGTGGTGGTAGAGCACGACTTCCGTCATCCCAGATCCTCCTCAGCGATTGATCCATGGAGTTCGAACGTTCGGCGATGTTAGTCTAATCGGTGATGGCTGGCAAATCGTCTCCCCCCGACTACGAGCTCGCCGACCGAATCGCGCTCACCGAGCCCTCCCAAGTGAAGGCGATCGGCCATCCCGTCCGCACCACGATCCTGGGCCTGCTCCACGAGCGGGCTGCCACGGTGAGCGAGCTGGCAGTCGCGCTCGAGCGGCCGAAGAGCACCGTCGCCCACCACGTGAAGGTGCTTGCCGAGGCCGGGTTGGTGCAGGTGGTGAGGACCCGGCGGGTGCGCGCGATCGAGGAGCGCTTCTACGGCCGCACGGCACGGATGTTCTATGTCAGCGTCGAGCGAAGCCCCGACGGCGATCAGCTGCCTCGGGACTTCAACGACTTCGAGGTTGCCGCTCGGGAGTCGGCCGCGGCCTACGGGGACGGGAAGCTGTGGGGTTTCATCCGGCACGCGCGCATCTCGGAGGCGCAGGCGTCGGAGTTCTGGGAGCGGATGGCGGAGCTCGTGGCGGAGTTCGAACAGCTCCCGCGCTCGGGCGACACCATGTACGGCTTCGCGGTCGGCGTCTATCCCACCGACCATCCGAGCCTGCCGAGCGGCGGCGACGGCTGAGCTGCGCGGGCCGTCTGCGCTTGCCACTATGCTGCCGCCGAACGCCTAGACGGGCGTCTCATTCTTGGATGCGAAGGACGCGGGAGAGGGGTCGTTGAGGGCACGAACCAAGGGCATTTGCTTGAGCGTCGCCACGGTCGCCCTCTGCGTCGTGGCCGCGACCGCGACGCCATCGCGGGCCGTCGCTGCCCGCGGGATGCTGGTCGGGATCTTCGACCCAGTCCAGCCGGTGGCCGACCCCGGCAAGGCCTTCCCGCTCCTGGTCAACCTGCGTGCGCAGATCATCCGCCTGAACCTGGACTGGAACCTGATCGCGAAGAAGCGGCCGGCCGATCCAACCGACCCGGCGGATCCCGCATACGACTGGAACGGCTACGACACGACCGTCCTGACCGCGGCGAAGAACAAGATCCAGGTGCTGTTCACGATCTACGGCACCCCACGCTGGGCCAACGGCAAGCTGAAGGGGATCAACCGCGCGCCCAAGCGGATCGCCGACCTGCGCTACTTCGCCTTCGCCGCCGCCAAGCGCTACAGCGGCACGTTTGTGCGCGACGACGGCGTGAAGCTGCCGGCGGTGCGCAAGTGGCTGGCCTGGAACGAGCCGAACAATCCGCTCTTCCTGAAGCCGCAGTGGCAAAAGGTCGCTAAGCGGCGCTACATCCCGATCGCGGCGAAGACGTACGTGCAGATCTGCAGCGCCGTCTACCTCGGCGTGCACGCCACGCGCGTGGGAACGGAAACCGTCGCCTGCGGAGCCACCGACCCGCGCGGCAACAACGCCGCGCGCAACCGCAGGCCGTCGATCTCGCCGATCGCGTTCGCGAAGGGCCTGAAGAAGTACGGGCTGCGGCGCAACCGCTTCGACGTCTACGCGCACCACCCCTACTACGGCGGCCCGCGCGAGGCGCCGGCCACGAAGCCGAAGGGCAA
>JBKPAM010000012.1:0-47236 GCA_046726435.1 Actinomycetota bacterium
TCACCTACCCCAAAAGGCACGTCGCTAGACTGGCCGCCCGTGTTCGACACGCTTTCAGACCGGCTTCAGGGCGCGCTCGGCGACCTGCGCAAGCGCGGGCGTCTGGACGAAGAGTCGATCTCGCGCGCCATGCGCGAGGTCCGCCTCGCGCTGCTCGAGGCCGACGTCAACTTCGAGGTCGTCAAGGAGTTCGTGGGCCGCGTGCGCGAGCGGGCGCTGGGCGCGGACGTCCAGAAGAGCCTCACGCCCGGCCAGCAGGTCGTGAAGATCGTCCACGAGGAGCTGACGTCCCTGATGGGCGCCGGCGACTCGCGACTCGCCTTCTCGACCAGGCCGCCGACGGTGATCCTGCTCGCCGGCCTGCAGGGCTCCGGCAAGACGACCACGGCCGCGAAGCTCGCGCTGCTGCTGCGCAAGGAGGGCCGCAAGCCGGCCCTCGTTGCCGCCGACCTGCAGCGCCCGGCGGCGATCGACCAGCTCGAGCAGCTGGGCCGCGAGCTCGAGGTGCCCGTCTTCAGCGCGGAGCGTGCCGACCCGGTCGCCGCAGCGACGCAGGGGCTCGAGCGCACCCGCGGCGAGGGCCTCGACACAGTCATCCTCGACACCGCAGGTCGCCTCCACGTCGACGAGGAGCTGATGGACGAGCTCGTCGCCGTGCGCGACGCGACGCGACCGACGAACGTCCTACTCGTCCTGGACTCGATGACCGGCCAGGACGCGGTGCGGGTCGCCGAGGCGTTCGCCGAGCGGGTCGCCTTCGACGGTGTCGTCCTGACGAAGCTCGACGGCGATGCGCGCGGCGGCGCGGCCCTCTCCGTCAAGGCCGTAACCGGCAAGCCGATCAAGCTGGCCTCGGTCGGCGAGCGCCTCGACCAGCTCGAGTACTTCCACCCGGACCGGATGGCCTCGCGGATCCTCGGCATGGGCGACGTGCTGAGCCTGATCGAGAAGGCCGAGGCCGCGGTCGAGGAGGACGAGCGCGAGGAGATGGAACGCCGGATGATGCAGGGCGAGTTCACCTTCGACGACTTCCTCAGCAGCTACAAGATGCTGCGCCGGATGGGTCCGTTCCAGGGCGTTCTGAAAATGATCCCTGGCCTGGGCAAGCAGCTCAAGGGAATGGACCAGGTCGACGAGCGGCAGCTCGCGCGCGTCGAGGCGATCGTGCTCTCGATGACGCCGCAGGAGCGGCGCCTGCCGCATGTGATCGACGGCTCGCGACGCAAGCGGATCGCGGCCGGGAGCGGCACGACGGTCGAGCAGGTCAACCAGCTGCTCGTGGCGCGCAAGCAGATGGCGAAGATGATGAAGCAGCTCGGAAAGGGCAAGATGCCTGCGCTGGCGGGTCAGCCGGAGGGTTTCGACGGCCCCGGCCCCAGGCGCTCGGCAACGAAGAAGCGGAAGAGCAAGCGCAAGAAGAAGTCGAAGTCACGGAGGTAATCGTTTGGCAGTCAAGCTGAGGCTGACCCGGATCGGGTCGAAGAAGAACCCCGTCTACCGCATCGTTGCGGCGGACTCGCGCTCCCCGCGGGACGGCAAGTTCCTGGAGATCGTGGGCCGCTACAACCCGCAGACCGACCCGTCGACGATCGAGGTCGACGAGGAGAAGGTCCGCGACTGGCTCTCGAAGGGCGCGCAGCCCTCGGAGACCGTGGCGCGGTTGCTGAAGGCAAAAGGTGTCAGTTGAGTTAGTGGAGTACCTGGCGCGCCGCCTCGTCGACGAGCCGGACGCGGTGCGCGTCGAAGAGGTCGAGCGCGACGGCGACACCGTGATCCAGCTCTTCGTCGCCGAGGACGACGTGGGCAAGGTGATCGGCCGCCAGGGCAGGATCGCCCGGGCGCTGCGCACGGTTGTCCGCGCGTCCACGACGCGCCGCGAAGGCCGCGTGCTGCTCGAGATCGTCGAGTAACCCGTTGCGCGTAGCCGCGCTCTACGACATCCACGGGAACCTGCCCGCGCTCGAGGCCGTGCTGGCGGAGGTCGAGCGCGAGCGCGCGGACGCGATCGTGGTCGGCGGCGACATCGCCTCCGGCCCGCCGCAACCGCGGGAGGTCGTCGAGCTCGTCCGCTCGCTCCCGAACGCGCACTGCATCCGCGGCAACGCCGACCGGCTCCGCGACCCGCAGTACGGCGACGACGAGGGGCTGGCGTGGCTGCTCGAGCGGCTAGACGACGACCAGGTCGAGTGGCTCGTCACGCTTCCGTTCTCGGCGGTGCTGGACGACACGCTCTACGTGCACGCGACGCCCGTCGACGACACGACCATCGTCACCGACCTGACCACCGACGAACGGCTCGCGGAGCTGCTTGCCGGCGTGGAGCAGCCCCGCGTCGTCGCGGGGCACACTCACATGCAGCTCGAGCGGTGCGTGGGGGAGACGCTCTTCGTCAACGCGGGCAGCCTCGGCTGGCCCTACGAGGGGCGGCCGGGCGCCTACTGGGCGATCTTGGGCGACGAGGTCGAGTTTCGGCACACGGACTACGACCGCGAGCGTGCGGCCGAGCTGATCCGCGGCTCCGGCCACCCACGGGCGGACGAGATCGCGGCGGAGAACATCCTCGAGTCGCCGACGCGTGCCGAGGCGCTCGAGGTGTTCGGTGGCTGAAGAGCTCGTTCGCGTCGGCCGCGTGGGCAAGCCGCACGGGCTCGACGGGTCCTTCTTCGTGGAGAACGCCAGCGAGGACGCGGCGCGCTTCGCCGTCGGCGTCACCCTTCGCCTCGACGGCGAGCCCGTGAAGGTCATCGCCTCGAAGCGCTCGGCCGGCCGGCCGGTGATCCGGCTCGACCGCGAGGCCCCGCGCGGCGCCGAGCTGGCGGTGCCGCGCTCCGAGCTGCCGCCGCCGGGAGAGGACGAGTACTACGAGTTCCAGCTCATCGGCCTCAGCGTCGAGGAGGAGGGCGGGCGCGCGCTCGGTCGCATCACCTCGGTGCAGCCGGCGCCCGCCAACGACGTGCTCGAGCTCGACTCGGGCCTGCTGCTCCCGCTCGTCGGCGCCTGCGTCCTGGAGGTGGATCTCGACGCGGGCCGAATCCTCATTGCGCAGGGCTTCGCCGACCCTCGCTAACCTGACACGCGGCCGTTTCCTTGCAGCTCGACGTCTTCACTCTCCTCCCTCACGCGTTCGCCTGGCTCACGGAGCAGCGGCCTGTTGCGGCCGTGCTCGGGGACGAGCTCGAGCTGCGCCTGTTCAACTACCGCGACTACACGCCGCTCACCGGCGGCCAGGTCGACGACGAGCCCTACGGTGGCGGCGCGGGCATGGTGTTGCGGGTCGACGTGGTCGCCGCGGCGCTCGACGCGGTCTACGGCGGGATGCCCGACCACCGCGTGGTCGCGCTCAGCCCGCAGGGCCGCCAGCTGACGCAGGAGGTCGTGGAGGAGCTCGCCGGGGCGGAGCGCCTGACGCTCCTTTCGGCGCGGTTCGAGGGGTTCGACGAGCGCGTCCCGATCCACCTCGCCTCCGACGCGATCTCGATCGGGCCGTACGTGCTCTCCGGCGGTGAGCTGCCCGCCATGGTCGTGCTCGATGCCGTCGCGAGGCGGCTCCCGGGCGCCCTTGGGAGCGAGGAATCGGGGCTCGTGGAAAGCTTCTCCGCCGGGCTGGCCGGCGGCCTCGAGTACCCTCAGTACACGCGCCCGTCTGATTTCCGAGGCTGGCGGGTGCCCGACGTCCTACTCTCAGGGGATCACCGGAGAATCGATGAGTGGCGGATGGAACAGAGTCGTCTGAGGACAGGGTCGTGAGCGACGGCTCCGACGACCGGACCCGCGAGGACTACCCCGTCCGCAGCTCCGACGAGTCGACGCGCGAGGACTACTCCGCCCGCAGCTCCGACGACCGGACCCGCGAGGACTACCGGGTCCGCAGCTCCGATGAGCCGACGCGAGAGGAATACCCGTACCGCGGCGGCGGCGAGCGGGCGAACGACGACCACCGCTTCGGCTCCGAGCCGCCGCGGAGCGACTACCGCACCGAGCATCCGCCGCCGAGCTACCCGCCGCTGCTGACGCAGACCGAGCCCCGGAAGCGCCACCACTCGCGGAACCCGCTCGATCGCCTGACAGCCAGCCTGCCGCGGCCGTGGCGGATCGCGATCGACTGGATCGTGACCATCGCCGGCGCCATCGCGATCGTGCTCGCGATCAAGGCCTGGGTCGTCAACCCCTATCGGATCCCGTCCTCGTCGATGGAGCCGACGCTGCACTGCGCCCGGCCGGGCCAGGGCTGTGAGGCCCGGCTCTCCGACCGCGTGCTCGCCAACCGCTTCATCTACCACTTCCGCAGCCCGCACCGAGGCGAGATCGTGGTCTTCAACACGCCCAAGGCCGCCCAGGAGATGTGCGGCGCCAGCGGCACATTCGTGAAGCGCCTGATCGGGCTGCCCGGGGACCTCGTCAGCGAAAAGGACGGCGGCTTGATCTACATCAACGGGAAGAAGCTGAACGAGCCGTACATCAAGCCCGACCGCCGCGAACGGGACTCGACCACCGGCTCCTGGCACGTTCCCAAGGGCGAGTACTTCTTCATGGGCGACAACCGCGGCGAGTCGTGCGACTCCCGCCGCTGGGGCTCGGTCCCGCGTGGGAACCTCATCGGCGAGGTGTTCGCGACGTACTGGCCGCCGAACCGGATCTCGCTGCACACGATCCTTCCCGGCGCGGGCATCGTGGGGCTGCTGCTGGTGCTGCCGCTGCTGCCCGTGAGGCGCCGAAAGCGCTCCGACGTGCGCTAGATGATTGATGCCACGATCTCGTGCGTCCGCTGCACGATCTGGCACGCCTGGGCCGCTCCGGCCCGGCTGCGGCCGGCGGAGCCGGCCTCCGCCGAGCCTGCGCTTCACGACGTCGGCCGCTCACCGATGCTGCCAGCATCGCCGAGCGTCCGCCGCGGCGCCCCAGACGCACCAGCTCGCGCCCCGGAGCGTGCGACCTCATGGCATCAACCATCTGGGCGTCGCTTGCGGCGCCGCCCTCAGGATGCGCGGCTTTGCCGCGCATCCGTCTGAACCGACCGGTCGACACGTCTGAGTCGCGAGCCACGTTGCTAGCATTCCGCGTCGGCCCGCCGGGCCTCTTTCTATGAGCCGAGTGATCGAAAGCCTCGAGCAGCGCCAGCTGCGGACGAACCTGCCGCCGTTCAAGGCGGGCGACACCGTGCGTGTGCACTTCCAGGTGATCGAGGGCCAGCGCCGGCGTGTGCAGGTCTTCGAGGGGATCGTGCTCAAGCGCCAAGGCGCAGGCGTCCGGGAGACGTTCACCGTCAGGAAGCAGTCGTTCGGCGTCGGCGTCGAGCGAACGTTCCCGGTGCACTCGCCGAAGATCGAGCGCATCGAGGTAACCGCCATCGGCGACGTCAATCGGGCGAAGCTGTACTACCTCCGCGGGAAGGTCGGCAAGCGCGCGCGCGTGCGGGCCAAGCGGGGTGTGGCGCTGCCGGAGTCGGAGCTGCTCGTTGGCGCGATGCCGCCTGAGGGCGAGGGGGTCGACGACGAGCTCGTGGCGGAGGTAGCCGAGACCGCTGACGCGGAGGACGCCTCGTCCGCGGAGGCGGAGGCCTCGGAGGAAGAGGCTCCTGCGGAGACGGCTGCCGGCGAGCCCGAGGCGGCGGCCGAGGAGCCGGGCCCGGAGCCTGAGTCGGCGGTCGAGCCCGAGCCCGCACCGGTCAAGGAGTAACGAAAGCGTCACAATCGGGGGCGCCGACTGTGCGCGGCGCTATTCTCGCGGCCGTGGCTCGTCGGCCAGGACGGAAGCTCCTTCAGTTCGATCGCAGGCTCGGTGCACGCTTCGTGGCCGGCGCCGACGAAGCGGGGCGGGGGCCGCTCGCCGGGCCGCTGCTCGTGGCCGGGGTCCTGCTCGACTACGCGAAGCTGCGAGACCACAAGGTGCGCCCGCTGGCCTGCCTGAACGACTCGAAGCAGTGCACCGAGACCGAGCGCGAGGCGCTCTACCGCGCCGTGCTGGGTTGTGCAGAGCGGGTTGTCGTCCGTGCGGTGCCCGCGACGCAGATCGACCGCGTCGGCCTCCATCGCTCGAACCTGGTAGGGCTCCGGGCCGTGCTCTCCGAGCTCTCACCGCCGGCGGAGGTCTGCCTCGTCGACGGCTTCCGGCTGGGGCCGCTGGCTCCGGAGCATCACGCCATCGTCGACGGCGACGAGAAGAGCGCCGCGATCGCCGCCGCCTCGATCATCGCGAAGGTGACGCGCGACCGGACGATGCGGCGGATGGACGCGCTCTACCCGGCCTACGGCTTCCGCTCGCACGTCGGCTACATCACACCGGGTCACACAGCCGTCGTGAGGGAGGTCGGTCCGTCCGAGATCCACCGCCGGTCCTGGCGGGCCCGGGCTTACATGACGGACGAAGAGCTTGAGGAACTCGTCCGAGCAGAGAGCGCTTAGGCACTACCGCCTTCGCTTCTATCGCATCCTCGGCACGAACGTCTGGATTGGCGGCTACGAGATCGATCTCGTCGTGCGCCGCGGGCGCGCCATTGTTTTCGTCGAGGTGAAGTCGAAAAGCGGCGATCGCTTCGGCGACCCGTTCGAGATGGTTACGGAGGAGAAGCAGCGCCGCCTGCGCCGAGCCGCCGAGGCGTGGCTCGCCGCACATCCGGAGTACGTTGGCCTCGAGGCGCGCTTCGACGTCGTCTCGCTGCGCGGTGCGCGCCTGGAGCGGCTGGCGGACGCGTTCTGAGCTCCGGCGGTGACGCGCACCACGACGAACGCGCGTCGTTGCGCCACGGGTCGCATCCACCAGTGAGCGCGCCCGGCCCCTGTAGGACCGCGCGCAAACGCGTAGAACCCTGGGGGCCATGGCTTCGACCCAGGACGCGCTCTATCGCCGGATCGACCTCGAGCTCTCATGGTCGGAGCGTGACTTGCCCGAGCGGGAGCGGACGAAGCACGTCCACCGGCTCCATCCGTACCTCGGGAAGTTCATCCCGCAGCTCGTGGAGGCGCTCCTGGAGCGGCACCTCCGCGGCGAGGGCCGCGTACTCGATCCGTTCGCCGGGTCGGGGACGACCCTCGTGCAGGCGCTCGAGTCGGGCTACGACACGTGCGGGGCGGACATCGCGCCGTTCAACTGCCTGCTGATGCGCGTGAAGACGGCCGAGTACAACCCGTTCGTGCTCGAGTCCGAGCTGCGGGACGCGCTGGCGCGGCTAGACGCGTTCGAGGGGGTGCGTCCGGAGGGCCCGATTCCGCGCTACGTGCGCGACTGGTACGCGCCGCGTGCTGCGGCAGAGCTCCGCTTCTTTCGCGGGTTGGTCGAGGACTACGAGTACGCGGACGTGCTGCGCGTCGTCCTGGCGCGGGCGGCGCGGTCGGCACGGCGGACGACGCACTTCGACCTCGACTTCCCCCGGTCGCCGCAGCGCTCGCCGTACTGGTGCCACAAGCATCGGCGCGAGTGCCGGCCTGTCGGCGAGGCGCGGCGGTTCTTGCGCCGGTACGCGCTCGACACGCTGGCGCGCGTTCGCGCGTTCGCCCGGGTGCGGTCGCGCGGTTGCGAAGCGGAGGTGCTGCACGGCGACGCCAGGGAGCTCGACTTCGGTCGCGGCTTCGCCGGAGTGATCACGTCTCCGCCGTACCCGGGGTTGATCGACTACCACGAGCAACATCGATACGCCTATGAGCTGCTCGGGCTGGAGGAGTGCCGCGAGCTCGAGCTCGGGAAAGGGTCGAGCCTGGCGGCCCTGCGCGTGTACGTCGAAGGGATCGCGGCGGTGCTCGCGAACGTGCGCCGCTCGCTGGCGCCGGGGGCGCCGGTGGTGATCGTGGTCAACGACCGCCGCGAGCTGTACCCGGAGATCCTGGAGCGAGCCGGTTTGCGACTGGAGGAGCGGTACCGGCGGCACGTGAACCGCCGCACGGGCCGGCGGGCAGGCGAGTTCTTCGAGGACGTGCTCGTGGCACTAGCGGACTAGACCCACTTTCGTCACAGGTCGGTCACACACACGTGACCCTTTGCTGTCTAGCGTGACAACGTGCTCGCACGCACCGTCACGCACGCCCTTGTCGGCCTCGAGGCCCGCCGCGTCGAGGTCGAGGCTCACCTGCAGCTCGGGATCCCGGCCTTCGCGATCGTCGGGCTCGCAGATCGCGCATGCCAGGAGGCGAAGGAGAGGGTCCGCAGCGGTATAGCCTCGGCTGAGCTCGAGTGGCCGACGCGGCGGATCACCGTCAATCTCGCCCCTGCCGAGCTGCGTAAGGAGGGCTCCGGGTTCGACCTCCCGATTGCGCTCGCGGTCCTGGCGGCCTCGCGCCAGGTGCCACCCGAGTCTCTCGGAGGGCACGCCGCGGTGGGCGAGCTCGCGCTGGACGGGCGATTGCGGCCGGTCGGCGGGGTGCTCGCGGCGGCCGAAGGTGCGAGGCAGGCGGGCCTCTCCCACCTCGTTTGCGCCGCGGAGTGTGCAGCCGAAGCGGCCCTGGCCGGCATCCAGGCCGTGCCGGTCCACCACCTGGCGGAGGCGGTCGCCTACCTGCGAGGCGAGTGGCTGCCGCCTCCGCCCGACGAGCGTTCGTGGGCGAACGGGAACGGGGCGCGGCCGGAGGTTCCGGATCTCTCGGACGTCCGCGGCCAGGAACGGGCGCGCCGGGCGCTCGAGCTCGCGGCGGCGGGCGGTCACAACCTGCTCCTCGGGGGCCCGCCGGGAACCGGGAAGACCATGCTCGCCCGGCGCCTGCCCGGGATCCTGCCGAGGCTGCCGCCGGACGAGGCGCTCGAGGTCACTCGGATCCATTCGGTCGCCGGACTGTTGCCTCCGGGACGGCCGCTCGTGACCGTGCCTCCGTTCCGTGCGCCGCACCACACCGCCTCGGTGTCGGCCATCGTCGGCGGTGGATCGTCGCCACGGCCCGGAGAGGCGAGCCTGGCGCACCGCGGAGTGCTCTTCCTCGACGAGCTCGCCGAGTTTCCGCGGAACGCACTCGAGGCGTTACGGCAACCGCTCGAAGACGGGGCGATTTCGATCGCACGCGTGGGCGGAAGGCTCGTCTTCCCCGCTCGATTCCAGCTCGTCGGGACGATGAACCTTTGCCCTTGCGGTGCGCGCGGGGACCCGGCCGCCGAGTGCTCGTGCTCGGCGACCCGGCTGGCGGCCTACCGCGACAAGCTCTCGCGTGCGCTGCTCGATCGCTTCGACCTCGTCGTGACGGTGCCGCGCCCGCGCGCACACGAGCTCGAGGGAGCGCCGGGCGAAGCGTCGGAGGCCGTGCGCGCGCGTGTGTCCGGTGCACGCGAGCGCGCCCGCGGCGATCCGCTGCGCCGGTCAAAGGCGGCTGACGAGCTTCTTGCGCGCGCCGTCGAGCGTCTGCCGCTGTCTGCCCGCGGCCGGGCACGAGTCGCGCGGGTCGCGCGCACCGCTGCTTTGCTCGCGGGTGCGGACGAGGTCGACTCGGAGCGCGTGGCAGAGGCGCTTTCCTATCGCTCCCCGACGGAGCTGGCGAGGACGTGAGCGACCTCGCGCTCGCTGTGTTCGCGGCGCAGACCGGCGCTCACCTCGTCGATGCTCCGCGGGAGCGGCGGTTCGAGCGGTTCCGGCGCCGCTTCGACGAGGCCGCATATCGGTCGATGCTCGCCGAACGCGGCCTGCGGTTCGTCGGTCGCGGAGAGAGGGACTATCCGAGACGTCTCCGCGAGCTGCACGACCCTCCGGTCGGTCTCTTCCTCCGCGGTGATTCGCCGGTCGAGCTCCTGCAGGCAACGGCTGTCGCGATCGTCGGTGCGCGCGTGTGCTCGTCATATGGGTCGCAGGTCGCACGAATGCTCGGACGGGAGCTGGCGGCCATTGGGATCGTCGTCGTCAGCGGCCTCGCGCGGGGAGTCGACGGAGAGGCCCACCGCGGCGCCCTCGAGTCCGACGGTCCGACTGTCGCCGTTCTCGGGTGCGGCGTGGATCGCGACTACCCGGCGGCTCACGCCCGGCTTTCCGCGCGGATCTGCGAGTGTGGGGTCGTCGTCTCCGAATACGCACCGGGTGTCGAGCCCGCGCCCTGGAGGTTCCCGGCCCGGAACCGCGTCATCGCTGGACTTGCGGCGGCGACGATCGTGGTCGAGGCGCGTGAGCGCAGCGGCGCGTTGATCACAGCCGACTTCGCCCTCGAAGCCGGGCGCGAGGTCTTCGCCGTGCCCGGCGAGATCACGTCGTCGCTCTCGGTCGGCACGCACACGCTCCTGCGAGTGGGCGCGACCCCGCTGACCTGCGCGGGCGACGTGCTCGAGGCCCTCGGGGTGGAGCCGCCCTGCGTCGCCTCACCGGAGCTCGGGGACTCCGCGACCCGCGTGCTCGCACTGCTATCGGACCAAGCCGCGGGTGTCGACCAGCTCGTCCGCGGAACGGGCCTCGACGCGGCCGCGGTCGCGACAGCCCTTGCCGAGCTGGAGCTGGCGGGCGCCGTCGCGGAGGCCGAGGGCCTCTACCGGGGGGTGAGGCCGCAGGGCTAGGATCGCCGACAATCGAGACGAGCTCGTCGGTCGGGCGGTTCTCGGCGACTCTCCGCCGGAGCTCGAGCTCTTCGATCCGGTGCGGCTACTCGGCGACTGGCGGTCTGTGCGCTACGAAGGCTGTTCGTCTGCGCTGCCCGGCGGCCGGACCGTCTCGTCGGCCTGGAAGAGCGAGAAGCTGTTCCCCTCGGTGTCCTTGCATCGGGCGAACCAGCCGACGCCCGGAATCGGCTGCTTGTCGTCCGCCGAGCCGCCGAGCTCTCGCGCGCGTGCGATCGACGCGTCGATGTCAGACGTGCCGAAGTACACGATGGGCCCCGGCGGAGTCTCGTCCGCCGGGTAGATCGCTCCGCCCGGTTCGTTCCCCGCGAGCATGTGGTACTCGACGGGCCCGCTCCACTCCCGGAACTTCCAGCCGAAGAGCGACTTCCAGAAGCCGAGCGCCCGCTCCGCGTCTCTGGCCGGAAGCTCGAAGTGCACCAGCTGACCATCCATCGAACGCCTCCTCTCGTTGGCGGCGGCAGCCTATCTCCGGTCCGTGCGTCCCTGACTAGACCTCCAGGTGCGGCAGCTCGAGCTCGTCCGCGCGTTCGAGAGCCGCCAGAGCGATCGCCAGGTCCTGGATCGCCAGGCCCGTCGAGTCGAAAGTCGTGATCTCGTCGGCCGAGAGGCGCCCGGGCGCCTCTCCGGTGAGCACTCGGCCCAGCTCCGTCGCGTCATCTTGCGTGACTTCCCCCGCCTGGACCGCGGCGGCGAGTTCGCCGTTGTGGGACGCCTGAAGCCAGTCATCGCAGAAGATGTGCGTTCGCACGAGCTCGTCGACAGCGATCTCGGCCTTGCCCGGGCCGTCGGCGCCCATCAGGCTGACGTGCTGGCCCGCCCGCAGCGACCCGGATGGGTACAGCACGTCCTTGCCCGGCGTCACGGTGACGACGATGTCGGCGGTGAGCGCTTCGTCACCCGAAGGGGCGACGTCGGCGCCAAGGTCCTCTGCGGCCTCGCCGGCACGCCTCTCGTCCCGGTCCGACACCATGACCTTGCGGCCGCGCGCGAGGAACGACCGCGCGACTGCCCGACCGTTCACGCCCGCGCCGATGACAGCCGCGGTCTCGGCGTCCTCGCGCGCCAGCACCTCGGCAGCGAGTACACCGGCGGCACCGGTTCGAAGCGCAGTCACCACGCCCGCGTCGAGCACGGCGACGAGCGAGCCATCCGACGCGTCGGAGAGAAGCACGAGCCCTGCGACCGTCGGCAGGCCACGCGCGGGATTGCCCGGGAAGGACGTCACCCACTTGAGCGCGGCGTGCCCCGCTCCCAAGGCCGGCATCGCCCGAAAGTCGCCGGCCGGGTACGCGGGCACGTACACCTTCGGTGGCATCGACCACTCGCCACGCGCGTAGGCGATGAAGGCGTCTCGGACCACCTCGACGGCGCGCTCGGGCGAGACCGCCGCCTCGACGTGCCTGGCAGCGAAAACGGGAACCACTCGCTAGAGGCCCTTGACGTCCTCGATCAGCTTGGTGATCGACTCCTTCGCGTCGCCGAACAGCATCACCGTCTTCGGGTTGTAGAAGAGCGGGTTCTCGATGCCGGCGAAGCCGGGGTTCATGCTGCGCTTCAGGACGACGACGGTCTCCGCATCGTCGACGTTCAGGATCGGCATGCCGTAGATCGGGCTTCCCTCGTTGTGGCGCGCGTCCGGATTGACGACGTCGTTCGCGCCGACGACCAGCGCCACGTCGGTCCGGCCGAACTCGGGGTTCGCCTCGTCCATCTCCTTCAGCTGCGGATAGGGAACGTTCGCCTCGGCCAGGAGCACGTTCATGTGTCCAGGCATGCGCCCGGCGACTGGGTGGATTGCGTACGAGACTTCCACGCCCTTCGCCTCGAGAAGGTCGGCCAGCTGACGGACGTCGTGTTGGGCCTGCGCGACCGCGAGCCCGTAGCCGGGCACGAACACGACCTTGTGTGCATAGGCGAGCATGACCGCGACGTCCTCCGCGCTGGCCGAACGGACGGTGCCGCCGTCGCTCGCAGCCGCCGCGGCCGCGCCCGCCGAGACCTGGCCGAACGCTCCGAAGAGCACGTTCGCGATCGAGCGGTTCATCGCTCGGCTCATCAGCAAGGTGAGCAACGTTCCCGAGGCCCCGACGAGCATGCCGCTCACGATCAAGACGTTGTTCTCGAGCTCGAAGCCCGTCGCGGCGGCGGCGAGGCCGGTGAACGCGTTCAGGAGCGAGATCACAACCGGCATGTCGGCGCCGCCGATCGGGAGCACGAAGAGCACGCCGAAGAGCGCTGCGCACCCGAGCAGCGCCCACATCAGCCACTGCTCCTCGCCGCCCGCGGCAATGGTGATCCCCGCGGCGAGCGCCGTCGCGAGCACGAAGCCGTTCACAACCTGCTGCCCCGGATACGTGATCGGCCGCCCTCGAATCAGCTCTTGCAGCTTCGCAAAGGCGACCATCGAGCCCGCGAAAGAGACCGATCCGATCAGCGCCGACAGCATGATCGCAATGCTGATGTCGAGCTTGAGGTTTCCCGACTCGGGAGCGCGGTTGTGGAACTCCGCCCACGACACCAGCGCCGCCGCCCCGCCGCCGACGCCGTTGAACAGCGCCACCATCTGCGGCATTGCTGTCATCTTCACGCGCCGGGCCGCGACCGCCCCGAAGCCGCCGCCGATCACCATTCCGACGGCGATCTCCCAGTAGGTGACGATCTCGTTCTGCGCGAACGTGACCGCGATCGCGAGCAGCATTCCGGCCGCGCCGATCCAGTTGCCCCAGCGCGCCTTGTCGGGCCGCGAGAGGAAGCGCAAAGCGACGATGAAGGTCACGATCGTGACCAGGTAGAGCAGGTCCGTGGTGGTGCGACTCACTGCGGCGGCGGAGGCTTGCCGTCGCCCTCGGCCGGTGCGCGCTCCGGTCGTCGCCGCTTGAACATCTCGAGCATGCGGTCGGTGACCACGAAGCCGCCCACGACGTTCGCGGAAGCCAGGATGACGGCGACGAAACCGATCACCCAGGTGAGCGTGTCCTTGTGACCGGCGCCCATCACGAGCATGGCGCCGACGATCACGATGCCGTGGATCGCGTTCGTGCCCGACATCAGCGGTGTGTGCAGAAGCGTGGGCACCTTCGAGATCACCTCGAAGCCGAGAAAGATCGCGAGCACGAGGATCGTGATCTCGAAGACGAGCAGCTGCCCGTGGCTCATCGAGCAACCCTCCCCCGGATCGCCACGCCTGCCGTGCGACACGCCCCCGGCCGGGCGACCGTAGAGGTGTCACGCGAGAACCAGAATCCCCCACCCAGGGTGGGGGTTGTCGTCCCACCGCCCTCGGCGGAGACGCTACCCGGGTTCGGCGCACGGGTGTGTGTCGACGGTGTGACGATTCTGTGCCGTTTGCTCATGCGCGCTGCGCCCGTGGCGCCGTGGCGGTTTCGCTCGGCCGTTTGGCGAGGCTGTCCTCTTGCGGGCGGTGCTCTCCAGGCCACGCCACGACACGCCCGCCCGCGGCTCGACGCCCTGCCACCGCCAGACTCACGCAGCCACCTCCTGCTCGCGCGTGACGCAGGCGCCGGCGGTGATCTCGTCGTCCCAGTCGAGCGCGAGCTCGCCCTCCGGCGCAAGATGCTGCAGGAGCGCCGACACGTTCCGCGCGTAGAGCTGGCTCGCGTGGAACGGCATCGAGCTCGGCAGGTTCGTGAAGCCCACGATCGTGACGCCCTCACGGACGACCTCCTCGCCGGGCTCGGTCAGCTCGCAGTTGCCGCCGGCCTCGGCCGCAAGGTCGACCACCACCGACCCGGGCCTCATCGCAGCCACTGCACTCGCCGGAACCAGCCGCGGCGCCGGCCGCCCGGGGATCAGGGCGGTCGTGATCACCACGTCGAACTCCGGCACGCGCGCCTCGAGCTCCTCCTGCTGCCGGCGCTGCTGCTCCTCCGTCAGCTCTTGCGCGTACCCGCCCTCTGTCTCCTCGCCGACGACGCCGAGGTCGAGCCAGCTCGCGCCGAGGCTTTCGATCTGCTCCCGCACCACCGGCCGCACGTCGAACCCCGTGACGACCGCCCCCAAACGACGGGAGGTCGCCACCGCCTGCAGCCCCGCGACTCCGGCGCCGAGGACCAGCACCTTCGCCGGCGCGACCGTCCCCGCGGCGGTCATCAGCATGGGGAAGAACTTCGGCAGCCGCTGGGCCGCGAGCAGGGTCGCCTTGTAGCCGGAGACCGTGGCCTGCGACGACAGCGCGTCCATCGGCTGCGCACGCGTGATCCGCGGGATCGACTCCATGGCGAAGGCGACAACCCCGCGCCGCGCCAGCTGCTCGATCCCCTCACGATCGGTGAGCGGCTGCAGGAACCCGATCAGCACCTGGCCGTCCCGCAGCCGGGCCGCCTCCTCCTCGCTCGGCTTCTGCACCTTCACGACGGCCTCGACATCCGCCCAGTCGTCCACCAGCTGCGCGCCCGCCTCCTCGTACGCGGCATCCGGGAACGCTGCCGCCTCGCCGGCGCCGCGCTCCACGAGCACCTCGAACCCGCCCGGGACGAGCTTTCCCACGACTTCCGGAATGAGCGCCACGCGCCGCTCGCCGGCGGCGGTCTCTCTCGGCACCCCGATCCTCATGCCCGGCGAATGCTATTCCGTGCGGCGGCGTCTCCTCGCGTAGAGGCGCGTATGCTCGGCCTGTGGCCGTCCCCGAGATCCCGCTGCGGCAGACGAAGCACGGCCTGGTGGCCGACGGAGACGGCTGGTTCGTGATCAACGCGAGGGAGAGCCGCTGGAAGGACACGGTCCACTTCGGCTTCTTCTGCAACTTCGAGGGCAAGCGCCGCTTCCGCCAGCTCGGGATCAACCTGAACGTCCTCGAGCCCGGGCAGCCGCTAGGCCTCTACCACCGAGAGCGGGCACAGGAGGACTTCCTCGTCCTCGCCGGCGAGTGCCTGCTGCTCGTCGAGGGGCAGGAGCGCAGGCTCAAGACCTGGGACTTCTTCCACTGCCCCGGCGGAACGGATCACATCGTCATCGGCGCGGGCAAGACTCCGGCCGTCGTGCTCGCGGTCGGCGGACGCGGCGGGCGCACGGGCCTCGTCTACCCGGTCGAGCCTCTGGCGCAGGCGCACGAGGCCGGAGCCGAGCGCGAGACGACCAAGCCGGACGAGGCGTACCGTCCGTTCCCGAAGTTCGAGCGCTGCCGCTACCGGCCCGGCTGGTTGCCCGACTACAGTTCGACCCGTGACCTGACCGGGCGGCTCGCAGAGATCGCGGACAGCTTCTTCAAGCCCGCCGTCAACGACCTCGTCCCCTACGAGCCGGGCAAGCCGGTCGAGGAGGTGCAGCGCGAGCTCGGGCTCGAGCGCGTGGTCAAGCTGGCCTCGAACGAGGGGCCATACGGGCCGTTCGCCGAGGCGTGCGACGCGATCGAGCGCTCCGTCGGCGAGCTGAACCGCTACCCGGACGGCGGGGCCTATCGCCTTCGCGCCGCGCTGGCCGAGCGCTTCGACCTCCGCTTCGAGGAGGTCGCGATCGGCGCCGGCTCCGACGGCCTCGTGGACTGCCTCGGGCAGGCCGCCCTGGGCCCCGGCGACGAGATTGTCTGCGGGTGGCCGTCCTTCCCGAGCTACGTGATCGATGCGCGCAAGCTCGGCGCGGTCCCGCGCACGGTACCGCTGCGCGACGGCCGCTACGACCTCGAGGCCATGCTGGAGGGAGTGGGGCCACGCACGAAGATCGTGTACGTGTGCCTCCCCAACAACCCGACTGGCACCACGAACACGCGCGCCGAGCTCGACGTATGGTTCGAGCAGGTGCCCGAGCATGTGGTCACCGTCCTCGACCAGGCCTACGCCGAGTACATCGACGACCCGGACTACCCCGACGGCGTCGAGGGCTACCTGAAGAAAGGCCGCCGCGTCGTCGTTCTGCGCACCTTCTCGAAGATCTACGGCCTGGCCGGACTACGGGTGGGCTACGGCCTCGCCCCGGCGCCGATCGTGACCGCGATCGCGAAGGTCCGGCGCGCCTTCGACATCACGACTCCCGCCCAGGAGGCGGCACTCGCGAGCCTCGACTCGTCCGACGAGCTTGCGCGGCGGCGGCGTGAGAACGCCGAGCGGAGGGAGGAGCTCGAGCGGATCCTGCGCGAGCACAACCTCGACCCGGTCGGCCCCGCGGTGGGGAACTTCCTCTTCGTCGAGGTCGGCGAGGACTCGCGCCCGTTCTTCGAGCAGCTCCTGCGCGAGGGGGTGATCGTCCGCCCGACGCACGGCTTCGGAGCGCCCGGGGCGGTGCGCATCACGGTCGGCACGCACGGGGACCACGAGCACCTCGCGGAGGCGCTCGCGCGCGTCCTCGCCCCGGCCTGAAAACGGCCTGTCCAAGCGGAACAGGGCCAAAAAACCCCTCGTTTGAGGCCCACCTTCGGTGTTACGGTTCGAAGGGTCTATGGGCCGCTCCTCCCGACCCGACCGGCAGGTTTCACTCCTGCGCCGCGAGCCGGGTTTCCGGCGTCTCTTCCTGGCGACGCTGGGCTCCGGGGCGGGCACGTGGCTGGCGCTCGTCGCGCTCGAGGTGGACATCTGGGTGCGGACCGAGTCGTCCGCCTGGGTCGCGGCGCTGCTGATCGCCGACCTGCTTCCGACCTTTGCGATCGGGATGCTGGTCGGCCCACTCGTCGACCGGCTCTCGCGGCGGAAGCTCGTAATCGGTTCCGACCTCGTGCGCTTCGGGGTCTTCGCCACGCTGCCGTTCACCACGAGCGCGACCCAGGTCGTCGCCCTGGCGGGGGTCGCCGGAATCGCCACCGGCTTCTTCCGGCCGGCGGTCTACGCGGGGCTTCCGAACCTCGTCCGCGAAGCGGACCTCACCCGCGCGAACGCGCTGCTGCAGACCGTCGACAACCTCACCTGGGCGCTCGGCTCGGTCGCCGGCGGCGTGCTCGTCACGGCCTCGGGCATCGACGCGGCCTACTGGTTCAACGCGTGCAGCTTCCTGATCTCCGCGGCCTTCCTCTGGGGGATTCCGCAGCGGCGCCTCCAGGCCGCCCCGGCGGCGAGCCGGGGGCATTGGGCCGACCTCAAGGACGGCTTCGTTCTGACGGTTCGGTCCCGCGCGCTGCTGGCGGTGCTCGTCGCCTGGAACGTGGCGATGTTCTCCAACGCGGCCGTGAACGTCGCCGAGGTGCGGCTCGCCTTCCGCGCCTTCGACGCGGGCCGCTTCGGGCTCGGGCTGATGATGGGTTGCGCGGGCCTCGGCCTTGCGGCCGGCGCCTACCTCGCAGGGCAGTCGATCGAGCGGTGCGGCCTCGCGAACGTGTACGGCGCCTCGCTCGGGCTGATGGCGATCGGGATCGGGCTCGCGGCGGCATCCCCGACGGTCTGGGCGGCGGCGGCGTGCGTCGTGGTCTCCGGGGCGGGCAACGGCTCGGCCGTGGTCTGCAACGCGCTTCTCGTCCAACGCGGCGCTCCCGACTCGCTCCGCGGCCGCGCGTTCGCGGTCCTGATGAGCAGCAACGTCGCGATGCTGGTTCTCGGGATGGTCATCGCGGGCCACTACACCGACGTGTACGGCCCGCGCTGGGTCTGGGCCGTGGCGGCCGCGGCGGCCGCGGTGGCGGGAGTCCTCGGCCTGGCGCTCGCGCGATCGGCGGAGCGCCAGGACCGCGAGGAGCCCGAGCCAGAGCTCGAGCAAGTTGCGGTCGCAGCGCCTGTCGCCGACTGAGGTCGCTTAAGACGGCGCACCGGCAAAGCCGGCACGCCCTCCATGACGGCGTCGCAAGCGAGCGCCTTAGCATCCCGTCTGTGGCAACCCGCCGCGACTTCACCCGCAAGTCGCTCGCCGACGGTGTTCGCGCCGGCGACCGGCGCGCCCTTGCCCGCGCGATCACGCTGGTCGAGAACGGCGACCCGCTCGCCTACGAGGTCGTGCGCGACCTCTATCCGGAGACGGGCCGCGCGTACGCCGTCGGGGTCACCGGCCCACCGGGCGTCGGCAAGTCGAGCCTGATCAGCGCGCTCGTCCGGCACGTCCGCGAGCAGGAGCGCTCGGTCGGCGTGATCTCCGTCGACCCCTCGAGCCCGTTCTCCCAGGGCGCGCTTCTGGGCGACCGGATTCGCCTCGCAGACCACTTCCTCGATCCCGAGGTCTTCATCCGCTCGATGGGCAGCCGCGGCCACCTCGGCGGCCTGGCGGAGGCGACGCTGCAGGCGATGCTCGTGCTCGACGCGGCCGGCAAGGAGCTCGTCTTCCTCGAGACCGTCGGCACCGGCCAGGGCGAGACCGAGGTGATCGGGATCGCCGACACGATCGTGCTCGTGCTGATGCCGGGCTCGGGCGATTCGATCCAGGCGCTCAAGGCCGGGATCATGGAGATTCCCGACGTGATCGCGATCAACAAACTCGACCACCCCGGCGCGAAGACGATGCTGAACGAGGTTCGCTCCGTGCTCTCGCTCGACAAGAGCCGCGCCTGGAGGCCGCCCATCGTGCTCACCGAGGCGCTCCGCGGCGAGAACGTGGCCGAGCTGTGGGAGAAGGTCGAAGAGCACCGCGCGTTTCTCGAGTCCGAGGGGCTGCTCGAGGAGCGGCGGCGCGAGAACCTCGCCCGCGAGGTCTTCGCGGTCGCCTCGGCGCGAGCAAAGGCCCACCTCGAGCAGGCCGTCGCCGACGATGCGGAGCTGCGGCGGCTGCTGGACGAGGTGCAGAGCCGGAACCTGGACCCGCTCACCGCGGTCCGGGAGATACTGGGGAGAGTATTCAAGGTCTCCGGTGCCTGACTCTAGTCTGGCATTGGCGAATGCGACTCAGTGATTCTTGAGGGATGGCGACGAAGACGGCACCCGACCTGAAGGAGATCGAAGCGGCGCGCGGCCGTCTCGAGGGCGTAGCGCGGGTGACGCCGGTCTACGGGACCGAGACGCTCTCGAAGCGGGCCGAGAGGAGGCTGGGGCTGAAGGCCGAGAACCTCCAGCGGACGGGCTCGTTCAAGATCCGCGGGGCCGTGAACAAGATCGCCATGCTCTCCGAGGGGGAGAAGCGTGCGGGCGTCGTCGCGGCGAGCGCGGGCAACCATGGCCAGGCGGTGGCCTGGGCGGCGCGCGAGGAGGGCGTGAAGGCGACGGTGTTCATGCCGCAGGACGCGCCGATGGCGAAGGTCGAGCCGACGAAGGTCTACGGCGCCAAGGCCGAGCTCGTCGGCGCCACATTCGAGGACTCGCTGGCGGCCGCGCTCGAGCACGCGGAGCGGACCGGCGCCACCTTCATCCACCCGTACGAGGACGACATGGTGATCGCCGGCCAGGGCACGATCGGCCTCGAGATCGCGGAGCAGGTGCCTCAGGCCGAGACGGTGGCCATCCCGGTCGGCGGCGGGGGGCTCGCGTCCGGGATCGCGCTCGCGCTGCGCGCGGTCAAGCCCAAGCTCCGAATCGTCGGCGTCCAGGCGGGCCTCGGCGGGCCGACGATCGCCGACGGGATCGCCGTCAAGCAGGTCGGCGAGCGGACCGGCCGGATCCTCGAGGACGTCCTCGACGACCTGGTCAGCGTCGACGACGACGAGATCACCCAGGCGATCCTGCTGTTGCTCGAGCGCTCCAAGCTCGTCGTCGAGGGTGCCGGTGCCGTCGGCGTGGCGGCGCTCCTCTCGGGAAAGGTCGGCGGCGAGGGCCCGGCGGTCGCGATCCTCTCCGGCGGGAACATCGACCCGACGGTGCTGATCTCGGTGATGCGCCACGGCCTCACCTCGGCAGGGCGGTACCTCGTCGTCCGCAGCCGCCTTCACGACCAGCCGGGCGAGCTGCTCAAGCTGCTGAGGCTCGTCGCCCAGGAGCGGGGCAACGTGATCTCGGTCGACCACCATCGCGAGGGGATGGACGTGCCCGTCTACGAGAGCGAGGTCGAGCTCACGCTTGCGATGCGCGACGAGCACCACTGCGCGGTGCTGCTCGAGACCCTAAGGAGCCTCGGCTACAACGTTGAGCGGCTGAGGTAGCGCCGGCCGCCTGCCCGAGTTCAGCCTGAGCCCCCGCAGCGGCGGAAGGCGGTCAGCGGGTGGCCCTGTCGCTCCCAGTCGTCGATGCCGCCGTCGAGGACCGGCCGGGCGTTGACGCCTTCCGCGGCCAGGACACTGGCGGCCACCGCGGCGCGGGCACCGCTCTCGCAGATCGTCACCACCGGCCGTCCGTTCTGGAGCTCCTCGCGGTACGCGCGCACGAGGCGGTACGGGATGTGCCGGCTGCCGGGGATGTAGCCCTCGTCGCGCTCGTCCTTCTCCCGCACGTCGACCACGTCGACGGCCTCGTCGGCGAGCAGCAGCTCGAGCTCGGCGACGGCGATCGGCTCGAGCCGCTCCGGGATGTCGATGTCGACCACGTAGCCCGCCAGACCGAACAGCCCGACCGCCTGCAGCCGGCTCGCGGCGAGCTGCGCCTCCCGGGGCGAAGAGGCGTGGATCGTGATCGGCGCCTCGTCGTCGAGCACGAACGCGGATTTCGTGCCGAACGACGAGCCGGAGACCGGCACGTTCACGGCGCCCATGGCGTGGCCTTCCGCGAACACCCGCGCGGGCCGCACGTCGAGCAGCTGCCCCTCGACCGCGTCGAGCTCGCCGAGCGGCGGTTGCGCTCCGACGAAGGGCCCGCGGTTGAGCCCGACCACGCTCTCGACGGTGGGCGGGCGCGGCGCCGAGATCCCAGCCGAGTCGGCCACGAACTCCTGCAGGTCGGAGAAGGTAAGCGCCCGGTTCGTGAGCCGCTCTGCGCGAATCGTCGAGACCCGGGCGGAGCCGATCCCGGTGGCGCAGAGCGAGCCGCCGACATGACCGGGGTCGACCTCGGTCTCCCCGGGGAGCTCGGCCAGCCGCCGCAGCGACCAGAAGAGATCCTCGGCGCCCTCCGTCGCCTCGACTGCGAGGTCGGGCCGTGCAGCGTCGCCGATCAGGAGCGAGTCGCCGGTCAGCAGGTGGCCGTGGACGAGAAAGCAGCAGTGCTCGGGGCGGTGGCCGGGCGTATGCAGGACGCGGATCGCGGTGGAGCCGACGCGGATCTCGTCCCCGTCTGCGAACGGCTCGTGCGGATGCTCCGCCTCGGCGAGGGAGTGGATGCTCACCGGCACGCCGTGCTCGAGCGCGAGACGCCCGTGCCCCGAGACGTGGTCGGCGTGCGTGTGTGTCTCCAGCACGCGCACGATCTGCATGCCGGTGCGCCTGGCCTCCTCGAGGTACGGCTCGATCGCGTAGGCCGGATCGACCACGACGGCCTCCCCGGCGGCCTCGTCGCCGATCAGGTAGGACGCGCAGCCGAGGTCGTCGTCCACGAACTGCCGAAAGCGCACGTCGGGAGCGACCGTACCAGCGGCCCTCGCTTGCTTTCTTGAAGTGCGCCGAGCGCGACCTCGGGCGGTGGTGGCCCGTGGGGGAGAGCGCTATGCTCGTGGGTGCCGGGCGGTCGGGTAGCCGCAGCCCGGCCGCCCGGCCCGGCATTCGTTGAACCTGCTGCCCACCGGCAGCGGTCCATGCGCCATCGTCCGTTGAGTACACAACGGGAAGTCGCCTTCACGGCTGCTTCTCGTGGGTACGCAAGACGAAAGCGTCCCGGGGCGGGATGCGGCGCCGCCCCGAGACACTTTCTCCAGTGGCGCTAGCCGCCGCAGGTGAGACCGGCGGCAAAGGCGGCTGAGAGCACCAGTGCGGCAGCTGCCGCGAAAGAGATCAGGCGGGCCACGGGTCACCTCCTTTCGGCTCTGTCGCCGGCGCCGTTCACGGCCGCATGGCCCGGCACCGAACGCTCGGGAAAGGGAGCAGAGACTACGAGTGTGATCCTGTCAAGCATTACAGGCTTGACGCGGGGCGTGTTCGACTTGATGATGCACGAGCCGTGATCGTGCCGTCTCGATCTGCCGGTTCGGCCGAAAGCATCGGAGCACGTGTTCGAAGGCTGCGGCTCGCCGGTGGGTTTTCCCAGCGCCAGCTCGCCTCGCAAGGGGTGAGTTGCGCCTACATCTCCCGGATCGAGTCGGGCCAGCGGGTGCCGTCCGTACGGGCGATTCGACTCCTCGCCCGAAGGCTCGGCGTCACGCCCGAGTATCTCGAGAGCGGCATCGACATGGCACCGGTCGAGGCGCTCGAGCTACGGCTCGCCGATGCCGAGCTCCGACTTCGCCTGGGCGATCACAGCATGGAGGCGCGCCACGCGCTTCAGGCGGTTCTGAAGGACGCCCGGCGTGCGAGCGAAAACGAGATCGCCGTGCGCGCGGAGATCGCGCTCGGCCTGTCCTCGCTAGCGGCCGGCAATCAGAGCGCAGCGGCTTGCTACCTCAGCGTGGCGATCTCGTCGCCGCTGGTGACGCCGCAGACGCACACGAATGTCTACGTCAGCCTCTCGAAGGCGCTCAGGTTCCTGGAGCGTGCCGACGAGGCGGCGAGCATGCTGGAGGACGCGCTCGATGACCCCGGGTGCCGCGCGCCCGAGGCCGCCGGAACGCGACTGCGGCTCGCGACGTACCTGAGCTACGCGCTCACCGACCTCGGCGAGCTCGAGCGCGCCCGCGCCGTTCTCGAGGACATCGATGTAGAGGATGCAGTCGAGCCGCACGCACAGGTGACCATGCACTGGTCACTGGCGCGGCTTGCCTACATGGAGGGCCAGCCACGCGCCGCGCTCCGCGAGATCCGCCGCGCGATCATCCTGCTCGATCACTCCGAGGACAGCCTCGAGCTTGCCCGTGCTCACCTCTTCGCTGCGGAGGTCCAGCTCTGGGCGCACAGCGTCCCCGAGGCGGAGCGCCACCTCGTCCTTGCCGAGCGGCTTGAGGGCCTCGGCGCGGACGCCCGCGACCTCGGCGCTCTCCACTCTTGCCAGGCGCTCGTGTATGCGCGGCACGACGACTCCGAGCGTGCGCGGCCGCTGATCGAACGGGCGCACGAGGAGCTCGCGGATGCACCTGCCGAACAGGGCATCGTGTGGCTGGCCCACGCACTCACCGATCTTCCCGACGACATCGACGCAGCGAGTCCCTGCTTCGAGCGAGCGATCGATGCGCTCGTCGCCTCGAGCATGCAGCGCGAAGCGGCGGAGGTCTGCCGCGAGTGGTCTCAGTCGCTGACGGCAGCCGGCCGGCGCGACGAGGCCGCCGAGGCCGCACGACGCGAGGCGGAGCTCAGAGAGCAGCTCCGCGAGAGCGTCGAAGCCCGTCCGCGCTAGGCGGCCGGGGACGTTCGGCTGCAGGAAGGCATGTGGTGCTCGGCGACTCGGAATAGCAGCGCGTGCAGCTGGGCGCGCTCGGCTTCGTCGAGGGGAGCGAGGAACTCGTCCTCGAGCGAAGCGGCCAGCGCGCGGAGCTTCTCGAGCGTGCGCTTCCCAGCGGGCGTCATCCGGACGATGTGCCGTCGGCGATCGGTGGGATCGCGCCGCCGCTCGACGAGGCCGCGCTCCTCGAGCTCGTCCAGTAGCCCTACGAGCTGACCGCGGTCGTAGCCGAGCACGTCGGCAATTGCGCCCTGCGTCTCGCGGGAGCCCTCGTCGAGCACGGCGAGCACCGCGCGGTGGTACGGGTGCAGGCCGGTGTCCTCGTAGGCCTCCATGGCGCGGTCCTTGGCGACCAGCATGAGCCGCTTGAGGAGGAACGGCGTGGAGGCCACCAGTTCCTCGGGCAGACGCGGAAGCTCGGGCGGCCGGGGGGCCGTTACGGCTTCGTCGGTCCTGGCTGCCATTGCGCGGAATAGAGTAGCGCGGCCAACCGTTGTGTTGTGTTACCGTTGAATATCACAACGATTGGGGAGGACATCAACGTGCCGATTGCCTCGATGTACGATCGCCGCTGGAGCGCCCTCGCGCTCATCGTCACCGCGCAGTTCATGGTCATTCTCGACGTCGCGATCGTCAATGTCGCGCTGCCGTCGATCAAGACCGACCTTCATTTCTCGCAGACGAACCTCCAGTGGGTGATCTCCGCCTACGCGATCCTGTTCGGGGGCACGCTGCTGCTGGGCGGGCGGCTTGCCGACCTGCTCGGACGGCGCCGGCTGTTCGTGGCCGGGCTGGCCCTGTTCGCCGCTGCATCGCTGCTGTGCGGGCTCGCCTGGTCCGAGGGGTCGCTGATCGGGTTCCGCGCTCTGCAGGGGCTCGGCGGCGCGCTGCTCGCGCCGGCGGCGCTCTCCCTGCTGATGACGACCTTCGCCGAAGGCCGTGAGCGCAACCTCGCGCTGGGGATCTACGGCGCGGCCTCGGGCAGCGGCGCTGCGGCGGGTGTCCTCATGGGCGGCGTGCTGACCTCGTACCTGAGCTGGTCGTGGATCTTCTTCGTGAACGTGCCGGTGGGCCTGGCCGCGATCGCGCTCACGCCGGTTCTGCTGCGCGACAGCCGCGCCGAGGGCTCGCTGCGCCACTTCGACTTCGCCGGCGCGGCCTCCGTCACCGCCGGCCTGATGCTGCTCGTCTACGCGATGACGCGGGCGACCAGCGACGGCTGGGGCTCGGCGAGCACGCTCGCACTGCTGGCAGGCGCGGCCGCGCTCGTGGCTGCCTTCGTCGTCATCGAGCTGCGCTCGCCCGCGCCGCTGATGCCGCTCCGCATCTTCCGGCTGCGGACGCTGACCGGGGCGAACGTGGCGATGGCGATCGTCGGCGCCGTGGCGTTCTCGGAGTTCTTCCTCCTGACGCTGTACCTGCAGGACGTGCTCCACTACTCGGCGATCCAGAGCGGCGTCGCGTTCGTCGCCTTCGCGCTGATGGTCGTGGTCGCCTCCAACATCGCGCAGGTCGTGGTGGGCCGGCTGGGAGTGAGGCCGACCCTGACGGCGGGACTGCTCGTCTCGGCGGCGTCGGTCGCCCTACTCACCCGGCTGCCCGTGGACGGCCGGTACTTCTGGGATCTCTTCCCGGCCTTCTTGCTCGGCGGTGCCGGCATGGGGTTCTCGTTCGTCCCCGTCACGATCGCCGGCCTGACCGGCGTCCAACGGTCCGAGGCGGGAGTCGCATCGGGCCTGATCAACACCAGCCGCCAGATCGGGGGCGCGGTCGGCCTCGCCGGCGCGAGCGCGATCGCGGCCTCGTCGACCTCGAGCTTTGCGAACGCCCACGCGGCGCTGACGGTCTCGAGCCCCGCTGCGCTCGACCACGGCTTCCAGACCGCGCTCTACGCGCTGATGGGGCTGCTGCTCTTCGGTGCGCTGGTCGCGGTCACGCTCGTCCGCTCGGCACCGCCGGTCGCGAGACCGGCCGAGGAGGTGCCGGAGGGCGTCCCGCTGGAGGAGGCTGCCTGAGAACTCCTGTCAGAATGACGCTTCGCTACCGAGGTGCGACGGTGCGAGGCAAGGACGCAGCGGAGCGCGCGTAGCCGGAGGCTACGGCCGCTTCCGAGGACGCCGCCTCGCGGCGTCCAGCGCGGCTCGGGGGCACAAGGCTTCATTCTGAGACGAGTTCTAAAGCACCAGCACGGCCCCGCGGCCGCGGGCTAGCTTGTGCGGCGATGAGTCGAACCTCGTGGCGCATTGCCGCGGCCGTGGGACTCGCGCTCGTCGCCGCGATCGTCGCGGGCGTGGCGGTGCTCGCCGGCTCCGGGTCCGGCGGCGGGTCGGTCGGCACCTCCTCCCTGACGGTTGGAGTCGAGAGGCCGCCCCCGCCTCCGCGCGGGGCGCTCGTGCTCGCCGGTGAGTCGGGATCGCGTGCCGTGGCACTCGCGGTCGGGCGCCGCCGGCTCACCGCGACCGTGCTCTCGCCGGAGGGCGGGCCGCTCTCGGGGCTGAACGTCTCGTTCCGCGTCGGCTCGCGGGTCATGCCCGCGCAGCCCTGCGGGAACGGCTGCTATGGCGCGGCCGCCGCGCCGGCGTCGCGCGTGGAGGTGCGGCCGAGCGGGAGCCGCCCCGTCGTCTTCCGCATTCCCAGCACGGCTTCGGGAGCCGCGGCGATCGTCGCACGGGCGGGGCGTGTGTACCGGTCGCTGCACACCCTCGTCTACCTGGAGTCACTGCGCTCCGGGCCGACCGGCGGCGTGCTCACCACCTGGCGCCTGAAGGCCCCGAACGAGCTTCAGTACACGATTCGCGGCGGCGCGGACTCGGTCGTGCTCGGAGAGCGGCGCTGGGACCGCGACAAGCCGGGCGCGCCGTGGCGCCGCTCGCAGCAGATACCGGCCCTGCGCGTGCCCTTGCCGGCATGGGGCTCCGTCGCCACCAACGCGCGCCTGCTCGGCACCGGTCGCGTGGACGGCCGCCCGGTCTTCGTCGTCTCGTTCGCGAACCCGACGACGCCAGCCTGGTTCACCGCGTGGATTGACCGCGAGAGCTATCGCACCCTGCGCCTGCGCATGACCGCCGCGGCTCACTTCATGTACCACGACTACCTCGAGTTCAACCGGCCGCTGCGCATCGTGCCGCCTACCTAGAGCCCGTTTCGGAATGACTTCGCCCAGCGCGGCTCGGGGGCTCAAGGCTTCATTTCGAGACGGGCTCCTAAAGGCGAGCCTGCAGCTCGGCGGGCTCCTCGTGGTGCTCGAGCACGTCGAAGAAGACGAACACGCCCAGGACGACCGCCGCCCCTCCGGCGCAGATCGCCACCGCCACTGCGGTGCGTGACAGCTGGCCGGGCAGCGCCGAGAGCACGATCCCGTGCAGGAGCGCTGGAAGCTTGCTGAGCCCGACCGCGAGCGCCAGCAGGCCGAGCGCGCCGCCGGCCAGCGCCCGAGTGTCGCTCGAGCCCCAGATGACGAAGGCCAGCCCGACGAGCACGAAGACGAGCTCGTTCGCGCCCTCGACCCAGGCGCCCTCGCTGGCGCTGGAGGCGAACGCGAAGTCCGCCGCGGTCACGACGGTGGCAGCCGCGGCCACCAGGCCGAGCACGGTGGTGGCGGTTCGCAGCAGCGGGCGCCGGCGGGCGAGGACGAACGCCACGACGATCGCGGAGATTGCGCCGAGCGCGAACCAGGGCAGAGTGGAAGGCCGTTCGCCCCGATGAGCTCGCCGCCGATGCTCGCCCGCTCCCCGTCCACGAGGAGCGGCACGGTCCAGTGCCTCCGCGTGACACCGGGCGGGATTCCGCGAACGCGAGCGTCGTGCCAGACGACCCTGGGCCTGGACGAGATCAGCTCCCATCTCGGTGCTCCCGCCGCCGGGACCGCCTGTCGCTTCACCAGTCCGGTGCCCGCAGCGGTCGGCGACGACTGATTCACCTCGACTCCCGCGTCGCCGACTCGGATCGCCGGCTCTCCCACGTAGCCGAGCACGACTGCGCGGTGTCCCGGAGCCACGGTCAGGCCGAGAGCCAGGTCGGCTGGGTAGACGCGGGCCGTGATGCCCGGCGGTGCGGTCGAGACGTCGGCGCGATAGTCGACCGCGGTTCGCGCGCTGCGAACGTGCGCGCCGGCCGTCGCCGGAACGACAAGGGCCGCCAGCGTGCCGAGGACCAGCACGAACGCGACGCGCATCAGACGGTGCGGCGGATCGCCTCGATGACGACGACCCACGCGACCGCCGCCGCCGCGACGGCGACCAACGCGATCAGCAGCCGCGTCCTCATCCACCTGCCTTGTCCAGGAGGGTGACGACGAACGGCTTCCCGCCGGGAGGCGTGACCTCGAACTGCAGCCCCCAGTGCCCGACCATCACAAGCGCGGGCGCAGACTTCGCGAACACACCCGGCCGCACCTCGCGGAAGCGGTAGCTCTGCTCGCCCATCTCCATGTCGAGCATGTCGAACTTCGTCACGACGTTGGCGCCCTGAACAGGCGCGCCTTCGCGCGTGAGCGCCACGGTGAAGTCGTTCGCGATTGCAGCGCGGTTGGGTGTTACCTGGACGTGGACGCGGTACGGCCCCTTCGCGACGACCTCCGAGACGGGGCCGGGCCCGACGCGGGCGGAGATGTCTTGCACGCGCGCGAGCGCGCTCGAAGGCGGGGGCAGGCTCGCGAGTACCCCGGCGGCGAAGAGTGCGGCCGTGACGAAGAGGATCTCGCCCGAGACGAGCCGGCGGAGGAGCAGCGGCGCCGACGCGTCATGCGCCTGGAGGCGCGGTTTCGTCCGTGCGAGGTTGACGGCAGCCAGCAGCAGCGCCGCCGAGAGAAGCCCGATCTTCCACAGCAGCGCCTGCCCGTACGAGGTCTGCCAGAGCGACGCCAGCGTCGGGAGCTCGAGCAGCGCCTGGCCGATCCCCGTGCCGATCAGCAGAAGCACGCAGGAGAGCGCGAGAGCCGAGAAGCGCGGCACGACGAAGGCGAGCGCTTCCCCACGGGCGTTTCGCCCGACCAAGAGCCAGAAGACGACGAGCCCGATCAGCCCGCCGAGCCAGACGCCGGCCGCCGCCAGATGCGCCGCGTCGAGCGGTAGCGCGAGCCCGCGGGGGGATTTCTGCCCGGCGTGACCGGCCAGCGCGGGGAGGAGGAGGGTCGCGACTCCGGCCGCCAGCGCCGCCGGCAAGGCGAGCAGCTCCGCCACGGATCGCTGTTCCCGCGCCGGCCGGTCGACCCAGAGCGCAGCCGCCGCCGCGGCCGCGAACAGCGCGAACACCAGCTCGAGGTCGAGGAAGTCCTTCCCGAACCCCGACGCGCGCGCAGACGGGAGGATGTCGCCGAGATCCCAGACGGAGCGCAAGGTGAACTCGGCGGTCGCAAACAGCACGTAGACCGGGATCGCCACTAGCGACGCGGCGACGGCGACGCCGAACGCGATGTTCAAAGGCCGCAGCGAGATGCCCCGCACCCTCTGTACAACGGGCCGGGCGACGATCGCCCGCAGCACGAACAGCCCCAACGCCGCAAGCACCGAGAGGAAGACCACCCAGCGCGAGATCAGCAGTCGGGTCGTAGTCGCCGTCTCGCTCAGCGACGGCACCCGGAACTGCGGCGGCGGCCCCGGGTTCGGCCCGACCGCGAACGTGAACGCCCCGCGGACCGGGTGTCCGTCCGCCGAGATCACGCGCCAGAAGACGAGGTACCAGCCCTCCGGGACGCGGCGCAGCGGCGTCACCAGCGTCTGTGGGGCACCCGGGGCGGCCTCCGGCTTGCCGCTCGTCACCTGCTGCCCCTCTGCGTCGGTGACCGAGACGATCGCGAAGCGCGGCTCCACGGGCTCGCTGTAGGTGAGCCGCACTTCCGGCGGCGCCTGGTTGATGGTGCGGCTGGCCACCGGCACCGTCTTCAGCAGCGCCGCGTGGGCCCATGCGGCGGCGGGCAGCGCCAGCGCCGCCGCCGCTACGAGCCCGAGGAGCCAGGCACGCCTCACGCCAGCGGCCGGCCCCTCGTCACGAGCGCCACGATCCCGAGCAGCACGCCGACAGCGCCGACGATCAGCGCGACGATCGCCAGCGTCGACGTCGAGCTTCCGCCGATCGACGAGACGCCGTCGATGACCGGGGCGGGGGTGTCGGAGCTTTCGGGACCGCTCCAATCGACGAGCTTGCCGTTGGAGTACGTCTGCCGCACCGTGAACGTGTAGTTCTTGCTCGCGTCCATGCTGCCGTTGAAGCGGAAGACGGAGTCCTCGTCGGTCGGGACCTTGCCGCCGGTCCACGTCACCTTCTGAATCGTCTTCTCCTCGCCTGATCCTGTCGCCTGCTCCGACCGCTGCCAGCCCGGCGTGGGCTCGAAGGAGTCGATCGAGAAGCCTTGCGGCACGGTCAGCTCGATCTCGGTGGTGGTGGCACCCTCTTCCTCGGTCGGGACGGAGAGCGTGAACTGCTGGAGCACTTTCGCCTTCGCCACGGGCGGGCTCATCGTCGCGTGCGCGAAGGCAGGGCTCGCAAGCACGAGCGCAAGGGTCGCCGCAGCGGCGACCGTGAGTCCTTTCCTCATGGGTCTCCTTTCGCTTCGTCAGTGCCGGCCTAGGCCGGCAGCGGCGGAGCACGGGAGCGCGCCGGGACGCGCACGAGCGCGGGGATGAGGTGAAGCGCTTGCGTGCCGTGACGAGGTGCCCGGCCCCGGAGGAAGACTCGCGGCCGAAGCAGTTCTCGCACTGCCGCCCGCGCCCAGGCGTGGAGGTGCTGGACGGCCTCGGCCAGGCCGGCGGCCAGGATCGAGAGCGCGACGATGAGCGGCAGGGCGTTCCGGTGTACCGGCCCAAACAAGCACGAGAGCCCGTGGAACCCGAGGCCCGCCCGCCAGTGGATGTAGGACTCGAGCAGCGCGAAGCCCAATGAGCAAACGGTCGAGAGCACGAGCGTGCGGGCGGCGATCCGTCGCAGGCGCAGTCGCGGCAGCTCCCGCTCCGGCCGGAGCCGCTGGCGCTCGCGGACCCCGACTGCCGCAAGCCACACAGCCGCCGCGGAGACGGCCCCCGCGAGGACGAGCGAGACGAGCGTGACGACCACGAGGCTCGGCCCTCCGGCCGCACCCTCGAAGCGGGTCGCGAGCGGGCTCGGCGCGAGCGCGTAGCAGAGCCAGCGCGTGGTCAGGATGACCGTCACCGCCACGCCGAACCAGAGCAACCCGCGACGTTTCATCTCACGCCTAGCGTAAATGGCGCCGTGATGACCCGGCCGCGGTCCTGAAACTGCAGGAAGAGCCGCCATTCGCCGCCCACCGGGAGCAGGACCCCGACGTGGAGCTGGCCCGGCCCGGCCGGACGGCCGGTCACCGTCGAGCCGCCGAGCACGCTCGTGCAGCCCGGCGTCGACGGGCCGCAGACGTGCGTGTGGAAGTAGTCGAGGGAGCCCTTTCGGAAGAAGATCGCGTGCGCCAGCGCGCCGTACCACGGCTTGAAGCGCACCGGCTTGCCGCTCGGGTCGAGGACCGTGGCCGTGAGCGTTGCCGGCTCGACCGCGCCGATCCGCTTCGGCCCGCGGAGGGTGACGCGGTAGCCGTTCGCGTCGACCTTCGGCGCGAAGGCCGGCAGCGCCCTGGGCCGGTAGGTTCCGCGAACCCGGATGTCCTCGTGGAGCTGGAAGTTCCTCGGCGCGCCCCTTGCCGCCGGGTAGGCGTCGACTAGGACGCGGTAGGGGCCGGGAGTGGGGAGGTCCACGCTGTCGACGATCCGGCCGTTGGGGCCGATCGGCGGGTGGCGATGGATGATCACGCCGAGATCGCGGCGGACGACGATCACGTGCACGCCGGTGTGCGGCCCGGCGCCCCGCCGGTACTGCGTCAGCGGCTCACCGGAGGGCTGGCGGATCGTGAACGAGAGCCGGGTCGGCCCGGGCCGCGCAATGCGCACCGGCTCGAATCCCGACAGCGCGTAGGTCCGCGCTGCCTGGATCGTCGGGATCTGCGGCCCGGAAGAGGAGGAGCAGCCGGCGAGGAGGGCGACGGCGCTGCACACGAGGAGAAGGCGCCACATCTTCGGGCAGGATCACGACGGCTGGGAGGGCGTGTCAACCGTTAACCTGATCCGGCGGTGCCGACGGCTCACCTGTCCGCTTCCTGGGAGACGCCGCCGACGGTCCTGATCGGCGCGGCGCTCGCGGTCGTCCTCTTCGTCCAGGCTTTCGTGCGTCTCCGCAGACGGCGGCCCGATCACGCGCCCTCGAGCAGGGCGCTCCTCTTCGCCGCCGGCCTCGCGCTGCTGGTGCTGCCGCTCGTCTCGCCCCTCGACCACGTGGGGGACGAGGAGCTGCTCTCGGCCCACATGCTCCAGCACGTCCTGATCGGCGATGCCGCGGTGGCCCTGCTCGTCGTCGCGGTGCGCGGACCGCTGCTCTTCTTCCTGCTGCCGCCGCCCGTGCTGCGGCCGCTCGCGACGTTCCGGCCGCTGCGTGCGGTTCTCTCAGTGCTCCTCCTCCCACTCGTGAGTCTCGGCCTCTGGGGGCTGGCCTTCCTTGCCTGGCACCTGCCCGTGGCTTACGACTACGCCGCCGCGCACCCGCTGGTGCACGACCTCCAGCATCTGAGCTTCGTCGTCGCCGGAGTCCTCGCCTGGACGCAGCTCGTCGACCCGGCACGGCACGGGCGGCTGCGGCGGCCGCAGCGAGTGTTCTTCGCCCTCGGCATGCTCGTGCTCGCGCAGCCGATCATCGACATGCTGCTGTTCAGCACCGCGCCGCGCTACCCGCGCTACGACGGCGCGCACGGCGTCTCCGCGTTGACCGACCAGCGGCTGGCCGGCGTGGTGATGATGGTCGAGCAGCTGCTCGCGCTCGGGGTCTGCGTCGCCTTCCTGCTGCGCCCCTACCTGAAGGAGCGGCGGGAACGCCCGCGCGAGCCGGCGCTCTCGCACGGCTCGAGGTGAACGTCCCGGCCTCGACGAGCTTCAGTTTCGAGCCGCTGTTTCTGGTGCTCGCGGCGGCGGCGGTCTACGGCTACGTGCGCCTCGCCCGCAAATTGGGGCGCGCCGGCTGGTTTCGCGAGTCGCTGTTCGGCCTCGGGATCCTCCTGATCGCGGTCTCGCTCAACTCGCCCCTCGAGACGATCGCGATCCACTACCTGCTCCTGATCCACCTGCTGCAGAACGTGATGGTCGCCGACTGGGCGCCGCCGTTGCTCGTGCTCGGCCTGACGCCTGCGATGCGCGCCGAGGTCGCGGCGCGCGGCGGTCGGTGGCTGCGCGCGCTCACGCGCCCACGGGTCTCGCTGCCGCTGTGGCTGGCGATCTGGTACGGCGTCCACATGCCGTTCTTCTACGACTACGCGCTGCGGCACCCGTGGCTGCTGAACCTCGAGCACGGGCTGCTGATCTTCGCGGGGCTCATCTTCTGGTGGCCCGTCTTCTCCGAGCTGCCCCAGCGCCTCTCGAGCGCGGTGAAGCTCGTCTACCTCGGCACCGCCTACGTCGGCTCGGCATTCCTCTCACTCGCGCTGATCTTCTCGGCGAGCGCGTTCTACGGCTTCTACGAGGCGGCCCCGCGCCTCTGGGGGCTGTCGCCGGAGAAGGACCAGAACCTCGGCGGGATCCTGATGAACGGCGAGCAAATGATCGTCTTCTTCGCCGCGCTCTCGTACTTCCTGATGCGGCTGCTCTCCGAGGAGGAAGAGGCGCAGCGCGCGCTCGAGGGCCGATGAGGCGCGCCCTCATCGTGACCACTGCGGTCGCGCTCCTCGCAGTCCCCGCCGCGCGGGCGAACGGCGATCCCGCGAGCGACGTGCTGATCACGGAGCAGGTCTTCATCGGGCCCGAGGTGCCGCTCTCGAACGCGGACCGGGACGAGCTCACGAAGACCGTCGCGGCGGCCAACGACCGCGGCTACAAGATCCGCGTCGCCCTGATCGCCTTCACCGGCGACCTCGGCACGGCCGTGAGCCTCTGGAAGCACCCGCAGAGCTACTCGAAGTTCCTCGGCAGCGAGCTCGCGTTCGCATATGCCAACCGGCTCCTGATCGCGATGCCCTCCGGGTTCGGGTTCTACAACGGCCGCAAGCCCACGGCGAAGGAGCAGCGCGTGCTCCGCCGGATCCGACCCGGCCAGACGCCGGCTGCGCTCGCCCGCTCGACGACACGCGCCGTCCGCGCGCTCGCCGCCTCGGAGGGGATCACGGTGCCGGCGTACTCGAAGAAGAGCACGGCCTGGCGCGACCGGGCGATCATCGCCGTGGCCGGCGTGCTGACCCTGCTGATCATCTTCCTTCCGGCCCGCTGGCTGAGGAGAGGCCGCGCGGGGCCTGCTCGGCCGGAGTCAGAGCCCTAGGTGCCGGGCGATCACCATCCTCTGGACTTCGTTCGTACCCTCCCCGATCTCCAGAATCTTCTGGTCGCGGTAAAGCCGCGCGATTGCCGATTCCTCCATGAAGCCGTAGCCGCCGTGGATCTGCAGCGCCGCATTGGCGACGCGGTGTGAGAGCTCCCCCGTGTAGAGCTTGGCCATCGCCGCCTCCTTCGCGAACGGGCGGCCCTGGTCCTTGAGCCAGGCCGCCTTGTAGGTCAGCGCGCGGCCCGCCTCGATTTCGACGGCCATGTCGGCGAGCTGGAACTGCACGGCCTGGAACTTCGAGATCGGCTGCCCGAACTGCTCGCGCTCCTTCGCGTAGGCGAAAGCGAGGTCGTAGCAGCCCTGCGCGAGCCCGACACCCATCGCGGCAACCGAGATGCGACCGCCGTCGAGGATCTCGAGGAACTGCGCGAAGCCTTTGCCGCGCTCGCCGAGCAGGTTCTCCTCCGGCACGGCGCAGTCGCGGAACGAGAGCTCGCGCGTGTCGGACGCCCGCCAGCCGAGCTTCTCCATCTGCCCCGAGATTTCGTAGCCCGGTGTTCCGTTGGGGACGATCAGGTTCGAGATCTCGTCGTCTCCCGTTCGCGCCGTGATCGTCACGCAAGCCGTGATCTCGGTGCCCGCGTTCGTGATGAAGATCTTCGAGCCGTTCACGACCCACTGCCCGTCGCGCAGCTCGGCGGTCGTACGTGAGGCGGCGGCGTCGGACCCCGCTCCCGGCTCCGTCAGCCCGAACGCGGCGAGCCTGCGGCCCGAGGCGAGGTCCGGCAGCCATTCGCGCTTCTGATCCTCGTTTCCGAAGAGCAGGATCGGCATCGTGCCGAGCGAGGTGTGCGCCGCCACCGTGATCGCCACCGAAGAGTCGATCCGCGTCAGCTCCTCGACGGCGATGGCGTACGAGAGCGTGTCGGTGCCGGCCCCGCCGTATTCCTCCGGGATCGGCATCCCCATCAGCCCGAGACCGGCCAGCTCTTCGACCAGCTCGTAGGGAAACCGGTGCTCCCGGTCGAGCTCGGCGGCGACCGGAGCGACGCGCTGCTCCGCGAACTCGCGCACGGTCGAGCGAACGAGCTCGTGCTCGGGCGAGAGGTCGAAGTTCACTCCACTACGCGAGTCCGGAAGCGAGCTCGACGATCAATCTGACGCCGTAGCCCGTGCCGCCGCGCTGAGTGATGTAGTCGCCGCGGGAGCGCTCGAGGAAGGCGGGCCCGGCGATGTCGGCGTGCGCCCACGGGCCGTCGCCGGCAAACTCCTCGAGGAACGCGGCCGCGAGCACCGCGCCCGCCTGCCGCAGGTCGGACGAGTTCTTCATGTCCGCGTAGACCGAGTCGACGTAGCGGCGGTAGCGCGGATGCATCGGGAACGGCCAGGCGTGGTCGCCGCTCGCCTCGCCGGCCTCGACGACGCGGTCGCGCCAGCCGTCGTCGTTTCCGAAGACGCCGGCGTAGAGGTCGCCGAGCGCGACCTCCATCGCCCCGGTGAGGGTTGCGAGGTCGAGGATGTGCGTCGCGCCCTGGCCGCGCGCGTACCAGAGCGCGTCAGCGAGCACGAGGCGGCCCTCGGCGTCCGTGCTGATGACCTCGATCGTCTTGCCATTGGCCGCGGTGATGATGTCGCCCGGCCGGTAGGCGTGGCCGCTCGGCATGTTCTCGGAGGCCGCCGCGACGGTGAGCACGCGCACCGGCAGGCCGAGCTCGGCGATCGCGCCGGTGGCCTCGAGCACCGCGGCCCCGCCGGCCATGTCGCCCTTCATGTCCTCCATGTGCAGTGACGGCTTGAGCGAGATGCCGCCGGTGTCGAAGGTGATCGCCTTGCCGACGAGGCCGAGCACCAGGTCGGCCTGCGCGGGCTCCGGCGGGTCGTAGCGCATCACGACGAGGCGCGGCGGGTTGTCGCTGCCCTGCGCGACGGCGCCGAGAGCGCCCATGCCCTGCTCGCGGATCTCCTCGGGGCCGAGCGCAACCGCGGTGAGATGCGGCAACGACGACGCGATCTCCTGGGCGCGCTCCGCGAGCCGCTCCGGGGTTGCCTCGTTCGGCGGGCTGTTGACGAGATCGCGCGCCCGGTTCGTCCACGTCGCAACGGTTGCCGCGCGGGCGGCCGCCTCGGGAAGCCCGTCTCCCTCGCCGCAGAGGACGAGGGTCGTGAGTTTCGCGGAGGGACCCTCGCGCTTCCAGCGCGCTGGCTCGTAGCTCCCGAGCACCGTGCCGTCGACGATCGCCCGCGCCTGCTCGGCCGGCGGGAGCGGCAGCGAGGGGTCGATCGTCCACGCGATCCGCTCGGCGAAATCGGACGTCGCCCGTGCGACCGCGGCCGCGGCCGTGCGGAGCGCATCGGCGTCGAGACGGTCACCGGGCCCGACTCCGGCGACCGCCACGCGGGGCGCGCTCAGCTTGCCGTCGACGTGGACGAGGCCGGCGCGACCGATCTCGTCCCGCACCTCGCCTTCGGCGGCGAGCCTGGCGAGGAGACCGTCGAGCGCGGAGTCGAGCTGTGCCGCGGTGCCGCCGAGCCCGTCGCCGCTCGCAAGCGGAACGGCCACGACGTCGGCTTCGACCTGCTCCGGCGCGGCGCTCTGAACCTCGACGTCCATCGCGGCGCGATGCTAGCCGACCGCCTCCGTAGCGTGCCGAGCCATGAGGGGGCTACACCTCCGGCGGGCCCGTGCCGATAGTGGGCTCGTGACCTGTGGCGCCTCCCTGCGACCTCTGCGGCCGACGCGCTTTCGGCGGCGCCGTTGCCGCGCGAGCGCCAATGAGCTCGCCGTGCAGATCGCGGAGCTCGTCGGCGAGCGCCAGGAGCTCCGCGCCCGAGGCGCCGGCGAGGCGGCGTTGGAGCGCAACCGCATGCAGATCGCCCGCGCCCAGTGGGAGCTTGCGCACGCGTTGATCGACCTCCACATGCCGCAGCCGGCGAAAACAGCGGCTTAGAGTGGCGACCAGGCGCCGTGGCCGGTTGGGTTGAGCTCGATCTCGACCTGAACCGCCGATTCTCTCGCCGCATCCGGTAGCCGCTCCGAAAGCCCGAGGTGCTTCGCGAGGAAGGGCGCGAGGTGCCGCCCGACGATCTTCGCCGGCGGCCACCAGAGCGGCTCCGTGTCGACGACCGAGGACGCGGTGCCGGCCTCGGCGCGCAGGAAACGCGGGACCATCCCGGTCAGCAGCAGCCCGCGCAGCACCGGGCGGAACAGCTGGGGCTCGACCGCGGCGCCGGCACGCGCCGCGATCGACTCTGCGGCTGCGTCGGCTTGCTGCGTCGCGATTCCGCCCTGCTTGAGCGGGAAGCTCGTGGCGTCGCCGGCGGCCCAGACGTCGATCTCGTCCGCGACCTGACAGTGATCGTCGATGGGGATGAAGCCGTTGGCGTCGTGCAGCACGCCTTCCAGGCGAGGGCCCTCGAGCCTCGGCAGTGCGACGACGCGGTCTGCCGCGACTGTGCCGGCCGGCGCCACCGCGAGCGCGCCGTCGCGGAAGTGGAGCGGCGTCGTGCGAAGCCGCAGCTCGATGCCGCGGGCCTCGAGGAGCTCCCGCACGGCGCTGCTCGCCGTCCCGCCGAACATCGCGAGCGGAGAGTCCTCCGGGGTGACAAGCGAGATCGCGACGTCCGGAGCGCCCCGGTCCACAAGCTCTGCCCGCGTGAGGAGCGCCAACTCGTAGAGCGGCAGCGGCCAGCCGGCACCACCCGGCAGCGCGAACGCGATGCTGTCGAGCTCGCCGGAGGCAGCGTCTTCGACTACCTGGGCGAGCGTGCCGGCCTCGTGCGGGCCGCGGAAGGAGACTGCGCCGGGCACGGAAGCCATCGGCATCGCCCCGGGAGCAAGCAGGAGGAGGTCGAATGGGATCTCGTCCGCCGCCGTGATGCGCACGATGTGCCGGTCGGAGTCGACCCCTGTGACGACGGCCTGGCGGAAGCTCGCGCCCGCGGCCTCTGCCAGCCGTCGCAGCGGAAACGTTCGAACCTGACCGGCACCGAACGGCTCGGCGACGAGCAGCGGGCGGTAGACGAAGTCTCGCTCCGGCGCCACGAGCTCGACCTCGACGTGGTCGGCCGCGAGCGCGTCGAGCGCAAGCGCGCCCTCCAGCGCCGCAACGCCTCCGCCGACGATCACAACCCTGGCTCGCTTCTGCTCCTCCATGCCTGGGAAGTCTGAACCCTGGGACGCCGAGGCGCCATCGGCGCATGCCCCGATCCGGCTGCGGGATTTCCCGCAGCTAGGCTCACGGCGTGAGGGCGGAGCTCGACAGGCGGGCGATGGCGCTGCTCTCCGCGGGCCACGGCGCGACCGACTTCGCCAACGGGGCGCTGCCGGCGCTGCTGCCGTTCCTGGTCGACCGCTTCGACCTCTCGTACACGCTTGCCGCGGTCGTGATCCTTGCCTCGGCGGCTTCCTCGTCGCTGATCCAGCCGGTGTTCGGCGCCTGGTCGGACCGGCACGGCGCGATCTGGCTGCTGCCAGGCGGTGTCGCGGTCGCGGGGGTCGGGGTCGGGCTCGCCTCGGCCGCGCCGTCTTACTGGCTCGTGCTGGTGCTCGTCGTCGTCTCAGGGCTCGGCGTCGCCGCCTATCACCCCGAGGGCTCGAAGTTCGCCGCCTACGCGAGCGGCACGAGGCGGGCGAGCGGGATGAGCCTCTTCTCGATCGGAGGCAACCTCGGCTTTGCGCTCGGCCCGACCGCGACGACGCCGCTCGTGCTGGCGCTCGGGCTCACCGGCGGACTTCTGCTTGCGGTTCCGGTCGCCGCCATGGCCGTCGTGCTCCTGGTCGCCCTGCCGTTCCTCGCCGGTTTCACGCCAGAGCCGCACGCGTCCGCCGCCTCAACCGGAGAGGACCGGCCGGGGGCACTCGCGCTACTGCTGGGCGTGATCTGCTTCCGCAGCGTCGCCTGGTTCGGGCTCGTGACCTTCGTGCCGCTCTGGGAAGTCTCTCTCGGGCACTCCAAGGCCTACGGCAGCCACCTGCTCTCGCTGATGCTGCTCGTGGGAGGGCTCGGCACCCTCGCCGCGGGCCCGCTGGCCGACCGCTTCGGCCGCAGGCCGGTGCTGATCGTCAGCCTTGCCGCGACCGCGCCGCTGATCGTCGTCTACGTCGCCGTGGGCGGCGCGCTCGGTGCTGCCGCGCTGGCGCTCGTCGGCGTCTGCGTGATCGGCACCTTCGGGGTGACGATGGTGATGAGCCAGGAGTACCTCCCGCGCCGGATCGGGATGGCGTCGGGCCTCTCGATCGGCCTCTCGATCGGCCTGGGCGGGATCGCCGCGGTCGGGCTCGGCGCGCTCGCCGACTCGGTCGACCTGCGCTCGGCGATGTACGCAGCGGCGGCGGCCCCGACGGCAGGGCTCGTCCTCGCCGCACTCCTTCCGCCGACGCGCGCACGCCGCCGGCTCAGACCGGAGCCCGTTGTCTGAGGCACCGCTTGCGGTGCCGTCCTCAGGTGAACTCGTGCGGCCGTCTGAAATGACCGGTCGACACTGTGTCACCCGACGCAGACGCGGTAGGCTCGCGCGCGTGCCCCAGAGCCCTAGAGAGTTCTTCGAGACGCTCGAGTCGCGCATCGACCCGTCGAAAGCGTCCGGGATGACCGCGAGCTACCGCTTCGAGATCGACGGCGCCGGCACGTGGCACGTGGACGTCGACGACGGCAAGGTCACGGTTACCGAGAACGGCGGCGATGCCGACTGCACGATCTCGACCTCGTCGGAGACGTTTACGAAGATCGCAAGCCGCGAGCAGAACCCGACCGCGGCCTACATGTCGGGGAAGCTGAAGGTGAAGGGCGACATGGGCCAGGCGATGAAGCTCCAGAAGCTCTTCTAAGCGGCTTTTTACTCCTCGAGCTCAACGAGCACTGTCCCGCCCGCGACCTGGTCGCCTTCCTTCACGTGCACGGCCCGGACGACCGCTTCGTACGGGGACACGAGCGGCGTCTCCATCTTCATCGCCTCCAGCACCACGAGCGGCTGGCGCGGCTCGACCCGGTCGCCTTCGCGAACGAGCAGGCGAATCACGGTGCCGGGCATCGGTGCGCTGAGCTCGCTCTGCCCCGCGCCGCGGTGGTCGTGAGAGGCCGCCTCCGGGTCCGGCGGCGGGGCGGGCGCCGGCACCGGGAGATTGAGCCGGAAACCACCGCGCCACGCGCGGTCCGGGAGCCGCAGCGGCGGCGGCGAGAGCGGCGGGTGCTCGGTCAGGAACGCCGTCGTCGTCTCGCCGGCGCGCAGCGCAGGATGCGCGACGAGCCAGCGCAGGAACGGCAGGTTGGTGACCACACCGCCGACCTCCGTCTCCGCCAGCGCCGCGGCCAGCCGGTCGAGCGCGTCCTTACGCGTGGAGCCGTGCGCGATCAGCTTCGCGATCAGCGGGTCGTACGCCGTGCCGACCTCGTCGCCCTCCTCGACCCCCGCGTCGACGCGGATCCCCTGCGGGAGCCGAAGCCGCTCGAGCTTCCCGGCCTGGGGCAGGAAGGTGCGCGGGTCCTCGGCGTAGAGCCGGACCTCGACCGCGTGGCCCACGAGCCGAGGCTCGGCCCGCAGCGGCTCACCCTGCGCGATGCGGATCTGCTCGGCCACGAGATCGGCTCCGGACACGAGCTCGGTCACCGGGTGCTCGACCTGGATGCGGCCGTTCAGCTCCAGGAACCAGAAGTCGCGCCCGTCCAGCATGAACTCGGCGGTGCCCGCGCTGCGGTAGCCGACAGCGCGGGCGAAGGCGACCGCGGCCTCGCTCATGCGTGCGCGTAGCTCGGGATCGAGCGCGGGGGAGGGCGCCTCCTCGAGCACCTTCTGGTAGCGGCGCTGGACGGAGCACTCGCGCTCGCCGAGCGCGACCACGGTGCCCAGCGAGTCGCCGAGGAGCTGGATCTCGACGTGGCGCGGCCGCTCGACGTAGCGCTCGCAGAAGACCCGCTCGTCGCCGAAGGCCGCTTTGGCCTCGCGCTGGGCGGAGGCGAGCGCCTCCTCGAGTTCGCCCGGCTGCCGCACAACCCGCATCCCGCGGCCGCCGCCTCCGGCCGCCGCCTTCACGACCAGCGGAAACCCGATCTCCTCCGGCTTGCCCTCGGGGACGACCGGCACGCCCGCCTCGCGCGCGATCAGCTTCGCCTCGAGCTTGTCGCCGCCTGCGCGAAGGGCTTCGGGTGGCGGGCCCACCCACACCAGTCCCGCCCTCTCGACCTCCTCGGCGAAGTCGGGGCTTTCCGCGCGGAAGCCGTAGCCCGGGTGGATCGCGTCCGCGCCCGCCTCCTGCGCCGCCCGCACGTGCTCGGCGGCGTCGAGGTACGAGGAGATGCGAACCGTCTCGTCGGCCGAGCGGACGTGGAGCGACCCCGAGTCGTCCTCGGGCGCGACCGCGACGGTCGAGATCCCGAGCTTCCTGCAGGCCCGGAAGACCCGCAGCGCGATCTCCCCGCGGTTCGCAACCAACAGCTTTCCAATGGCCACGTGGGGAGGCTAGTCACCCGGCGCGGCTGCGAGGGCCGAACCCCGGGGTCAGATCTTGCAATGCAACACCGGAGCGCGGAAACCGCTCGATGCGAGTGCCCAAACTGCCACTTTCAATCCCCATCCTCCGAGCTGGGGATTCGATGTTGCGGAGTTGTCACCGCTTTGTGGCAATGCAAGATCTGACCCCAGACGGAGCTCGCTACGAGGGGCGTCGCGAGGCCCAAGCCGGGGCGCGCTTCTCCAGGAAGGCGCGCAGGCCTTCCTGACCCTCGGGCCCAGCACGCAGGCCGGCCGCCAGCCGAGCCAGCTCCTCGCGGTCGGTCGGGCGCTCGCGGGCGAGGCGCTTGGCCGCGCGCGTCGCCTCGGGCCCCGACTTCAGGATCTCGCCGACCTTTAGCTCGACCGCGGGGTCGAGCTCGTCCGTCACCTCGTGGACGAGCCCAATCCGAAGCGCCGTGTCGGCATCGAACCGCGAGCCGGTGAGGAACAGGTGCCGCGCCGCCCCCGGGCCGATCTTCGCGAACACGAACGGGGAGATCGCCGCCGGGATGATTCCGAGCCGCACCTCAGTGAAGCCGAAGGTCGCGTCGCCTGCCGCGACCACGACGTCCGCACAGGCGACGAGCCCCGAGCCCCCTCCGAGCGCGTAGCCCTGGACGCGCGCGACGACCGGCGCCGGGCACGCGTCGAGCGCGGCGAGCATCCCGTGCAGCCGCAGCGCGTCCTCGGCGTTCTCCTCGAAGGAGAGGTCGATCGAGGAGCGTTGCCACTCGACGTCGGCGCCGGCGCAGAAGCTCGAGCCCTCTCCCGCGAGCACGACCACACGGGCGTCGCCGACGTCGGAGAAAGCCTCGGTCAGCTCCCGGATCAACTCGGCGTCGAAGGCGTTTCGGCGCTCCGGGCGCGCCATCGTGACGCGGAGAAGCTCGCCGTCGTGCTCGACCCGTAGCGCGTCCATGGTCGGGGACCATAAAGTGGCCCCAAATGCTGCGCGGAGCGCTCGCGGCTGTCGTCACGCCTCTTCGCGAAGACGGTGCCGCCCTGGACGAGGAGGCCTTTCGGCCCTACCTCGACTTCCTCGCCGCGGCCGGGCTTGACGGAATCCTGGCGCTCGGGACGACGGGCGAGGGGATCCTGCTTTCCGCGGCCGAGCGGCGGCGCGCCGCCGAGCTGTTTCTCGACGGGCCGCTGCCGGTGATCGTCCACTGCGGCGCCCAGACCTCAGCCGAGACGTCAGCCCTTGCCGAGCACTCGGCGGCCTCGGGAGCAGCGGGTGTCGCGGTGATCTCGCCGCCCTACTACCCGCTCGACGACGAGGCGCTGCTCGTCCACCTCGCCACGGCGGCGCGCGCCGCCGAGCCGGTGCCGTTCTACGTCTACGAGTTCCAGGCGCGCAGCGGCTACGCGGTGCCGGTTCCGGTGCTGGAGCAGCTGCGAGACCGGGCGCCGAACTTCGCCGGCCTCAAGGTCTCCGACAAGCCGTTCGAGGCCGTCGAGCCGTATCTGCTGGACGGACTGGACGTATTCGTCGGAGCCGAAGAGCTCGTGCTCGCCGGGATGGCGCGCGGTGCCGCGGGCGCGGTCTCCGGCCTCGCGTCGGTGTTTCCCGAGCGCGTGGTGGCGCTCGTCCGAGACGGCGACGGTGACGTCGGGGCTCTTCGGCGCGAGCTCGACCGCTTTCCCTTCCAGGCTGCGGCGAAGTACGTGCTCGGCCGGCGCGGCGTGCCCGTGCGCGAGGACGTCCGGGCCCCGCTTCGCACGCTCAGCGGCGAGGAGAAGCGGGAGCTCGACGCGTGGCTCGCATCGTCATAGCCGGCGCCGGCTCGAGGCGTCTCAGCGTCCTCAGCAGCCGATCGAATGCCCGATCCGGCAACTCTGGGTAGACCGGCACGAAGACGACGTGCTCCATCAGGAGAACCGACGCGTCAGGCCGCGCCTCCTCCCGATCCGGCGGCGGCTCGAGCGCCGCGATCGAGCTCGTGGCTGCGGTTGCGTCGAATCCGCCCGCGCGAAGGATCTCGATCGCCCGTTGTGGATCCTCGACCGCGACCGGGAACAACCAGTGTGTGCGCTCCCCGGCCTTGCCGCCCGGGTGAAAGACGCCCCCGGGTAGCCCGCGGGCCGCGTCCTCGCCTCGCCGCGAACGGCGAAGGATGCGGTCGGCGTCGAAGGTGGTGAGGCGCCGTCGTAACAACGCGACCAACGGCGCCGAGGGCCTGCGCCGCAGCCAGAGACCGAACTCGTCCCGAGTGCCGTCCGAAGGAGGCTTCAGTGCGTGCACCGACCGGTTCACGAGTGCATCGACGTCGAGTCCCGCCCGAGCGCCGACCCTGACGAACAGCTCGTACACGAACGGGCGGCCGAGCGCGAGCAGTCCGGCGAAGCGAATGGCTCGTAACGCGTACTCCTTGCGGCCCTGGACCGGCCAGCCCGCCTGTTGCTGCTCCATGCGAGCGCGGAGTGTCGGGTCGCGAACGTAGGCAATCGACCCACCGAGGGCCGGCGACGTCTTGATCGAGCCGAAGCTAAAGAGCGCCGCGTCCGATCTCGGATCTCCCGCGTCCCAGGGCGAGCGGAGCGCCTGAGCGCAGTCCTCGACGAGCACCAATTCGTGTCGGCGGCAGAACGCGATCGCCGGGCCCAGGTCGGCTCGCGACCCGAAGAGATGGGCGACCACGAGCACACGCGTCCGGCTGGTGAGCGCGCGTTCGAGGAGGTCGGCCCGGGGCCGAAGTGTCTCGAGATCGAGGTCGACCGGAACAGGTACCAGCCCTTGACGCTCGACGACGCAGGCCATGTCCGGGTGCGTGATCGCGGACATGAGCACTTCGCTGCCTTCGTCGAGATCGAGCGCGTCGAGCAGAAGCTCGAAGGCGGAGCGGACCGAGAAGCACACGAGCGCGCCTGGCGGAGCTGCTCGTTCGATCTCAGCGGCGATCCGGGCCTCGTCCCGGGCCCACAGGCACGCGAGCGCCGCGTACGCGAGGTGCCGCGGCTTGAGGTCGAGACGGTGGCGGGGGTAGACGCTGATCCTCCGATGCCGAGTACCAGACGGGTACTAGGCCTCGAGCTCGAACTCCTCGCCGACCTCGGGGTCCTTGCCGATCAGGTCGCGAGCCTCGGCGGCGGCGGCGTCCTCGCCCGAGAAGGAGATGAGGCCGAACCGCTCGCCGGCCGGGTCGGAGATCCAGCAGTCGCCCTCGGGCAGCTCGGGGAGCCTTGCCCGCAGCTCGTCGAGGGTCGTCTTCGAGTCAGCGAGGTTCCAGAGCAGGAGGCGAACCGTCATTCATCCGGCACGCCGGGCGTGGGCAGGCGCGACATCAGCTCCTTGATTTGCCGCAGGACGTCCGCCTCCTCGTGCCCGAAGTCGTCGAGGTAGGAATGCAGCGCGGCTTGCAGCAGACGCAGCTCCTCGTCGCTCAGCTCCAGGATGTGGTTCAAAACGGCCCCCTCGGCTCGTAGCTTCCGCGCCGCGCGCCCACGGCGATCATCGTCATCCCTTCCGGCCCCGCCACCGGCACGCGAGTCGTGCCGGGGTCGAAGCGCAGAAACGTTCCCTCCCTGACCGGAATCTCCTCGCCTTCGACGCGGTAGATGCCGGAGCCGCGGATGATGACGTTGACCTCCTCCTGCTGCGACTCGGTCTCGTCGTGCTCGCGTCCCTCCATGCCCGGCGGGATCTCGAACCAGTTGATCCCGAACGCTTGGACGCCCAGCTCGCGCCGGACGAAGTGCACGGCCCCGCCGGGGCCGGAGCCCTCGATCTCCTCCACGTGAACCAGGGAGAAGCCCATCTACATCCTGAATACGCCGAAGGTGGTCTCGGGGATCGGCGCGTTCAGCGCCGCGGCGATCCCGAGGGCGAGCACGCGGCGCGTGTCGATGGGGTCGATGATGCCGTCGTCCCAGAGCCGCGCGGTCGAGTAGTACGGGTTTCCCTCCGCCTCGTACTTGGCGCGGATCTCGTCCGGGTCGGCGTCGCCCACCATCGTCAGCACGGTCGCGGCCTGCTCGCCGCCCATCACGGAGATGCGCGCGTTCGGCCACATCCACAGTTGCCGAGGCGAGTACGCCCGCCCGCACATGCCGTAGTTCCCCGCCCCGAAGGAGCCGCCCACGACGACCGTGAACTTCGGCACCTCCGCGCACGCCACCGCGGTCACGAGCTTGGCGCCGTCGCGCGCGATCCCGCCGGCCTCGTACTCCTTGCCGACCATGAACCCGGTGATGTTCTGGAGGAAGACGAGCGGCACGCGCCGCTTGCAGGCCAGCTCGACGAAATGCGCACCCTTCGCGGCCGACTCGCCGAAGAGCACACCGTTGTTGGCGAGGATGCCGACGGGATAGCCCTCGATCCGTGCGAAGCCGCAGACCAGGGTTTCGCCGTACAGGGCCTTGAACTCGTGGAAGCGCGAGCCGTCGACGAGCCGCGCGATCAGCTCGTGCGGGTCGACCTGATGGCGGAAGTCGGTCGGGACGAGGCCGTAGAGCTCGGCCGGGTCGGCGGCTGGCTCCTCCGCGGGCACGGTCTCCCACGGCGGCTCTTTCGGCGGAAGATTGAGGTTGCGGACGATCTCCCGCACAAGCGCGAGGGCGTGCTCGTCGGAGGTGGCGTAGTGGTCGGCGACTCCGGAGAGCCGCGCGTGCACGTCCGCGCCGCCGAGCTCTTCCGCGCTCACCTCCTGGCCGGTCGCGGCCTTCACCAGCGGCGGGCCGCCGATGAAGATGGTGCCCGTCCCCTTGACAATGATCGTCTCGTCGCTCATCGCCGGCACATACGCGCCGCCGGCCGTGCACGAGCCCATCACCGAGGCGATCTGGGGGATGCCGGCCGCCGAGAGCCGCGCCTGGTTGTAGAAGATCCGCCCGAAGTGGTCTCGGTCGGGGAAGACCTCGGCCTGCAGCGGGAGGAAGGCGCCGCCCGAGTCGACGAGGTAGAGGCACGGGAGCCTGTTCTGCTCGGCGATCTCCTGCGCGCGGAGGTGCTTCTTGACCGTCATCGGGAAGTACGTGCCGCCCTTGACCGTCGCGTCGTTGGCGACGAGCACGGTCTCGCGCCCCTCGATCACGCCGATGCCGGTAACGATCCCGGCGCCCGGCGCCTGTCGGTCGTACATCTCCCAGGCGGCCAGCGCCGAGAGCTCGAGGAAGGCGCTGTCGGGGTCGAGCAGGCGGTCTACTCGCTCCCGTGCGGTCAGCTTGCCGCGCGAGCGGTGCTTCTCGAGTGCCTTCTCGCCGCCGCCCCGCGCGACCTGCGCCGTGCGCTCGCGCAACTCCGCGACGAGCTGCTCCATCCGGGCACGGCGCTCTTCGAACGCGTCCGATTCCTCGACGTGCGACGTGAGCACCGTCACGCCGCGAACTCTAAAGCCGCGGCCGTACCTCCTCGCCGAGCTCGAGTCTCGATCCACTTTTGGGGGACTTTAGGTTCGCTGCGGCGAGCGACATCGCGGGCGCGGCCCACGGCGGCTGGACCTAGCAAGAAAACCCTCGAGAGTCGTCACGGCCGCGAGGCGGCCGGACTTTCAAGGGTGACAGGGGCGGCAGGACTCGAACCTGCAACCCCCGGTTTTGGAGACCGGTGCTCTGCCAGTTGAGCTACGCCCCTAGGGTTGCGGCTCGATTGTAGCCGTGGCCCTGACGCGTCCCTCTAAGGCGCTCGCTTGCGACGCCGACCAGAAGAGGGCGTCCCGGCTTGGCCGGTGCGCCCGTCTAAGGCGCTCGCTTGCGACGCCGACCAGAAGAGGGCGTCCCGGCTTGGCCGGTGAGCCCGTCTAACGTTCCTGCCA
>JBKPAM010000013.1:0-25069 GCA_046726435.1 Actinomycetota bacterium
TTCGAGACCGACTGGAAGGCCGGCTCGGAGATGAGCTGGACGCAGTTCGCCGTGACGATCGCCGACCCGGACCAAATCGTGCTCGAGTCGGAGCCCTACAGACGTCTCGCCTACACCTGGCACAGCTTCACGCCCGAGCTGATGGAGGCTCTCGACCTGAGCGGCGAGGCGCGCGAGCGCATCGGCGCCGAGTCGCGCTCGAAGGTGACCTTCGAGCTCGAGCCGCAAGGCGACCTGGTGAAGCTCACCGTCGTCCACGACGGCTTCGACCCCGACAGCCTCGTCGCGTCGATGGTCGGCGAGGGCTGGCCGAAGGTCCTTTCGAGCCTCAAGACCATGCTCGAGACCGGCGAGACGCTTCCCGCCTTCCCCGAGCATGCCCGCTAGCCCGAGCAACGAGAAAGGAGAACGCACATGGCACAGCACCCGACAGGAACGCGTGAAGAGTGGCTCGCCGCTCGGCTGAAGCTGCTCGACGCGGAGAAGGAGCTGACACATCGCGCCGACGAGCTGGCGCGGCAGCGACAGGCGCTCCCCTGGGTCCGGGTCGAGAAGGACTACCGCTTCGAGACCGAGAACGGCAGCGCCTCGCTGGCCGATCTGTTCGACGGACGCTCGCAGCTCCTGATCTACCACTTCATGTTCGGCCCCGAGTACACCGCCGGCTGCCCGGCCTGCTCGGCGATCGCGGACGGCTTCAACGGCTCCGCCGTCCACCTCGCGAACCACGACGTCCAGCTGATGGCCGTCTCCCGCGCTCCGATCGAGAAGCTGCAGGAGTACAAGCGGCGGATGGGGTGGAGCTTCCCCTGGGCGTCGTCGCACGGCAGCGACTTCAACTTCGACCTCAACACCTCGGTGACCGCGGAGCAGCAGCGTGGAAGCGAGGTGGAGTACAACTTCGCCTCGCGGGACATGCGGCCGGTGCTGGAGGTCCGCGGAGGCCCCGTCGCCGAGCAGGCGTCCAGGTGCGGAACCGACGTGTCGACCTACCTGCAGGAGGCGCCCGGAATGAGCGCCTTCGCGCTCGAGGACGGCGCCGTCTACCACACGTACTCGGCCTACGCCCGCGGGATCGACGGGCTCTGGGCCATGTATCAGTGGCTCGACCGGGCGCCCAAGGGACGCAACGAGACCGGCCTTTGGTTCCGCCGCCACGACGAGTACAGCACGTGAGTCACTCGCCCGGGAGCAGCGAGAAGAGCGTCTTGTCGACGCGCCGGCCGTCGGGCTTGGGCATGGAGCGTACGACGCCCTCACGCGTGAACCCGGCGCGTTCGAGCACGCGCTCCGAGGCGGTGTTGTCGACGTTCACGTAGGCGGCGACACGCTCGACGCCGAGCGAGAACGCGTGCTCGGCGAGCATGCGCGCGATCGTCGCGCCGGTCCCGCGGCCTCGGGCGCCTGGGAACACCCAGTAGCCGATCTCGACGATCTTCCGGTCGGCGTCGAGGTGGTGGAGCATGCCGGCCCCGACGACGTCGCCGGTCCCGGCATCGACGGCGGCGAGCGGCAGCAGCCGCCCCCGCTCGGCGAGCGCGGGAAGGTCTCGGAGAGAGGCGGCGAGCTCCTCGCGAGAGAACGCGGGCAGGTTCCCGGCGTCGCGCAGCTCCGGATCGCTGAAGGCGGGCAGGAGTGCGTCGACGTCTGCGAGGGAGATAGCGCGGAGCAGCACGTCGCCTGTCCGGATCCCGTCGGACGGCACGGACAGGCGAAGCGTCTGTTCCTGTGTCCCCGGGGGACGGCTCACGGCACCGCCAACCGTATCCGTCGAGGCGGCGTGCTCAGCCCGCGAACTTCGCTGCCTCGGCGTGCTCCACGACCTCTGCGCGGGTGGGTGGCCTGAGCAGGATCTCCACCATTTCTTCGGCCAGCGGGTCCTCGGACGCGCGGTACAGGCGAACCGTCTCGTCCAGGTCGTACTCGGTGCTCAGCAGCTCGACGTCGGGCCCGAGCACCGCCCAGTACGCAGCTCCCGCCCGGCCCTCGTAGGGCATGCCGACGCTGCCAGGGTTGATCGAGCGGAGGTCGCCGACCCGCCGGTCGAACTGGATGTGCGTGTGGGCGCTCACCAGGACGCGCTCGTCGACCCCTCGCAGGAGCGCGTCGATGCGCCCCTCGGGCGTCGCGTAGGTGATCAGCTCTTCGTCGCTTCGCGGTGAGCCGTGGCAGAAGCGCACCGCGCCGAGCCCTTCGATGTCGACGACTGCGGTCTCGACGAAGCTGCCCAGGAACGCGCGTTGCTCGTCGGTGTGCCTGCCGAGCAGCCAGCGCTCGCGAGGTGTGGCCGCAGAGTCCTGTTGGGCCAGCTCCGCAAGCGCTCGCTCGGCGTTTCCCCGAACGAAGATCGGCCTCGTGCGCAGCTCGGCGACCAGCGCAAGGGTGGCCTCCGGCAGCGGTCCCCAGGTGAGGTCGCCGCCGAACACGACGAGGTCGGGCGCAACGGCGTCGAGCTCGCGCAACACAGCCGCCAACGCGGGGGCGTTGCCGTGGACGTCCGAGATGACGGCTACGCGGTGACTCGGCTCCTTCACGCGCGAAGCATCGCGGTCTCCGCCGCCGGCCGCACGATCCGAGCGAGCGCCGACGCGGCCGTGGCGTCCGGCGCATCGTGAGCGATGGCCGCGGCAGCCCGGTCGGCAGCCTGCGCGTAGCGGGGATCCGCGAGCAGCTCTGACAGCGCGGCCGCAACCTCCGTGGTCGGCGTGTCGGCGTCGAGCGCGATCCCGGCTCCCAGCTCGGCCACCCGCCGGGCGTTGAAGTGCTGGTCGCGCCCGAGCGGCAGCACGAGCAGCGGCTTCCCGTGCGCGAGGGCTCGGAGGGTCGTGCCGAGCCCGCCGTGGGTGAGAACGGCCGCGCAGCGAGGGAGAAGCCGATCGTGGTCGACGAACGTGGCCGCCGCGATTCCCCGCGGCAGATGCAACCGGTCCACTTCGACGGCGTCTCCGACCGTCAGGACGCCGCCCACGCCGGCAGTCGAGGCGGCGTCGCACGCGCAGTGCACGACCGTGAGCTGGTGCTCCATCGGCGTCGTGCTGAAGCTCAGGAGCACGACGGGGCGGCCGCTCGGGGCAGGTTGCGCCGGGCGTACCTCGACGCCAAGCGGCCCGGCGTGGACGACGTGCTCCGGAAACGCCGCCGGGGTGTCGAACCAGCCAGGCGCGGCGACCAGCAAGAGGTCGGCCGACTCCCACGCCTCGACGTTGCTCCGCGTCGGCTTCAGGCCCAGGTGGCGACGCGTCGCGTCGAGCCGTGCGCGATCGGTCGTCCAGGCGCCGCCGCCCCGCAACATCTGCGTCCGCGCATGGCCGTAGGCGAAGTGGACGAGCGAAACGGTCGGAGTCGAGGTCGCGGCGCCGGCCGCGATCGCCGCCGGGAGCATGCAGTCCGCGATCAGCAGGCCGGGCCGCCTGCGCCGAAGGACATCGCGCACGTCGAGCGCAAGCTCGATCCCGGCTGCCGTTGCCATCAGGCTCCGCGCATCGTGCTCGAACGGCACGTCCTCGCGCGGATCGGGTGTCCGCGCATACGGCTCGACGGGCCATCCCCGTCTCGCGGCCGCTCCGCGGGTCGCCGCGGAGGCCAGGATGGACACGCGGAAGCCGCGTTGCGCAAGCTGGTCGCCGGCTGCGAGGAGCGGCGGCAGGTTGCCGCCCGAGCCCCAGGTTGCGAGGAGCACCTCCGAAGGCGCGTCGCGAGTCGAAGGGGTGCGTCTGCGCTTCAGGCCCGAAGGATCGGCTTTCCGGCAACGCGCTTCGCGCCGGATCCGGACAACGTTCGCGGTCATCGGCCCCTCGCCCGGCCCTCATCAGCCACCATGCAGCGATGCTCAGGCTCGGCGACATCGACGTGGCGAGGATCGGGCTCGGGACGAACCGCCTCAGGAACAGTCCCGAGAACGCCGCCTTCCTGAAGGAGGCCGTCGCGGCCGGGCTCGCGCACATCGACTCGGCTCACGTCTACACCGGAGGTGACAGCGAGACGGTGATCGGCACGGCGCTCTCGCCGTTCCAGGGCGGGCTGGTTGTCGCCACCAAGGGCGGCTACAACCCGGGCGAGGGCCGGCCCGACGTTCTACGGGCTGAGATCGAGGAGAGCCTGCGCCGGCTGAGAACCGACAGCATCGCGCTCTACTACCTCCACCGTGTACATCCGGACACGCCGCTCGAGGAGAGCCTCGGCGTGATCAAGGAGTACCGGGACGGCGGCAAGATCCGGCACGTCGGCGTCTCCCAGCTCGGGATCGAGGAGATCGAGCGAGCCCGGGCCGTCGTCCCGATCACCGCCGTCCAGAACCGTTACAACCTCTCGGATCGCGCGTACGACGAGGTCGTCGACTACTGCGCCGGCGAAGGGATCGTCTTCGTCCCCTTCTTCCCGCTGCGGGGCGACGGCGGCCGCGCGCTCGCCGAGATCGCCGAGCGGCACGGCGCGACACCCGAGCAGATCACGCTCGCCTGGCTCCTCCGGCGCTCGCCGGTGATGCTGCCCATCCCGGGCACCCTCTCGCTCGAGCACCTGAAGCAGAACCTCGCCGCCCTCGAGATCGAGCTGAGCGAGGACGAGTTCGAGGCGCTCCGCTAGCCGGCGCCGCTGTCGCCGAAACCGAGCGGCTGCTCCGCTCTGGTAGCAATCCGGCGTGGCCGAACACGTACGAGGGCGCCGGCATTACAACGTGACCTTCGCACTACTCGCGCTGGCGGCGATCTCGTATGCGCTGCTGCAGTCCCTCGTTGCGCCCGCGCTGCCGGACCTCCAGCACGCACTGCACGCCTCCGTCGACTCGGTGAGCTGGGTGCTGACCGCGTACCTGCTCAGCGCGTCGATCGCGACCCCCTTGATCGGGCGGCTCGGCGACATGTACGGCAAGCAGCGGCTCCTCGTCGCGGTGCTCGTCGTGCTCTGCGTCGGGACCGTCGTCTCGGCTCTCGCGACGTCACTCGCGGTGATGCTCGCCGGGCGTGTCGCGCAGGGGCGGCCGGCGGCATCTTTCCGCTCGCGTTCGGGATCATCCGCGACGAGTTCCCGCGCGAACGGGTCGCCGGTGGCGTCGGGGTAATGGCCGCGCTCGCCGGCGCGGGAGGCGGCCTTGGCGTCGTCCTCGCCGGGCCGATCGTCGACCACCTCTCGTTCCACTACCTCTTCTGGTTCCCGCTCGTCCCGCTCGTCCTTGCGACCTTGACGATCCAGCTCTTCGTCCCCGAGTCGCCCGTGCGGGTGCCCGGCCGGGTTAACTGGGCCGGCGCAGGGCTCATGTCCGCCGGCCTCGCGGTGGTGCTCGTCGCGGTCAGCCAGACCCCGACTTGGCATTGGCTCTCGGCCAGGACGCTCGTCGCGCTCGGGGTCGGCGCCGTCCTGCTCGTCGCCTGGGTCCGCAGCGAGGTGCGGAGCGACCACCCGCTCGTCGACATGCGGATGATGCGGATCCGCGGCGTCTGGACGACGAACGCGGTCGCGTTCCTGCTCGGCTTCGGCATGTACGCCTCGTTCATCCTGCTGCCGGAGCTCGTGGAGACGCCGGCGCGCGTGGGCTACGGCTTCGGCTCCTCCGTCACCGGTGCCGGGTTGTTCCTCGTCCCGACGACGCTCGCGATGCTGGTCGCGGGCGCACAGACGGGACGGCTCGAGAAGCGGTTCGGATCGAAGCCGCCGCTGCTCGCCGGCGCAGCGATCACGGCTGCCTCGTACGTGTTCCTCGCGTTCGCCCGAAGCGAGCCCTGGGAGATCTACGTCGCCGCCTTGCTGCTCGGCACGGGGATCGGGCTCGCCTTCGCCGCGATGGTGAACCTGATCATCGAGAACGTCGGTCCCGCGGAGACGGGCATCGCGACCGGGATGAACGCGGTGACGCGAACCGTCGGGGGCGCGTTCGGCGGCGCGGCCGTGGCCTCCATTCTCACCGCGACGGTCGCGGCCGGGTACCCGTCGGCGCACGGGTTCACGGTCGCCTTTGCGTCCTGCGCGATCGCGCTCGCGCTTGGCGTCGCGGTGGGCCTTGCCATCCCGCAGCGGCGGCCGGCCGACGCCTTCGTCCCGCACGAGGCCGGCGACCTGCCGGAGGTCGCTTCGCCCTAAGCCGTCTCCGAGGCTTGCGGCCGATAGGCCAGGTACACGACGCCGTTCTCGTACGACTCACAGGCTGCGAGGGAGAGGTTGCCCGGTGCGGCGCCCTCGGGGAACAGCCGCGGGCCGGGCCCGCGCGTGAGCGGGTAGACGAACAGGTGCAGCTCGTCGACCAGGCCGTCGGCGAGCATTGCCCGGACCAGCATGCCGCTGCCGCTGACGTAGAGGTCGCCGTCGACCTCGTCCTTCAGCCTGCGGATCGCGTCTGAGTCGTACGGGCCGATGATCTCCGTGTTCCTCCAGGTCGGAGTCGTGAGCGTCGAGGAGACGACGTACTTGGTGGTGTCGTTGAAGAACGGCGCTCCCGGATCGTCTTCCACCGTCCGCGTCGACCACGCGGGCTCGAACAGCTGGTAGGTCGTGCGTCCGAGGAGGATGCCCCGGGAGCGCGCGGTAGCGGCGCCGATGGCCTCCGCCATCCGAGGGTGGAAGCCGTAGTCGGCCGTCCAGGTCGGCGCATCGATCACGCCGTCGAGGCTCATGAATTCGTGCACGAGAATGTCTCCCATCTCTCACCTCCGTGTCGACGTCGCGGATGAGACCTTGGCATAGCTGCGCAGTCATCGCAGATCGCCGGATGATGTCGAATGAGATCCTTCGATCCGTGTTGGCACTGGACCACCTCCAGGCCGTCCTCGGCTCCGCCGTCGACACCTGGGCGACGGTCGCCGTCGCCATCGGGACGATCGGGGCGGTCGCATACGCGTTGTTCCGAGACCTGGTCGTGGCTCCGCGGCGCCGGCCGAAGCTCGAGCTCCGTTTCGACCGCGCCGGAAACGACCAGGTCGTCGTGGGGACCGCAGAAGGACGTGCCGCGGCGCACGTCCGGTTGCGAGTCGCAAACCGCGAGGGGAGGGACACCGCTGACGACGTCGTGGTGGTGGTGACGGAGTGCCGTCGGCTGCCGGACTCGGAGGAGGCGCTGGCCGAAGCACGACCGATCGGGTTGCCGTTGACCTGGTCGGGTTCCAATCCGCCGCTGACGGTGGGCTCCGTGCATCCCGGCTCCGAGCGCCACATCGACCTCGTGCACGTCGACTGGCCCGCCCGGGACGAAGACGAGATTGCGCGAAGGTGGTCCGACACCGTCCCTGTTCAACTCGACCTCACTCCGAAGCCGGCGGGCGGTCACGACGCCCTCGAGCCCGGCAGGTACGAGATCGCAGTGGAGGTTCGCGCCCGGAACGCGGACGCCACTCGGTACGGCATCTCGATCGCGTGGGACAGCAAGTGGTTCGGCCAGGCCGCGATGTGGGACCACCTCCACGTCGAGCCGCCGCGGAGGCTTCCATGAGCGCTCCAGCTAGCGTTGGCTCGGTGGCTGACGAGTACGTGCTCGAAGTCGCCGGGCGTGACCTCGCGATCACGAGCCCGGGGAAGGTCTTCTTCTCGGAGCGCGGCGAGACGAAGCTCGACCTGCTGCGCTACTACCTCGCTGTCGAGGAGCCCCTCCTGCGCGCCGTGGGCGCGCGGCCGACGCTCATGCAGCGCTTCCCTCACGGCGCCGGAGGCAGCTCGTTCTTCCAGAAGCGCGTTCCCGACACGGCGCCCGAATGGCTGCAGACGACGATCGTCAGCACGCCCAACGGGACGACCTCGCGCGCCCTGGTTCTCGCCGACATGGCCCACGTGGCATGGGCCGTGAACCTCGCCTGCCTCGGCTTCCACGTCTGGCCGTACCTCCATGACCGCCCCGAGGTCGCGGACGAGCTGCGCCTCGATCTCGACCCGCAGCCCGGCGTCGAGTTCGACGACATCCGCGCCGCGGCGGACGAGCTTCACCGCCTGCTCGACGAGCTCGACATCGTCGGCTACCCGAAGACGACCGGGAACCGCGGCCTCCACGTCTACGTTCGGCTCCGGCCGCGCTGGGACTCCTACCAGGTGCGAGCCGCCGCGGTCGCGGTCGCTCGGGAGCTCGAGCGCCGCCGTCCCGAGTTGATCACCTCGGCGTGGTGGAAGGAGGAGCGCGGCCGCCGCGTCTTCGTCGACTACAACCAGAACGCGCCGCACAAGACCGTTTTCGGCGCCTGGTCGGTGCGCGCGCGTCCCGGGGCGCAGGTGTCGGCCCCGCTGAGCTGGGACGAGATCGAGACGCTTCACCCGGACGAGCTGACGATCGCCAGCGTGCCCGAGCGGCTGGCGGCGGGCGACCCGTGGGAAGGCATGAACGAGCAGCCGCAGTCGCTGGAGCCGCTGCTCGAGCTCCACGAGCAGGATCGCGCCGCGGGGCTCAAGGACGCTCCCTGGCCGCCCGTCTACCCGAAGCAGCCGGACGAGCCGCCGCGAGTTGCTCCGAGCCGGGCCCGTAAGAACGACCGGTAAGCGCGGGGCCGGGAGTCCAGCAGACAGATCTCACGGACCCCGTCGACCACGCGTTCTAGATTGGTGGAGATGTCGCGAAAGGTCGTCGACAGTCCCATCGGGCCGCTTGGCCTCGTCGCGTCCGACGCCGGCCTACGGGCGGTGGTGTTCGATGGACGCAGGATCCGTCAGGAGGGCAGCTCGCACGTCCTCGACGAGACGGCGCGTCAGCTCGACGCCTACTTCGCCGGCGACCGCATGACGTTCGATCTCCCGCTGGAGCTGCAAGGAACCGAGTTTCACCGTCGCTGCTGGCTCGCACTCGCGTCGATTCCCTACGGACAGACCGTGAGCTACGGCGAGCAGGCGCGGCGGCTCGGGCTCGGCAACGACGCGGCCCGCGCGGTCGGCGCCGCGAATGGCCAGAACCCGCTTCCGATCGTCCTGCCGTGCCATCGCGTGATCGGCGCGGACGGCTCACTCGTGGGCTTCGGCGGCGGGCTTCACGTGAAGCGCTACCTCCTCGAGCACGAGGGCGCGCTACTGCCGCTCGGCTAGAGCCTGCTCGCGCAGCACTTCCCAGGCGCGGCGTACGTCATCCTCGGTCGTGGTCTCGTGGCCGACCGCCAGGCGCAGCACGTAGCGCCCGTCGAGCTTCGTGTGCGAGATGAAGATCTCGCCGCTTCGGTTCACCCGCTCGAGCAGCGCCTCGTTCTCCCCGTCGCTGCCGTGCCGGCGGAAGCAGACGACCGAGAACGGGCGCGGCGCGCAGAGCTCCCAGCCCGGCGCTTCGCGGACCCAGCCTTCGAAGAGCTCCGCCAACTCGATCGCACGCCGTATTCGCTGCTGCAGGCCGTTGCGGCCGTAGCAGCGTAGGACGGCCCACAGCTTCAGCGATCGGAACCGGCGGCCGAGCGCCGGACCGTACTCGCTGAGGCTGAGGGCGTCCTCTGAGTCCGGCGTGCGCAGGTACTCGGGAATCAGGCTGAAGGCCGCCCGGAAATCGGTGGGTCGGCTAGTCCAGAGCATCGAGCAGTCCATCGGCGTGAACATCCACTTGTGAGCGTTGACCACGAGCGAGTCCGCGCCCTCGACCCCTTCGAATGCCCACCGCAGCTCGGGGCAGACCATCGCCGAGCCCGCGTAGGCGGCGTCCACGTGGAGCCACACGCCGGCCTCCCGGCACGCATCGCTGATCGCGGCTACGGGGTCCACCGAGGTGGTGGACGTGGTGCCGACGGTCGCGACGACGGCCGCTGCGTCGGTGAGGTCGAGTGCCTCCGGGCGCATGCGGAACGATTCGTCGCACGGCACCTTGCGCAGCTCGAGCCCGAGCATGCGCGCCGCTTTGTCCACCGAGGAGTGGGCGTGCTCGGAGCACACCACCACGCGCCCGCCGGTTATGTGGCGGGCCGCGATGATCGCGGCGAGTGTGGAGGTGGATGCCGTGTCCTCGATGTGTCCGTGCCAGTGCTCGGGCAGCCCGAGCAGCTGGCCCACCCAGTCGAGCACGAGGCTTTCGAGCTCGGTTGAGGCCGGGGCAGTACGCCACAGGATGGCGACCGGGTTCAGCGCCGCTGCGAGCAGCTCGGCGAGGATGCCCGGCGGAGAGGCAGTGACCGAGAAGTAGGCGAAGAAGCGAGGGTGCTGCCAATGAGTGACGCCGGGCAGGAGCACCTCGTCCAGGTCGCGCAGCACCGCCGAGAAGGGCTCGCCTTCGTCGGGCGGCGATGCCGGCAGGCGCGAGCGGATCTCGCCAGGCTCCACCTGCGCCAGCACAGGTAGCTCCTCCACCCGCTCCAGGTAACGCGCTACCCACTCGAGGGCGGCGTGGCCATCCTCGATGAAGCGCTCGGCATCCGACGTCATCGGCTGGCTACCTCGGAGAGACGCTTTCGGAAGACAAGGAACTCGCACGGCGTGGCAAGTTGGGCCGCAAGGTGCGCCGCGACCTGCTCGAACGCCGCGGACCGGGCCACCTGGTAGCCCAGCCGTATGTACCAGGCGCGGAGCCGTTCCTTCTGCGGATGGGCCCACTCCTTCGGGACGAGCAGCTCGAGCTGCATCGTCGTCACTCCGCGCGAACGCATCAGCTTCTCCGCCCAGCGCACCAGCTCACGCCCGACGCCGCTGCCCCAGTGGTCCGGCGCCACCGCCACGAGGCCCAGGTCGGCTGCGTTCGCGTCGAGCATGCGCAGGTACGCGCAGCCCACGATCCGGCCGTCGCGCGTGGCCGCGAGCATCCCATTGCTGCGGATCGCCTCGCCGATTTCCAGCGGCCCAGTGCGCGTCGTCCCCTCGAGCCAGAGCCCGGCTTCGCCGACTGCGTACGCCTCGTTGATCAGGCGAACGACGTCCTCGACCAAGACCTCGTCGAGAGCCTCCTCGGGGCTGAGTAGCTTGACCTCGAACTTGCAGTCGACGGCCCGCATGGGTGCACGGTGCCATGCGTGGATCTATCGCGCAATGCGGAGATCTGTCAGCACTCATAAGTTGATGAGATAAAACTCCCGGTGTGGAGCTTCGCCAGCTGCGCTACCTGGATGCGGTCGCTCGTCGCAGCTCGTTCACGCACGCCGCGCGGGACCTGCACATCGCGCAGTCGGCGCTTTCGCAGCAGGTGGGCCGGCTCGAGCGCGAGCTGGGCGTCGAGCTGCTGCGCCGCACCACCCGTCGTGTCGAGGTGACCGAGGCGGGCGAGGTCGTTCTGGCGCGGGCGCGGCGCGCGCTTGCCGAGGCAGAGGGCGTGCGGGCGGACCTGGATGCCCTCCAGGGGCTGGTCGTCGGCACACTCCGTCTCGGCGGCGTCCCGCAGATCGGTCCCGTCCATGCCGTTGGCCTGATTGCGGACTTCACCCGGGCCTATCCCGGGGTTGCCATCACCGTGCGGGACGATGTCGCCTTGACTCTCCTCGGCGAGCTCCGCAACGGTGACCTGGACCTCGTGATGGGGCTCGTCGATCCCGCCACGCTCGACGGTCTCGACGGCGTGCGGCTCTACGACGAGGAGCTCGTCGTGATCGCGCCTCTCGACCATCCCCTCGCGCGCGCCAAGAACGTGCCGGTCGGGCGCCTGGCCGCTGAGGCGCTGGTGACCTACGGCACCGGGTCGGCGCTGAACGACGCACTCCTCGCGCTGGTGCCGGGCGGCCGTGTCGTCGCCGAGGCCAACGATCTCGAGACCGTACGGGAGCTCAGCGCGCGCGGGCTCGGCGTCACGCTCATGCCACGATCAGTCGCGACGCCTCACCGCGAACGCCTGACGATGCGTCCGCTCAGCCCCCGGTATGAGCTGCCCGTCTCGCTGGTCTGGCGCGAGGGCGAGCGGCCGACGCCTGCCGCGGAGGCTTTCCGCGAGCACGTGCTGTTCGCCATGAGCGGTGCGACTAGAGATCAGTCAGATCACGGGTAGCTGACCACCGTGACCGGCACGTCCGGGTTGGCGATCGTCGACGGTCCGCCGGTGTCGTTGACCACGTTCAGGATCCCGCCCTTCCCGTTCGTCGCGTCGAGGAAGATGGTGAGCAGGTCGTGCAGGCTCCCGGGCGGCAGGTCCTCGGGCACCTCGAACGCGTGCGCGGCGAAGATGTCGACGCCCTGGTTGAAGAAGCTGTAGCTCCCCATGCCGTAGCCGCTGAAGCTCTTCACGCCGTCGGCGACCTTGAACGCGGCCCAGCCGTCGACGCCGGGCGCCTCCATCCACGCAGCCTGGCTGGGCGGGTCGTACGGCATCTCGTTCTGGAAGAAAACGACCCTCCCATTCTGGCCGTTCCAGATCACCTCGTACTTCTGGTAGTGCTCGACGAACAGGCCGTACGCCGTGACGTCGTCGCCGTTGACGATCACGCCCGTGTCGGCGGTGTTGGCCGTCCAGCCGACGCCGTTGCCGTGATCGGCGCGCCAGGCCCAGATGTCGTCTAGCAGCACGTCGTCACTGTTCACGACCAGGCTCGTCGTGGCCTTGCCCGGAGTCGCGCCGCCGATGCGGAAGAAGACGTCCTGAATCGACGTCGGATCTCCGGGGTCGCTCTTGTGGGCGTGCGGGGTGCCGACCCGCAGCAGGACCGCCGAGCTCACGGGCCCCGCGTCGAACAGCAGGCCGGAGAGCTTCACGCCCGGAACGTCGGCGACCTCCATGGTCGCGACGCCGTCGTCGGGAACGAGGGTCGGGAAGCCGAGGCCGAGCACGACGGTGTCGGGGCGCTTGACCTTGATCGTCTCGTCGATGTGGTACACGCCCGGAGTGAAGATCAGGTTCTGGCCGCGGGCGAGCGCGTTGTTGATCGCCTGCGCGTGGTCCGTGGGCTTGGCGATGAAGAAGTCGTCGATCGGAATCGACGAGCCGGCGGTCGTTCCGCCCTCCCAGCTCGCGCCCGCCGAGTCGCGCTGCGCCGCGGGAACGAAGACGTTGTAGTGGCCTGCTGAATCCACGTAGAGGTACGGCGCGTCCCGGGTGACCGGGCTCGTCGGAATCGTCGTGTACGGGCCCCCGCACGACGCCTGCGCGGGGAAGCACTGGGGAGGCGCGCCGACGACACCCGAGAACACCTGGTTCCAGACGCCGTTGGTCCACCCGTCGAGGGTGCTGTTCCGCACCAGCCACTGCTGCTGCGAGCCGTTGACGATGGTGCTGCCGTCGAACCTCGAGTCGGCGATGAAGCCGCCGCTCGCGAACGACGGGCCCGTACAGTAGTCCATCAGCGTCGCGAACCCGTTGACATGGACGCGGCGCATCGGCGCGGCCTGCGACACCGGCCAGAACTCGCCGTTGTAGCAGCCGAAGTTCGGCGTATTCACGTCGATCGTCAGGTTCGACAGCGAGCGCCAGAAGTTGTTGAGGGCGGTGCAGAAGTTGTTGCTGTCGCACTGGTTGCGGGCGTAGATCGAGCCGTTGACGGTCACGTCGCCCGGCTCGGCGCCGAGGCCGGCGACGCTCGTGTAGTAGCCGACCTGGAAGTTGAGGGGGTTCGCATCCGTGCCATACGTGCCGGGCTTGAACAACAGCGCGTAGCGCTGTGTGCCGAACTGATTCGGCACCTGTTGCGCGGCGATGGCGTCGACGGTCGCCTGGACCTGACTCTGCGGCATGCTCGGATCGAAGACGATCACGTTCGGGCCGAAGTCGGGCTGGCCGGAATCCGGCGGGGCCGCGGAGGCGTCCGTCCCCGGCACGAAGACGGAGGCCACGGCCGCGGCGAGTATCAGCAGCCGTCGAACGGCTGAGCGTGTCACTGAGGAGGGGCGGTCGACAGAGGCGTTCGATCGCATGAGCAGGAACCCCCTTCCGCTGAGCTTGAAGCCCCGTCCTGAGCACGAGGCGAGCGCGAAGATACCAGGGCGTCGGGCCGAGTTACCCTTCGACCCGCCCCCCACGCACGGAGCCCAAGGAGTCGCAGCAAATAGACGACGAGGCTGTCCTCGAGCTTGCCCGCACCCGGTTCGGCTTCGAGCGGCTGCGGGCGGGTCAGCTGCCTGCGGTGAAGGCCGCGGTCGGGGGGCGTGACGTGCTCGCCGTCCTCCCGACCGGGGGCGGCAAGTCCGCCATCTACGAGCTGGCCGGGCTCTTTCGCAGTGGACCGACGGTCGTCGTCTCGCCGCTGATCGCACTGCAGGACGACCAGCTCGCGCATCTCCGCGCCGCCGGCCTGACCGCGATCGTCCTCAACTCCCACCAGTCGCCACGCGAGCATGCGGCGTCACTGGCCGCGTCGGGCAGGCCGGACACGTTCGTCTTCCTCTCGCCCGAGCAGCTGAGCAACACCGAGGCGCGCGGGGTGCTGCGGCGCGCGAGACCCGGTCTGTTCGTCGTCGACGAGGCGCACCTGATCGCTCAGTGGGGACACGACTTCCGGACCGACTACATGCGTCTGGGGGCGCAGGCGGACGCGCTCGAGGCTCCGGTGCGACTCGCCCTGACAGCCACCGCGGCGCAGCCCGTACGCGACGAGATTCGCCGGCGCCTCGACCTGCGCAACCCCGAGGTCGTCGTCGGCGACTTCGACCGGCCGCACATCGAGCTCTCGGCACGAGCGGCGCGATCGGTCGCGGAGAAACACCGTGAGCTCGAGTCCGCTGCGGTCGAGCTCGACGGGCCGGGGATCGTCTACGCCGCAACCCACGCCGGGGCAGAGGCCGCCCACGACGTGCTCGCCGCGGCCGGCCAGCGCGCGGCGCTCTACCACGCGGGCCTGTCCCCGCGGGCCCGCCGCGGGGCGATGACGTCGTTCCTCGACGGCTCCGTTCGCATCGTGGCCGCGACCGTCGCGTTCGGAATGGGCATCGACAAGCCGGATGTTCGTTGGGTGCTGCACGTGGACCCGCCCCCTTCGCTCGACGCCTACTACCAGGAGATCGGCCGCGCCGGCCGTGACGAGCAAGCCGCGCACGCCCGACTCCTGTACCGGCAGGAAGACTTCGGCGCCGGCGTTCACTTCGCGGCGGGCGGCGTGTCCAGCGCAGCCGTCGAGGGGGCCGCGGAGCGGCTCGCGTCCGGGGGCGATGTCCGCACGACGCGCCAGACGACCGCGGCGCTCGTTCGGCTCGTCGACGTCGGCGCCGCGGTGTGGGAGGCAAGCGGCGAGGTGGGGTGGACCGGCGCGTTGGACGTCGCGGCCGCGGTGGCGGCCTCCGAAGCGGAGACCAGGCGGGAACGGGAGATCGAGCGCTCACGCCTCGAGATGATGCGCCGCTACGCCGAGCACACCGGCTGCCGCCGCTCGTTCCTGCTCTCGTACTTCGGCCAGAGCTACCGTGGCCCGTGCGGGAACTGCGACAACGATCGCTTCGCTTCTCCTGAGACACTGACGCCTGAGCCGTTCGCGGTCGGCGAGCGGGTCGTGAGCGAGCGCTGGGGGGAGGGCACGGTCGAGCGCTACGACGGCGATCAGTTGACGGTGCTCTTCGACGACCACGGCTACCGCGACTTGCTCGTGCCCCTCGTGGTCGAGCGCCGACTGCTCCGCCGCGTTTGAGGCGGAACGCGACTGAGATCGCACCCACGGGTCTGACCGAGACCGAGGCGGAGCGGCGCTTGCAGGCACGTGGGGTGCTTCCGCGGGAGCGCTCGAGTCGCTCCTACGCGAGCATCGTTCGCGCGAACACGCTGAACATCCCGAACGGGATTCTGTTTGCCTTCGGCGTGCTGACGCTTGCGTTCGGCCTGTGGCAGGACGCGCTCTTCCTCGGGATCCTGGTCTCCAACATCGCGATCGGGTCGTTCCAGGAGATCCGGTCCAAGCGTGCCCTCGACCGGCTTGCCGCGCTGGTCGCGCCGGAGGCGGTGGTGGTGCGCGACGGCGCCGACCGGCGCGTGCCCGTCGAGCGGCTCGTAGCCGGGGATCTCGTCCGCCTGGCGGCGGGCGACCAGGTGGTTGCCGACGGGAAGGTGGTGTCGGCGGAGGGGCTCACGTTGGACGAGGCCAATCTGACCGGTGAGTCCGAGCCCTCGGTGCGTAGCCAGGGCGAGCCGGTGTGGTCGGGCTCGTTCGTGGTCGAGGGCGCCGCGCTCTTCGAGGCGACGGCGGTCGGCCCAGAGAGTCGCGCCGCCCGGCTGACCGCGACCGCGCGCGCCTTTCGCCACCCTCGCTCGCCACTCGAGCGAGCCAGCGACCGGCTTCTGCTGCTTCTCGTCGTCGCCGCGGTCCCGCTCGCGGTGGCGCTCGCCGTCACCGCTCTCACCCGCGTCGACTCCGGCCAGGCGCGTGTTCAGCTTCTGACGGCAGGGGTCGTGAACATCGTCCCCGAGGGCCTTATCCTGCTGATCAGCCTGACGGCGGCGGTTTCGGCCTTCAAGGTGGCCCAGCGTGGCGTGCTCGCCCAGCAGCTGAACGCCATCGAGTCGCTGGCGTCGGTGGATGTCGTCTGCACCGACAAGACGGGGACGCTGACCGAGCCGAGCTTGAGGATCGTCGGCCTGGTGCCGGCCGACGGAGTGGAGGAGGAGACACTCGCGCACTCGCTGGCGAGCTATGCCGCCGGCGTTCCGGCTCGCAACTCGACGCTGCAGGCCATCGCCGATGCCCGAGTTGCGGACGCCGATGCGCAGAGCGTGGTCGGGCAGGTGCCGTTCTCGTCGCGGCGCCGTTGGAGCGCGCTCGACTTCGGCAACGTGCGGCTCGTGCTCGGCGCGCCGGAGCGATTCGCCGCCGCCGACTCGGTGCTTGTGGAGCGGGCGCGCGAGGAGGCAACCAACGGGCGGCGTGTGCTCGCGCTGGGGCGATCCGACGCGCCGTTGCCCGCCGGCGCGGACCCGCGGTTCCCCGACGACGTCCGGGTGCTCGGCCTCGTCGTCCTCGCCGAGCGGCTGCGACCGAAGGCGGCCGAGACCGTCGCCTTCTTCGCCGCCGAGGACGTCGACCTGAAGGTGCTCTCGGGGGACGCGCCGGCGACGGCGGGCGCGATCGCCCGCGACGTCGGCATACCGGGAACGGCGCCGGCCCTCGACGGCGAGGCGCTCCCGTCCGAGCCGACTGCTCTACGGGAGGCCGTCCTCGCCGCGCCCGCCGTCGGCCGGATCTCGCCCGAGGACAAGCGCGCCGTCGTCGACGCGCTGAGCGACTCGGGGCGCTACGTGGCAATGGTCGGCGACGGCGTCAACGACGTGCCGGCGTTGAAGGAAGCGCGCCTGGCGATCGCCCAAGGGTCGGGCGTGCAGATGGCGCGGTCGGTTGCCGACCTGGTGCTCGTGCGCTCCGACTTCGCGGTCGTGCCCGTGATGGTGGTTGAGGGACGCCAGATCCTGCGCAACATCCAGCGGGTGGCGCAGCTGTTCGTGACGAAGTCCGTCTTCACTGCGGTGCTGGGGCTTGCGGTCGCGATTCCGACCGCGACGTTCCCGCTCCTGCCCCGGCAGTTCACGATCGCCTCGACGGTCACGATCGGCATCCCCGCCTTCGTGCTCGCGCTGGCGCCGAGCTCCGGCCCGTGGCGGCCCGACCGGTTCCTGCAGTCGGTCGCGAGGTTCGCGATCCCCGCCGGGCTGGCGATCGGGATCGGGATCGTCGCCGGCTACCTGCTGGCGCGTTACGGCTTCGATCTGAGCTTGATCCGCTCGCGGACGGTGGCGACCGGGATCGTTGTCGTGTGCGGGCTCGCCGTCGTCTTGAAGCTCGAGGGCGGGAGCGGGCGGCGGCGGCTCGCGGTCACGGCGCTCTGCGCGGCGATGGCGCTGCTGTTCGCGTTGGCGCTCGTGGTGCCGTTCCTCCGCACCTTCTACGAGTTGTCGACGCCCACGGCCGAGGCGGTCATCGCCTGGGCAGTCGGCGTTGCAATGGGCGTTGGCGGGATGCTCGCCGTGCTGCGAGTCGAGTCGGGAGCTATTCGCCGAGCACCGTGAGGTCGAGCTGGGCGATACGCTCGGGGTCGGCGAGGAAGTCGATCTCCACGATCTTTCCGTTCTCGACCGTGAATGCGCCGACGGAGAACGGCTTCCCGTTGCGCAGCGAGACGAGGCCCGCGGCGCCGTTGACGAGCGCGGGCCGGATGGTCAGGTCGACTCGCGACCACACGAGCGCCTGGCCGGCGACGCTTTCCGCACCCCGAACGTGGTGCGACCGGCCCGCCAGGCCGAAGTCGGCCCTGAGCTCGACATCGGGGTCGAGCACGGCGACGAGCGCGTCGAAGTCACCGTTCCGGGCGGCGGCGAGGAAGGCTTCGACGACCTCCCACTGAGCGTTGAGGTCGGCGTCCGGTGCCGGTGCGGCCCCGCGGACGCGGCGGCGGGCGCGACTGGCGAGCTGGCGCGTCGCCTCGGGGGAGCGCTCCACGATCGGCGCGATCTGCTCGAAGGGGACGGCGAACATGTCGTGCAGGACGAAGGCGAGTCGTTCGGCGGGGGTGAGCGTCTCGAGCACGACCAGGAGCGCGAGACCGACGGAGTCGGCGAGCAGCGTCTCGTGCTCGGGGTCGGTCCCGTCGGCAGGGTCGACGATCGGGTCGGGCACGCGCACGTCGAGCGGCTGCTCACGCCGCGTTCTGCGCGAGCGAAGCATGTTCAGCGCCACGCGCGCGACGATCGTCGTCAGCCAGCCGCGGAGGTTCTCGACCTCGCTCGTGTCTGCGCGGCTGAGGCGCAGCCAGGCGTCCTGAACGGCGTCGTCGGCCTCGCTGAGCGAGCCGAGCATCCGGTAGGCGACCGCGCGGAGATGCGGCCGCTGCTCCTCGAATTGCCGTGCGAGCCAGTCCTGCTGCTCCATGTCACATCCCTCCCGTCCAGCGTGTCTTAGACGTAGACCCGCGGGACCCGCGGGATGTGACAAGCGGGACGAAAGGAGAAACACGATGCGTGTGTTCGTCACCGGAGCGAGCGGCGCGCTTGGCAGCCGGCTCGTTACCCAGTTGATCGACGCGGGCCACGACGTGATCGGTACCCACAACTCGCCCGCGAGCGCGGAGCTTCTGCGGACGCTCGGCGCGAAGCCGGTGATGGTCGACCTGCTCGACGCGGGTGCCGTGAACAAGGCGGTGCTCGAGAACGAGCCCGAGGCGATCGCGCACGAGGCAACCGCGCTCGGGGAGGCGGTGTGGAGCCGCGACTTCGACAAGGTGTTCGCCAAGACCAACGAGCTGCGAACGACGGGCACCGACGCGCTGCTGGCAGCCTCGCGTGAGGCGGGCGTTCGCCGGTTCGTCGCGCAGAGCTTCGCTTCGTACCGCTACCTCCGGGAGGGCGGGCCGGTCAAGACCGAGGACGATCCGCTCGACCCCGCGGCGCCCGGGAACGCAAAAAAGTCCTGGGCCGCGATGGACTACCTCGACAAGACGGTCACCGAGGCCGGTGGGGTCAGCCTGCGATACGGCGTCTTCTACGGCGCCGCCAACGACGGGCTGATCGAGCCGGTGCGCAAGCGCCAGTACCCGATGATCGGCGACGGCGGCGGGCTCACCTCCTGGATCCACCTCGAGGACGCCGCCGCGGCAACGGTCCTCGCACTCCAGAACGACGGCCCGGCGATCTACAACATCGTCGACGACGAGCCCGCGCCGGTGCGGGAATGGCTGCCGGCGGTCGCCCAGGCCCTCGGTGCAAGGCCGCCGCGGCGTTTCCCGGCCTGGCTGGCGCGGCTGATCGCCGGCGAAGCCGCCGTCGTGATGGGCACGACCGCCCGGGGTGCCTCGAACGGGAAGGCCAAGCGCGAGCTCGGCTGGACGCTGCGCTATCCGACCTGGCGCACGGGATTCAAGGCTGTCTACTCGGCGATCGCCGTCGCCGACGGAACGAAGCCTCACCCGGCCCCGCAGACAAGCCGCTAGCGCAGGCGCGAGCTGATGAGGGTGTCCGGCTAAATGCCCCGGACACCCCTCATCCCTCCGGTAAGAATGGGACGACACACAGAGCGAAGGAGGGGGGACGTCCACACCATGACGAAGAGCTCCGCGAAGAACGAGTCTCCATCTCGGCTGATAGACGCAAGGATCGAAGAACTCGGCGACTGGCGCGGCGAGACCCTCTCCAGGGCTCGCGCCCTGATCAACGAGGCCGACCCCGAAGTCGTCGAGGAGTGGAAGTGGAGAAAGGCCACCAATCCGGGTGTGCCGGTGTGGTCTCACCAGGGTGGGATCTGCACGGGCGAGACGTACAAGAGCGTCGTGAAGCTCACGTTCTTCAAGGGCGCCTCGCTGGAGGACCCCTCGGGGCTGTTCAACTCGAGCCTCGAAGGCAACACCCGGCGCGCGATCGACCTCCACGAGGGCGATGAGATCGACGAGAAGGCGTTCGTGACCCTTATTCGAGCCGCCGTCAGCCTGAACGAGTCCGCGTCCCGCTAGTCGCGTGGTCGCTGAAGCATGAAGGACACGCGGAAGTCCCCCAAGCGCTCGACCTTCTCGGAGGAGGAACGAGCCGCGATGAAGGAGCGGGCGCAAGAGCAGAAGGCGGCCGCGCGCGGGAGCAAGGCGGATGGGGAAAGCGACGTGCTGGCCAAGATCGCCGAGATGCCGGAATCGGATCGCGCTATGGCGGAGCGGATCCACGCGATCGTCAAAGCCAGTGCGCCGGCCCTCTCGCCGAGAACGTGGTACGGGATGCCCGCGTATGCGAAGGACGGCAAGGTCGTCTGCTTCTTCCAGAGCGCGGAGAAGTTCAAGGCCAGGTACGCGACATTCGGCTTCAGCGACAAGGCGAACCTCGACGAAGGCGCGATGTGGCCGACCTCGTTCGCGTTGACGCAATTGACCGAGGCCGAAGAGGCAAAGATCGCCGCGCTCGTGAAGAACGCGGTGAGCTGAGAGCTCGCTTCTCCCTATCGCAGCGTTCGCGGCAGTCCGAAGAGCGGAAAGACGCTGCTGTCGGCGAACCAGGTCATCGCGGAGATCTGCTCACCCTCGAGCGTGAGGACGAGCAGTCCGTATGGCCGCGCGATCGTGGTCTGTGGCACCGGGAAGTAGCATCCGAAGGCGGGCTGGCCGTTGGCGCGCGTCGGCACGAGCCGCAGCGACGCGCCGCGGCGGACGGCGCGATCTTCCAGGAAGGCGGCGACCGCGGCGTGGCCCTGGTACTCGTACGGCTCGGGTGGCATCGTCAGCCAGGCGTCACCGGTCAGTAGGGCCACGACGCCGTCGATGTCGCCCGCCTCGAAGGCGTCCGCGAGGCGGCCGACGACCTCCTGCTCGACCCTTGAGCTCGGCAGCGGCGCACGCTCGCGCCCGGTAGCAGGCAGGCGCGTCTCGAAAGCGGCACGCGCGCGGCGCAGCAGGCTGTTGACCGATGCCTCGCTGGTCTCGAGCATCTCGGCGACCTCCGCGGCGCGGAACCCGAGCACGTCGCGCAGTACGAGTACCGCGCGCTGCCTCGGCGGGAGCTGCTGGAGGCCGACGATGAACGCCAGCGCGATCGCCTCCCTGGTCTCGTAGCGCGCCTCGGGCCCAGGAGCCTCGTCCGGCCTTCCCTCGTGCAGGACGTCGGGGTAGGGCTGGAGCCAGATCGGCTCGGCCCGACGAGTCGGCTCGGGGACCTCGGTCATGCGTATCAAGTCTTCGGGGCGGCGCCGGCTCGCACGGAGCGCATCGAGCGAGCGATTCGTGGCGATCCGGTACAGCCAAGCCCGGACCGACGCCCGTCCCTCGAACCGGTCAAGCCCCCGCCAGGCCGCGACCAGCGTCTCCTGAAGAACGTCCTCCGCGTCCTGCGCCGACCCGACGATCCGGTAGATGTGCAGCTGGAGCTCACGCCGATAAGGGTCGGTCAGCTTGCGGAACGCTTCCTCGTCGCCGTCGCGCGCGCGGGCCAGGGTCTGCTCGGTCACGCTTGCGTCCTCCCATCGACCCTTCCTTTCGCCGCCATCACAAGTCGTGACGTCCGGGCTGCGCGAAATTCGCCGCTTAGTTTTCGTCGTGGCGCACGCCTCAACACCTGCGGCAAGCGACAGACCGATGAAAGGAGAACCGAGATGGGAAGGATCGTCATCAGCACGAACATCTCACTCGACGGAGTCGTCCAGGACCCGGACGGTCAGGAGGGCTTCAGGCTGGGCGGCTGGTTCGGCGAGCATGGAGGCAAGGACGTCGAAGAGTGGGCCAAGGTGGAGCTCGAGGAGGCGCTGCGCACCGAGGCCCTGCTGTTGGGTCGGCGGACCGACGAGTGGTTCGCCACTCGGTGGCTATCCAGGACTGGTGAGTGGGCGGACAGGTTGAACAGCATTCCGAAATACGTCGTGTCCTCGACCCTCGAGCAGCCACGCTGGAGCAATGCGACCGTCCTGAAGGGCGATGTCGTGGAGACGGTCTCGAAGCTGAAGCAAGAGTCGGACGGGGACATCGTCCTCTACGCCAGCTATCAGCTCGGGCACACGCTGCTCGAGCACGACCTGGTCGACGAACTGCGCCTGGTCGTCTTCCCGGTCGTGCTCGGGGACGGGGAACGCCTCTTCGGCGAGACCAGCGACAAGAAACCGATGCGCCTCGTCGAGAGCAAGACCATCGGAGAGGGCCTGGCGTTCCTCACCTATGAAGTTGTCCACTAAGGGAGCACAAGCCCCGCGCGACGCTGGACAGGGACAGGTCGCGTTGGGACGATGAGCGGCGGACACGATCTTGGCACCGGAGGACTGGCTCAGCCGGGAGGTCTCAGCCGCCGAGGCGGTTGCCGTCGTCCGTCCGGGCGACCACGTCTTCGTCGGCACTGCGTGCGGGACACCTCGCACCCTGGTCCAGGCGCTCGAGCAGGTCGAGCCGCCGGTGCCCGGAGTCACGCTCGTTCACTTCCTGACCGACCGGATCACCGCCGGGGTCGCCTCGACGAAGTACCGCCACCGGGTCTTCTACGTCGGCCGGGACGTCCGCGATCTCGTGGACACCGGTGAGGTCGAGTATCTCCCGCTCTCGCTGCCGGCCGTACCCGAGCTGTTCCGCAACGAGCGGATTCCGCTCGAAGTCGCGCTCGTGCAGGTCGCTCCGCCCGATCCGGACGGTACGTGCAGCCTCGGCATCTCCGTCGACGTGACGCAGGCAGCCGCGTTCGCGGCACGCGAGGTGATTGCGGAGGTCAACCCCAACATGCCGCGCACGCGAGGGGACAGCAGGATCCCTGCGGAGCGGATCAGCCGGTTCGTCTCGGTCGACAGCCCGGTGATCGAGTACGTCCACGAGCCGGCCGACGGCGTGGCCGAGCAGATCGCCCGGTACGTCGCGCGTCTGATCGACGATCGCTCGACGCTGCAGATCGGGCTCGGGCGGGTCCCGAACCAGATGCTCGCGCACCTGACGAACCGGAAGGACCTGGCGATTCACTCCGACGTGATCACGGAGCCCGTTGTCGACCTCATAGCGGAGGGGGTCGTCACCGGCCCCGTCGTCGCGAGCTGGGCGATGGGCACGCGCCGGCTCTATGACCTCGTCGACGACGACCCGCGCTTCGAGTTCCACCCGATCGACCGCGTCTGCGATCCGGCAGTCATCGCCGAAAACGAGCAGATGGTCTCGGTGACGCAGGCGTTCAGCATCGATCTCACGGGCCAGGTCTGCACGGAGAGCCTCGACGGACGGCTCTACGGCGGGATCTCGACCGGACCGGCGTTCCACCGGGGTGCACTCGCCTCGGAGGGGGGAATGGCGATCGTCTGCCTCGCCTCTCGGACGCCGGAAGGCGCTGCCGCGATCAAGCTCGAGCTCCAAACGGAAGAGCCGGTCGCGATCCCTCGCAGCGACGTTCAATGGGCGATCACCGAGTACGGGACGGCCTACCTCTTCGGCCGCTCGTTGGACGAGCGGGCGGTCGCCCTCATCGAGATCGCGCATCCGGAAGACCGTGAGGCGCTACTCGAGAACGCGGTCGAGCGAGGCCTCCTCAGCGGTGACCAGCTGCTCCGTAGCCGTGTGCCCTATCCCGTGGCAGAGGAGCGTGACGTCGAGCTGCGCGATGGCCGCCAGGTTCACGTACGCCCAGCGCGGACGACCGACACGCGGGCCATGCAGGAGCTCTTCTACCGGCTCCCCGCAGAGGATGTGCGCACGCGCTTCTTCCAGAAGCTCGAATCGCTCTCCGACGCAGCTGCGGAGGCGCTCTGCAGCGTGAACTACCAGGACGAGATGGCGTTCGCAGCAGTGGTCGGAGCGCCCGAGCGCGAGCGGATCGTCGGCGCCTGCTCGTACTACGTCAACCCGCGGACCGGGCTCGCAGATGTCGGCTACATGGTCGACCCCGAGTGGCAGGGAGCAGGCCTCGGCGGGATCTTGCACGCGCGGATGGTCGAGTACGCCCGCTCCCACGGGGTGCGCGGCTTCACCGCCGACGTCGTCCTCGGCAACTCACGCATGCTGCGGGTCTTCGAACGCGGCGATCACGAGCTCGAGGTGACGACCGAAGGCGGGGTCAGCGAGCTCACGATGCTCTTCGCCGGGTAAACGGCGCGGATCGAGCTGATCGTTGGGAAGATCATGCTGACGCGGCCCGGGTGCCGTGCGTTCAAGCGCGAGAACCCGTGGCTGCGCGACGTCACGTACCTGCCGTACACCGTCCTCTACCGCTCCGGCGAGCGCGTCGACGAGTTCGCGTCGTCGCGCGGAAGCTACCTGCTGGAGCGTGCCTCCGACCTCGGGCTGGTGTAGGCGTGCGGGCCGCTCAGGACACGGTCGTGATGAGCTCGAACATCGTCGACTCGAAGTCCGAGCAGTGCGAGCGGACGAGTCCGAGCCGCCCGACGAACTCAGGGTGCTGTGTCCAGGCCTCCTGGGCGTCGCGGCTCTCCCACTCGCCGAAGCTTGTGTACCGATCGGGCCGCTCGCGGTCCTGCACGAGCCGGAACGTTCCCGAGCCGGGGAACTCGGCCGCCCACCCGACGAACTGCTTCCACTCCTCGATGAAGTCGGTCTCCTCGCCGGGCTTCACGGTCCACGAACCGCTGGTGAAGGTCTCTGCCATGGGCCCGAGACTAACCGATCGCCGCCGCGATGCGAGTGCGCGGCGTCACACGTCCACGCAACTGAAGGAGGGATACAGATGACCCTGCAGATCGGAGACACCGCACCGGACTTTCAGGCAAATACGACGGAGGGCCCGATCACGCTTCACGACTGGATCGGCGACTCCTGGGCGGTCCTGTTCTCGCACCCGAAGGACTTCACGCCCGTCTGCACGACCGAGCTCGGCTACATGGCGAAGATCAAGCCCGAGTTCGAGCGCCGGAACGTGAAGATCATCGGCCTCTCG
>JBKPAM010000014.1:0-18248 GCA_046726435.1 Actinomycetota bacterium
GGCTCGCGCAGCGCCGCCCGGGCGATCGCGAGCGCGTCGAGCGCGTCGGACGTGCCGCCCACGCGCCCCGCGCCGTCGCTCCGGTGCGGTCGGCCGCGGCGGCACGCGCACGAGCGGCTCGCCCGCCACCAGCAACAGCCGCTCGAGGCCGCGGCTGACGTGGCGACAGTCCTCGAGCGCCCAGAGCCGCTCACCCGCGAACGATTGCGCCCAGCCCAGCAGGGCGGTCTCGACTGGACCGCTCCAGGCACTGAGCTCCCGGCCGAGCTCGTCGACGGCAACCGCGGTCAGCTCGTGCTTGTGCACGTCCACCCCGATCACGATCATGGGGATCGCCTCCTTCGGCGTTGGGGGCGACCGGCGAGCGGACAGGCCTCACTCGAGGCAGCTGCCAGGCTCCTCTCAGGTCACGCTCGGCGTCTCGGGAAGGCGGCGGCGACACAACGCCGGCAAGTCAGCTCTCGGGCGACATGCGGGAATCGGGTCAGCCGCCGCCGCCCGAGTCTGCGCCGCTCAGCGGACGCCACCACCAGCCGAGGATGACATTGAGTGCGAGATTGTCACCCGAGCTCGTGCTTCCCGATTCAGCGCTTATCTTTTCCCAGGTCCACGTACCTCGATGAGGATGAGGTAGCGAATGGCCCGGAGACCAGAGCGCGAACAGTACGGCGGCGGGCGCATTCTGATCCACGAGTACAACCCGAAGTGGCCTTTGATGTTCGATCGCGAGCGAGCTGCCATCGCCGCGAGTCTGGATCGACACGTGGTCGCGATCGAGCACATCGGAAGCACGGCAGTGCCTGGGCTGCCTGCGAAGCCGATCATCGACCTTCTCGTCGGGGTAGAGAACCTGGCCGAGGCTCGGGCCGATTGCCTGAAAGAGCTTCAGGCTCGCGGTTACACCTACATGGCCGAGTACGAAACGTGGCTGCCCGGCGAGATGTTGTTCCGCAGAGGCATGCCCGGCCCTTGGACTCACCACGCACACGTGGTGGAAGCCTCGGGCTCAATGTGGTGCGATTACCTGCTCCTTCGCGATTACCTCCGCTCTGACGAGGAGGTGGCACGCGCATACGCGAACGTCAAGAGGGCGCTCGCCCTCGTCTTTGAGGACGATATTGCGGGTTATCGGACTGCGAAGCGACCCTTTGTGGAAGGAGTCATCGCCAAGGCCCGCACTGAAGTCCGGGCTGCGTCGTAACGGTCGGGTCCGGGAACGCGAGGACAGTCCCGCCGGCGGCGATTTCGTTGGGATCATTCTTTTGCCGGCTCGTGCCGCGCTCGTGCCACCATTCACGCACCGTGGAGCCGCGCGACTATGCGTACCTTTGGGCTTGGGAGCCACTCCAACCCGCAGACCTCGCTGGCCTTCTCGACGGGTTGGGGGCGTCTTGGTGGATCTGCGGAGGCTGGGCTCTCGATCTCTTCCTCGGGCGTGAAACTCGTCGCCACGATGACCTCGACGTCGCTGTTCTGCGGCGCGATCAGCGCGCGCTCTTCCGCCACTTGGAGGGCTGGGATGTGCGCTACGCCACACCCGAGCACACGCTCGAGCCTTGGGACGGAAGGCATCTCGAGCCACCGATCCACGGGATCTGGGCGCGTCGCTCGAACGAGCCTAGTGCTCCCTGGACGTGCGAGTTTCTCCTCAACGAACACACAGACCGGGACTGGATCTTCCGCCGAGACGGAGACGTGACGCGATCCCTCGCTGAAGTCGGGGCCGAGCAAGATGGGATTCCTTTTCTTCGGCCAGAGATCGTCCTGCTCTACAAGGCAGGCGAGCTGTCGCCGAAGAACGACGCCGACTTTGCGGCGGTCAGAACGCAGCTGACCCAACCGGCAAGCCAGTGGCTGCGTGAGGCGCTCGAAGTTATCGATCCTCGGCATCCATGGGTTCCCCGTCTCCATTCGAGTTTCACATCCAGTCTTTAGCTCTTGCCTGGACGAGCGTGTTCTCATCCGGCGGGGGCGGGCTTCGCCCGCCGGAGCCTCAACTGCGCGGGACGCGCGTCAACCCGACGAGGGGCCCACGGGGGAAACCGGGTTTCCCCCGTGATGTTGTCCGGGGGTGGTCCTACCATGCCGCCATGGCCCCCCGAAGAGAAGCCGAGGAGCTGCTGCTGATCGAGGAGGCCGACGCCTGGTTCGAGTACCTGGAGGCGACGCGGGGTCAGACCGAGCCGCGCTACCGAGAGGTCGAGCCCTGGGCGTGGGCCCGACTCAGCCAGCGGCTGCGCGCCGTCCGCACGAAGCGCGCGAAGCTCCGACCCGCGGCAGCTGCCTAGACGCAGTTTCCGCGTCGGCCTCACGACGCGCCGCCGAGGCTCGCTTCGCGTTGCCCTCTGGTGACCGGGCCGCATGGCCGTGTCGGCCCATCGCACTGCTAGCCTTGTCGTCGTGACCGATTTTTGTACTGAGTTGCAGCGCGCGCTCCGCCCGTTCGGCGACAGCAGCGCGCGCGCCGAAAAAGGAGATTCCACTTGCTTCGATGGTTCAGGCGGCAGAAGCCGTCTAAGGACGTGCGCTCCCGCACCGAGGACGCGCCACCCGCACCACCTACCCAGACCGTAACCGCGCCGCCCGCCGAGGCGGCCACAACAGAGCCTGCACGCAAGAAGCGCCGCCGCGGCACCCGCGGAGGGCGCGGCCGTAAACGCTCCGGCTCCGCAACCGAGGGGAAGGCACAGGAGGAGACGAAGGCGACGAAGGCCAAGAAGGACGAGTCGCGCCCCGAGCGCAAGCCGTCCGCCGAGCGCAAGCCGCCCGCCCAGCGCACCAAGCAGCGCGCCCCGCGCCGCCGCGCGCCGCAGCGCCGCCCACCGCTTCCGCCCGCCAAGCGCGAGCTGCTGATCTCGGTCGACGTCAGCGAGCAGCGCGTGGCGGTGCTCGAGGACGACAAGGTCGCCGAGGCCTACCTCGAGCGCCCGGAACGCCGCTCGATCGCCGGCAACATCTACAAGGGCGTCGTCGACAACGTGCTGCCGGGCATGGAGGCCGCGTTCATCGAGATCGGCCTCGAGAAGAACGGCTTCCTCTACGTCGACGAGGTGATCGCGCCGGAGCTCGAGGGCAAGTCGCACGGCCGCAAGATCCAGGACCTGCTGAGCCGCGGTCAGGACGTGCTGGTCCAGGCAGTCAAGGACCCGATGAAGTCGAAGGGTGCTCGCCTCACGACCGAGATCTCGCTCCCGGGCCGCTTCGTCGTCTTCGTCCCGCACGGCGAGGGCCTCGGCGTCTCCCGCCGACTCGAGGACGACGAGCGCACGCGGCTCCGCGACATCGTCAAGCAGCTCGACGTCAAGAAGGGCGGCGTGATCGTCCGAACCGCCGCCGAGGGAGCATCGGCCGAGGACATCGAGCGCGACCTCGTGTTCCTGCAGCGCCTCTGGAAGACGATCGAGGCCCGCGCGAAGAGCGCGAAGCCGCCGACGCTCGTCTACCAGGAGGCAGAGCTGCCGCTGCGCGTGATCCGAGATCTCTTCACGGACGACTTCGAGCGCGCGCTCGTCGACCACGAGCGCACGTACAAGCGCGTTGTCGGCTATCTGAAGAAGACCTCGCCGCACATGGCCGACCGGGTCGTGCGCCACCGCGAGAAGTCACCGCTGATGGAGACATTCGGCGTCGACGCCGAGATCCGTTCGACGCTCTCGCGCCGGGTCGACCTGCCCTCCGGCGGCTACCTCGTCTTCGACTACGCGGAGGCGTTCACCGTCATCGACGTCAACACCGGCCGCTTCGTCGGCTCACGAGGACGCTCGTCCGCCGGGCGACTCGAGGACACGATCACGAAGAACAACCTCGAGGCGGTCAAGGAGGTCGTCCGCCAGCTGCGGCTGCGCGACATCGGCGGGATCATCGTGATCGACTTCATCGACATGGCGAACCCGAAGAACCGGGCGACAGTCGAGGATGCGCTCAAGGCCGAGCTCGAGCGCGACCGCACCAAGACGTACGTCGTCGAGATCTCACCGCTCGGGCTCGTCGAGATGACGCGCCAGAACGTGACCGACGGCCCGCGCGAGATCCTGACGCGCAAGTGCACTGTCTGCGGGGGCGACGGCGTGCTCCTCTCGGAGGCTTCGGCCGCGGTCGACGCCGAGCGCCGACTGCGCGAGTTTGCCGCGAGCGCGCCCCGCACGAAGGCCTTCAAGGTCGAGCTGAACGCGAAGGTGGCGAGCATCCTGATCGGCCCGGGCGCCTCTCGGCTGATGTCGATCGAGGAGGAGACGAAGCGTCGGTTCCTGCTCCTCTCGCGGGACGAGGTGCCGGTCGAGCACTTCGAGGTGCTCGGGAAGGGCACGCTCGAGAGCCTGGTCGAGGAAAGCCCTGTCGCCGAGGGGAAGCAGATCGATCTCAAGCTCGGAGAGGTCGCGCTCCACGACGTCAACGCGGGCGTGGGCAGGCTCGACGGCCTGACGGTTTGCGTCGGCGATGCCGCGGGGCTCGTGGGGAAGAAGGCAAAGGTGCGCATCGAGCGCGTGCTCGACGGGACCGCGTACGCGACGCTTGTCCGGAGGGCGAAGGCCGTCGACGACCCGATCACCGCGGAGAGCGCAGCCGAGAAGCCGACGCGCAAACCCCCGGCCAAGAAGCAGGCCGACCGGGAAACCAAGGCGGAAGCGGCCGAGGCCGAGGCGGAGCGCGAGGACGAGGTGGAAGCCGTCGCCGAGACGCCGGCCGAGACCGAGGCGCCGAAGAAGAAGAAGACGAGGCGCGGCTCGCGCGGCGGAAGGCGCCGGCGCAAGAAGCCGGCTGCCGCGGTCGCCGAGGGCAACGGCCAGGCGGAGGCGAGCGGCAACGGCGAGGGCCCGAAGATCCACCTCCCCGATCCCCAGCTCGGGCAGGAAGAGCCCGAGGCGGAGGCAGCCGAGGCGGCGGGATCCGACGGCGTCCAGGCCGACGGTGAGCAGCCCAAGCCGAAGAAGAAGAAGACGCGCCGCGGCTCCAGAGGCGGCCGCAAGCGCCGGAAGTCACCCGCCGCGAAGAGCAGCTCCGGCGGCTCCGAGTAACGCGAGTCTCCGCTAAACTTGCGCCCTCGCGGGCGGCAAGCCCGCGTTTTGACGCCATGACCTACGCGATCATCTCACTGGGAGGCAAGCAGTACCGCGTCCGCGAAGGCGAGCGCCTGCTTGTCGACCGAGTTGCGACGGCGGAAGGCAAGACCTTCCACCCAGAGGTGCTGATGCTCGGCGGCGACGGTGCCTTCGAGCTTGCGCCGAAGACGCAGGTGACTGCCCGGGTGGTCGGCTCAGAGCTGGGCAAGAAGGTCCGGATCGGCAAGTACCGCCCGAAGACCGGCTATCGCCGCCACACGGGCTTCCGCGCAAAGCTCTCGCAGATCGAAATCGAGTCGATCGGGGGTGCGTCGAGGAAGGCCGCTCCGGCGAAGAAGGAAGCCCCGGCCAAGGCGCCGAAGGAGGAAGCCGCAGCGGCTCCGAGGAAGGAAGTCGCGGCCGCTCAGGCTCCCGGCGACCTTCCGGAGGGGTACGCGGAGCTGACCATCGCGGGGATCAACGAAAACCTCGGCGGCTGGTCGCCCGAGCAGGTCGAGGCGGCGCTGGAGTACGAGCGTGCACACGCGAATCGAAAGGGCGCGATCGCCGCGCTCGAGGCAAAGCAGGAAGGGAAGTAGAAATGGCTCACAAGAAGGGACTCGGCTCGTCGCGGAACGGGCGCGACTCGAACCCGAAGATGCTCGGCGTCAAGGTCTTCGACGGCCAGGGCGTCACTGCGGGGACGATCATCGTGCGCCAGCGCGGCACGCGCTTCCGCCCGGGGCCGGGCGCCGGCATCGGCCGCGACGACACGATCTTCGCCAAGCGCGAGGGCACCGTCGTGTTCAGGGCTAGTGGCGAACGCCGGTTTGTTTCCATTGTCGAGGAGACCTAGCAGCGGGTTGAGCGGTCGTCCGGCAAAGCCGGACGACCTCTTTGACGGCATCGCGAGCGATGCCTCGGGCGAACGCCGCTTCGTCTCCGTGACCGAGTAACCATCATGTTCCACGACCGGGCCCGCATCCACGTGCAGGCCGGCCGAGGCGGTGACGGGGCGCTCAGCTTCCGCCGCGAGAAGCACGTGCCCAAGGGCGGACCGGACGGAGGCGACGGCGGACCGGGCGGCGACGTGGTGCTGGTGGCCGACCCGGACCTGCGCGACCTCTCGGCCTTCCGCACGCGGCAGTGGTTCAAGGCCGGCAAGGGCGGCGCCGGCGGGGGCAGCGGCAGGCACGGCGCCACGGGAGAGGACGTCGAGCTGCGTGTCCCCGTCGGCACGCAGGTCTTCGACGACGAGGAGCAGCTCGTGGCCGACCTCGCCGCGCCGGGCGCGCGCGTCGTGCTCGCGCGCGGAGGGGAGGCCGGCCGCGGCAACCGTCGCTTCGCGACGCCGACACGGCAAGCCCCGCGATTCGCCGAGACCGGTATTCCCGGCGAGGAGGCCGACTACGAGCTCCGCCTGAAGCTGCTCGCCGACGCCGCGCTCGTCGGGCTGCCGAACGCGGGCAAGTCGTCGCTGCTCGCACGGATCTCGAATGCGAGGCCGAAGATCGCCGACTACCCGTTCACGACACTGCAGCCCGTGCTCGGGACGGTCGACTCGGACGAGCGCCAGCTCGTGGTCGCAGACGTGCCGGGCCTGATCGAGGGCGCGAGCGAGGGCGTCGGTTTGGGCCACGAGTTCCTGGCGCACCTCGAGCGGGCGCGTCTGCTCGTGCACGTGATCGACGTGGCCGCCGTCGCTCCGGCCGAGGCTTTTGCGGCCATCGACCATGAGCTCGAGGAGTACGGCGCCGGGCTCGCCGAACGACCCCAGGTGGTCGTCCTGAACAAGATCGACCTTCTCACCGAGCCGCCGCGGTTCGAGGTGGAGGATCCGCGGGTCGCCCGCGTCTTCACGCTCTCTGCAGCGACCGGCGAAGGCGTCGAGCATTTCCGCCGTGCGCTATTCGAGCTCTGCCCCTCCTACGGAGTCCAGGATCACACACCCACCAAAGAGGGGCTCGCCGATTTCCTTGTTTACCGGCCGAAGCCCGACCGGCGGCGCTTCCGCATCCTGCGCACCGACCGCGGCTTTCGCGTAGCCGGGCGCGCGTCCTCGGACGAGGAGCTCGAGCAGGCGCTGCGCGAGGCCGGCGCGAAGACCGGCGACGAGGTCGAGCTCGAAGGCGAGGTGCTCGAGTTCCAGTAACGGGGATCCTCGGCGGAACGTTCGACCCGCCACAGAACGGTCATGTAGCGCTGGCACGCGCTTCGCTGGCACAGCTGCCGATCGACCGGCTCATCGTGCTGGTGGCCGCCGAGCCGGGCCACCGCGGAGCCGTCGCCGATCCCGACACGCGTCTGCGGCTGGCGAAGGCCGCCTTCGCCGACCTGCCAGCCGAGGTCGTGCTCGATCCGAACGCGTTCACCGCCGACGCCGTGCGCGGGGGCCGGTTCGGCGATGCGATCTTCATCGTGGGAGCCGACGAGGGCGCGGCGTTCCCGACGTGGAAGGAGCCGGAGGAGGTGCTCCGCTGGGTACGGCTCGCCGTGGGGACTCGCAACGGGTACCCGCCCCCGGACCTCGAGTCCTACGGCGACCGCGTCCTCGCGTTCGCGCTCGACTCGCCGGAGGTGTCCTCGAGCGCGGTCCGGAGCCGGATAGCGCGCGGGGAGCCGGTCGACGCCCTCGTTCCGCCCGCAGTCGCCGCCGCGATCGAGGAGACCGGCCTGTACCACGGCTACACTACGACGGAACCCGAACGGACCTGACGAGACCCTGACGCCACTCGAACACGCCCGCCGGATCGCCGGCCTCGCCCAGGAGAAGCTGGCGCAGGACGTCCTCATTCTCGACATGCGGCCCGTTTGCAGCTACACGGACTTCTTCGTGCTCGCGACGGGTCAGAACCAGCGCCAGACGAAGGCGATCTGGGACGAGGTGCACGAGCGCCTGAAGCACGAGGAGCGGTCGCTCCCGCAGTCGGTGGCGGGCGAGCCCGAGGGCCGCTGGATCGTGGCCGACTACCTCGACGTGGTCCTCCACGTCTTCACGCCGGAGTCGAGGGACTACTACCGCCTCGAAGAGCTGTGGGGCGACGTCCCGAGCATCGAGCTCGACGCCGCCGCCGTCTAGTTCACCGTCCGGCGCCTTGGGTACCGTTGTCGATGATGACAACGGACCAAAAGGGAGGAATCGCCGAGCTCGCCATGGCAATGGCTGCGATCAAACTGGGAGTGGAGGTTTATCGACCCATGATTGAAGGCGGTCGCTACGACATGATCTTCGCGCCGGGAGAAGTCGACTCATTTGCACCGTACTGCGCCGACGTCGATCGTTGCTACTTCCTGCCGTATGAGCTCTTGTCGGGGCGTTCTCAGATCCAGCTGCGGCTGAATGCAACGAAGAACAACCAGTAGGCGGGCGTCAACTGGGCAAAGAATTACGAGTTCGCGGCTACACTAGGGCGTCCTGGGGCCGTAGCTCAGTTGGGAGAGCGACGCGCTGGCAGCGCGTAGGGCACGGGTTCGAGTCCCGTCGGCTCCATCTTCGACGTTTAGGACCCACGCCCGCGGCGGGAGGAAAGGGTCGTGCGGTTCCGCAAGAACGTCCGGCTCGATCCGTCGCAGGTCGAAGACCGTCGCGGCGCGGGCGGCATGGGCCTTCCGGGGGGCGGCGTCACCGTCGGCGCTGGCGGGCTCGGCCTCGCCGGACTTGCGATCTGGCTGCTGATCACGCTGCTCTCGGGCGGCGGCGGGCTCTCCGCGCCGCTCGACAACCTCAACGACGTGACGGTGGTGACGCAGCCGCCCGCGAGCGAGCTCCGCACCGAGTGCACGGGCGGCGCCGCGGCGAACACGCGGGAGGACTGCCGGATCGTCGGCTACGTGAACAGCATCCAGGCCTACTGGACGCGCGAGTTCCAGAACAGCGGCCGCAACTACGCCCTCGCCCGCACGGTCTTCTTCGATGGCGCGACCGACACCGGCTGCGGCACCGCGACCTCGGACGTCGGCCCGTTCTACTGCCCGGTCGACAGGCACGTCTACATCGACCTCGGCTTCTTCGACGAGCTGCGCATGCGTTTTGGTGCCACGGGCGGCCCGTTCGCGCAGGCGTATGTGCTCGCGCACGAGTACGGGCACCACGTTCAGGACCTCCTCGGCGGCCTCCGCGGTGGCTCCGGCGCCGCCGGCGCGCAGGGCCAGTCGGTTCGGACCGAGCTCCAGGCCGACTGCCTGGCCGGGGCCTGGGCGAACCACGCCCTGGAGACCGGCTACCTCGAAGACGTGACGCAGGCCGACATCGCGGACGGCCTCGATGCGGCCGCGGCGGTCGGCGACGACCGCATCCAGCAGGCGACGCAGGGCCGCGTGAGCCCGGAGACGTGGACGCACGGCGCCTCGAGCCAGCGCCAGCACTGGTTCACGGTCGGCTACCAGAGCGGCAAGCCGGGCGCCTGCGACACGTTCAGCGGGCCGCTGTAGGCACCGGCACCGCGGCGGCGGGAGCCGCGGCGAACGCCGGGAAGCGCAAGGTGAAGACTGCGCCGGCGGGCGAGTTGGACGCCTCGCAGCTGCCGCCGTGGGCGCGGACGATCGCATCGACGATCGCCAGCCCGAGCCCAGCCCCTCCCTGGGCGCGCGAGCGAGCCGGGTCCGCGCGCGCGAAGCGGTCGAAGATTCGGCCGAGCTCCTCCGGTGGAATGCCCCCTCCCTCGTCGGCGACCTCGATCGCGAGCCGCTCGCCTTCGGCGCGTGCCGAGATCGTGATGGAGCCAGAAGGCTCCGTCGCCTTCACCGCGTTCTCGATCAGCGCGTCGAGAGCGATCCGCAGCGCCTCCGGGTCCGCGCGCAGCGTGCCCGGCACCAGCTGCCCCAGCGTCCAGCCGCACGGCACGACCTCCGACCAGCGCATGAAGACGTCTTCGAGGAAGTGCTCGACGTCGATCTCGGACGGCACGACGAAGTCGGGCTGGTTCGATCTCGCCAAGAGCAGGAGCCGCTCGAGGATGTTCTCGATGCGGCTGAGCTCGTCGAGCGCGACCTCGACCTCCTGCGGCGGCTTTCCGTTCAGCCGCTGGAGCACCTCGAGGTGGCCGCGGGCGATCGTCACCGGCGTGCGCAGCTCGTGCGAAACGTCGTGCAGGAAGCGCTTCTGTTGGGCCAAGAGGGCCGCCCGTTCGCGCACCTCGAGCTGCAGCCGCCGGACCGCATCCTGACGCCGGCGCGCGTGCCAGACCATGGCCAGGAACATTGCCGCCATCAGCGGCACTTCGAAGAGCTCGCCCCACAGCTGGTCGCCGCTGAAGGCGTCGATCAGGATCAGGCTGCCCGTCGCGGCGATCACGAGGCCGAGCACGAGGCCGGTCGGACCGGGATCCCAGACGCGGAAGCCGTAGAGGAGCGTCAGGCTGATCCAGATGAAGTGGAAGGGGATCGTCTCCCAGCTCGGCCAAAGCGCCATCGCCGCGAGATTCGCGCCCGCGAAGACGAACCACGCGAGCTCGACCGGACTACGCCGCAGTGAGCCTATAGCCGCCATGCCGGACCGTCTCGATGGGCGCCTGCGAGCCGAGCTTCTTCCGCAGGCGGCGGACGCAAACCTCGACCACGTTCGAGCGCGGGTCGAATTGATAGCCCCAGACATCGGAGAGGAGGCGCTCCCTGCTGACGACCTCGCCCGGGTGACGAATGAGGTGGTGAAGCAGGCGGAACTCTCGGTCGGAGAGCTCGGCGGTGACGTCCCCGAGCTTCGCCTGCCGGCGGGCGAGGTCGAGCGTCAGCGTCCCGGCTCGAAGCACGCCTCCGTCCTCGTCGAGGTTGGCGCGGCGGAGCTGAGCCCGGACCCTCGCGAGCAGCTCGTCGAGCGAGAACGGCTTCGAGACATAGTCGCTGGCGCCGAGCCCGAAGCCGCGCAGTTTCGTCTGGAGGTCGGAGCGCGCGGAGACGATCACGACCGGGAGCTCAGGGCGTTGGCGCTGGAGCTCGCGTAACACCGTGAGCCCGTCGAGCCGCGGAAGAAGCAGATCGAGCACGACAAGGTCATAGCTCTCACGGAGCGCGCAGGCGAGCCCGCCTCTGCCGTCGCCTGCACCGTCCACGACGAATCCCTCCGCCGCCAAGCCGCGCGAGAGAAAGGACAAGATGAGTGGCTCGTCCTCGACCACCAGGATCCGCATGGCTATCGGCGGGGACACTAACGTGCGAATGACCGGAGCATGACGCGCAGATGACACTTCCGTCATCTTGGTTCCTTCGGTCGGCTCGGGCTCTTATCTTCCGCACGCGATGGGCGAGCGGGTTGTCGAGCGTGAGCGTCCGCCGCAAGCGGGTGCGGTCACGGCCGAAGCTCCGGCGCCGGTCACCAGGAGAGCGGCGCTCCCGTCGCCGTTCCCGGACCGCGCCGCCCGTCACTGGCTGCTCTCGTCGATCATCTGGTTGACGGTCGTCGACTTCTTCGGCGGCGTACTCTCGACCGAGTTCGTCTCGCCGGACGCCTTCGGCGGCATTTCGTGGCTGGCGTTCTCACGCGTCCGGCAAGGCCACGTCAACGGCGTGATCCTCGCCTGGCTGACGATGATGTACTTCGGCGCGCTGTTCTACATGCTGCCGCGCCTCTGCGGCACGCGCGGCATGTGGAGCGAGCGGCTAGGGGTCTGGTGCGCCTGGGCCTGGAATGCGATGCTCGTGCTCGGCTTCATCGGCCTGCTGACCGGGCACAGCCAGGGCCGCGAGTACGGGGAGCTGATCTGGCCGCTCGACATCGCCCTGCTCGTGATCTGGTGTCTGAACATCGTCAACATCATCGCGACCGTCCAGATACGGACGATCCGGCCGATCTACGTCACGGTCTGGTGGTTCCTCGCCAGTCCCCTGTGGCTCGCTGTCGACTACGCGATCGGCAACGTCATCTGGCGGCCCGGCAACTACTGGGGCGCCCCCTCGGGGACGCTCTCGAACAGCCTCGCGGACGCGATGCTGAACTGGTGGTACGCGCACAACCTGTTCGGGCTCTGGCTGACGCCGATGCTCGTCGCCCTCACGCTGTACATGGTTCCGCGGGTTACCAACACGCCGCTGTACGGCTACACCCTCTCGCTCGTCAGTTTCTGGGGGATCGCCTTCTTCTACACAGGCGTCGGCGACCACCACCTCTTGCAGTCGCCGACGCCGGCCTGGCTGAAGACGATCGCCACGACGTCCTCGTGGATGCTGCTCGTTCCCGTCTTCGCCTTCACGATCAACATCCTCGGGACGATGAAGGGCAACTGGGACAAGTTCTTCACGAACTTACCGTTGCGCTTCACTCTGACGGCCTTCTTCTTCTACTGGCTGGTCAACATTCAGGGTGCCTTCCAAGCGCTGCAGCCGTTCAACAGGCTGACGCACTTCACGAACTTCGTCGTAGCTCACGCTCATCTCGCCTTACTTGGAGCCTTCACGATCTTGGGCATGGGCGTGATCGACTACATCGTGGCGCAGGTGTACGCGCGACCGCTCTGGAGCCGAAGTCTCACCGAATGGCAGTACTGGCTCGTCACGGTCGGCTTCACCGGCTTCTTCAGCGTGTTGACGCTGGCCGGCTTCCAGCAGGGCTTCAGCTGGTCGCAAGGCATCCCCGAGGTGAACGTGCTGCCCCAGCTGCACGCCTACTTCATTGCCCGCGGCATCTTCGGGTTGATGATCATCGCCTCGGGAATCGTCCAGATGGTCAACGTCGGGATGACGATGTGGTCGAACACCCACGAGCGGCGGCGCCAAGAGACGTTGGGGGTCGCTGAAGCCGTCTCACCGCCTATCCCGGCGAGCTAGCCGATGACCGAGCGCGACGATCGCTTCGCAAGGTCCGAGGAGGAGCCGAGGTCTCCGCGCGGCTGGGGACCGCACCCTCGCGAGCGGATGCTGATGACGCCGCTCGTCGCCGGGCTCGGCGGGCTCCTCGCCTTCTTCGCCGTCGTCTTCGCCGTCGTCTGGCTGCCGATTCACACGTTCGACCCGCCCGCGTCAGCCGACTGGGCTCCGCTCAGCGACCAGGCTGTGGACGGACGCGACCTCTTCGCCTCGAACGGCTGCTACGTCTGCCACTCCGGGTATTCGCGCCCCCAGGACGTGCGCTATGCGCTCTACTTCCTCTACCCGAAGGTCTCGCAGCCGGGCGACTTCTTCGGCAGCGACCAGTCGCCGAACCTGTTCGGAACCGAGCGAACCGGCCCTGATCTCTCACAGGATGCCGGCTGGCATCCAGACGACTGGCATCGCGCGCACTTCTACAACCCTCGCTTCATCGACCCTTTGTCGCTGATGCCGCCGATGAAGTCGCTGTTCTCGGACAAGCAGGTCGACCAGCTGGTGCTCTTCACGCAAAACCGGAGCGGCAAGTCCGGCCTGCTGCGCTACGCCGGGCAGCTGTACGCCAAGCATGTCGTGAACACGGTCCAGGGCTTCCCGCCGCCGTACAAGGGCTTCAAGGGCGCGCACAAGAAGCCGCTCGAGCCGAAGGAGGTGGAACCCCCGCCGAACCAGCTCGAGGAAGCCCCCAACCTCGCCCAGATCGACCGCAGCTACTGGCTCGCGGGCAACCCGTTGCCGGTGACCGAGCAGAACCTCTTCCGGGGTAAGGAGGTCTTCCTCGAGCGCTGCGTTGGCTGCCACGGGCCGAAGGGCAACGGGAAGGGGCCCGCCGCCCGTTTCTTGTCACCGACCCCACTTCCGTTTGACGACGCCGACGACCAGTGCTGCGGCGGCGACACCGGCCCCGGCGACTTCTACTTCCGCGTCCTGCGCGGCTGGCCGGGCACCGCGATGGAGAACTTCGGTGATCGGCTCTCCGTCGACGATATCTGGCGCGTGATCCTTTTCGTGAAGACGATTCCGAATGGGACGCTGGATAAGCACCGTGTCCCGACCCCGAAGGACTACATCGTCTGGTCCCCGTCGAAGGAGCTGCTCGCCTGGGTCAAGACGCGCCAGCAGATCGCGAAGAACGCGTCATTCGACAAGCACCAGCTCGAGAATCCCTTCTTCAAGGAAGCCAGGCAGGTCTTCCCCGGTCTGGCCCCCGGCGACAAGATCGTCGTAAACGGCCTGGAGACGCCGCTGGACCTCGCGCACGCCGCCGCCGGCATCAGGACGATCTACGAGGACCTCCTCAACCGGGCGTGGGCCGACGCAAAGGCGCGCGGCGATAAGCTGCCGCCCGCGTCCCAGAAGAACATCCCTCCGACCGTCCCGGGGGAGCAATGAGCCGCTTCCTCGCTGCTCTGACTGTCGCCATGGCAGCCGCGCTCGCGGCGCCGATGGCGGCGCTCGCCCATGATGCGCCCGAGAACGACAGGTCGAAATGGGTGATGGCCGACTGGATGCTCGACATGTTCTTCATCCTGGCCGGGGTGGCCCTGGTCGCCTTCATCTTCGCCTGGAAGGCCGGCCACTTCCACAACCTCAACGAGGCTGGACGCGTGCCGCTCGACGTCGACGAAGAGGACTACTACACGCCCGAGTGGGCCTACGACGAGGAGGAGTGGGACGATGTCGATGCCGTCCGGTAATTCGCCGGGCAAGGCTCAGGCGTACTACGACTATCTCAACGGCCACCACATCATCGACGGCCGCGTGGAGACCTGGCACGTGGACTGGCTTTCGCTCGCGTGGCTCTGGGGCTTCCTGATCGTGCTGGTCATCGCCACCCTCCTCTGGGTCAAGCAGTACCGAACGACGAGGACGCGGACCGGCATCTATCCCGTCGACAGGTACGGCGGCTGGACTACGGAGTCAGCCGGCCCCGCGACCGTCTTCTTCATCGTCCTGACGGTCTTCCTCACCGGCTTCGCGGTCGTGCTGGTCGTCAGCCATCTCATCTGGGGACAGCGGTTCTGATGGCGACCGCCTTCTCCACGGTGCTGCCGTTCGTCTCGTACACGACGTTCAGCGACGCGGTCATCCCAGACAAGGAGTGGGAAGATCTGTACGCATCGCTCCAGGCCCTCAAGGGCCACGTCCAGGAATACCCAGGCTGTCAGCGCTTCGACGTCTTCGTCCGCGCGGAGCCCGAAGCCGGCGTGCGGGTTCACCTCTACACGACCTGGGATACGCCGGATCAGATGGAGGCGTACCTGGAGCGCGGGTACACCTTCGAGCGGCTCCTGGCCGACTTCGGCGCCGGGCTCGAGCCAGAGAGGAGCCTCGTGATGGAGAAGGTCTTCTGATGGAGGAGCAACAGCCCCAGACGCAGCGTCGACCGCGTCCGGCCAGGCCGCTGCTCGGCTACCGCGACGTCGGCGAGGACATGCGCTGGTCGCGCCGGGCCGAGTACCGGGCGTGGGTGATCCTCGCGGTGATGATCGCGCTCTCCCTGGGCTGGATGCTCACCGTCTACTTCCTCGAACCCGGCCTCCGCTAGGGCAGGCGCCTAGGCGGTTCCAGCCGTGTACCTGAAGCACCTCTCGTCGCTTCAGTTCCTCACCTACGTTGCCTTCTTCGGCGTCTTCGTCGCCGCTCTCTGGCGCTTGCTTCCCGGGAAGGCGCTGCCCGTGCGAACCGTGCCGTACTCGGAGGAGGAGCTCGCCGCACACGATCCCAAGGTGGCGAAGTACTTCCTTGCGGGCGCCGGCTTCCTGGTTGTCGGCAGCTTGCACATGGTCGCGAAGAACCTGCCGTGGGCGGCGGAGTGGCTTGCGCGTGCAGGTTACGCCGGACACCTCGTCCGCGACCTCTCGAACACGCACGTGATGATCGTCGGCGGCGGGACGCTGATTGCGACCGGGCTCTGTTGGTACACGCTGCCGCGCATCGTCGGTCGCCCGCTCGCCAGCGAGGCCCTCGCCCAGTGCGCATTCTGGTTCACCGCCGTCGGGCTGCTCGTCTTCTACGTCGGGTTCGTGGGCAACGGGATCGCGATTGGACGCCTGGTCGCGAACGGCTGGGACTACGAGGCCGCGAAGGCCAGCATGGGCAAGTGGTACAAGGTGCCGGTCGGGATCGGAGCCGGTGTCATGGGCATCGGCTACTGGTGCTTTGCGGCGAACGTGTTCCTCACGGTCTTCCATGCCCGGCTCGTCCGAGTGCCGAAGCCGAGCGGGCATCTCTGGAAATACCTCACCACCGGCGCGGCGGGGCTGACGGTCGGGACGGTCCAGGGCGTGATTCAGGTGCAGCCGTCCCACGAGGCCTGGCTGCACCGGGCCGGCCACGCGGGCGAGTGGATCGATCCCATCAGCCACGCCCACATCAACCTAGTCACCGGCCTCACCATGCTCGTCGCGGGCGCCGTCTTCTACCTCGTGCCGCTTCTCGGAGGCACGCCGCCGTCGCGCAGGGCTGCGAACGCCTGCTTCTACTTCCTGCTCGCCGGCTCGCTCGCCTTCTACTTGGTTGCCCTCTACCTCGGCTTCCACGAGGGGCGCCTCGTCGTGCACCGCGGGCTCACCCCCGAGCAGGCCGAGGAGGCGACGCCGGTCCATGCGTACCTCATTATGGCCGCCGGGGCAGCGATGTTCGCAGCCTTTTGGCTGCTGCTGGCCGTCCTGCTTCGCTGCTTCCGAGGCGCGCCCCGATTGTCGCGCGCGTTCGTCCTCGCCGGGTGCGCGGCGCTCGCTGTAGGGACGCTACAGGGCCCCGTCCAGGCATTCCCGGCGGTGCACGAGCTGCTCGACCGAGGCGGCGATGCAGGGGGCGTGATCGTGAACCTGCACGCGCAGCTCAACATGCTCGGCGGCTTGATGGTGATCCTCGTCGGCGTCGGATTGGCGCTGCTGGCGCAGCTCGGCGCCCGCGCCCGTCCCGGCCTTGCCCGCGCGGCCCTCGTCGGCGTTGTCGGCGGGACGGCCGTCTACTACGCCGCGGGGTTGACGTTCTCGGCGCTCGAGGGTCACGAGGTCGGCGGTGGCCGGACGTTCGCGGCCGCGGTGGCCGGTTTCGAGCCGTGGCAGGCCCTCCTCCTCGTCCCGGCGGGGCTCGCCGTGTTGGGCGGTTTCAGCGCGTACGCCGTCGCCTGCTGGAGCATGACCGCGCGCCAGCGCAGGGCCGGCCGGCGAGCGGTCGCGGCCGCGCCGACCGTCTACGCAGGCCGGATTCCAAGGCGCGTCCGGAGGCGCAGTCCGGCGGCGCTCGCGGGGTACGAGCTCCCGATGGCGCTTCTGGGCTTCCCCGGAATCGGCTGGCTCTTCGCAGGCTTTCCGTTCGTGGCTGCGATCCTCCTGCTCGCCGGCCCCGTGCTGGCCTGGGCCGTTATCCCCTCCGCGTTCAGCCCGTACGGCACGGGCCCGCTGCGTGGCGTCGGCTGGAAGTTCGAGTTCGTCTGGCTCGCGGGGACGGCGGTGCTCTCCGCGGGTGCCCTCTACTGGGCGCACCGCCGGCGGCGCCGCCGGTTCGACGGGAAGCCGCCCAGCGGCCGTCTCCGGCGGCGGCGCGGGTACCGGACGCGGATCAGCATCTCGCTCGGCACGATCTTCCTTGTCCTGATCGCGCTTCCGTTCGTGCCCGCGGTCAGTGGGATCGGTACGGGCTCCGTCCGCTACGCGTACCAGACGGGCTTCACGAAGGAGGTCACGGGTCAGTTCCTGACGACGTCCAAGGGGACGGTGGCCCTGTTCTCCTGGCGCGACCCGCAGGATCCGTATCCTCGGGATGCGCTCCGTCTGCACCCCAAGGACGCGCGTGCCTTCGTCGTCCGGGCGGCCGTGGTCGATCGCCCTGACGCGTACCGCCTCTTCAACCTCGACCACCGCAACCGGCTGCCGCTGGTGGTGCGCGCACGCTCGCCGCGGGCGCTCACCCTCGTGCCGTCCCAACCGCTCGCTCCCGGCCGCTACCTCTTCGTCGGGACGCATCAGGGAATGTTCGGCGGGCGCGACTTCGCCTACTTGACGATCGTACGGCGAGGCGCCCCGGTGACACCCATCAGCCTGCGGCCGCGCGCATCGGTGCCCCCGGTGATCGACGCGTTCCTGCCGATCGCTGCTGCGTTCGTGGCCATGCTTTTCAGCGCCCTCCTGCTTCGATCCTTCCTCCACCGGCCGGCCGGCCAGAAGGCCCTGTGGGCGGCAGGCTTCGCATTGTTCGCGGCCGCGGCGGCGGCCGAGGCGCTCGCCCAACACGCGGGCTGGAGCCCCGCGCTCTTTCGCACCTACTACCTCGCCGGCGGCGTGCTGACGGTCGCGTACCTCGGAGCAGGTTCCGCGTGGCTGCTCCTGCCCAGGCGAGCTCGCGACGTGCTCATCGGCGGGCTCGCCGTGGCCACGGCGGCGGCGTCCGTCGCGGTCGCGC